>JBFMCA010000103.1:0-16490 GCA_040754955.1 Acidobacteriota bacterium | reverse complement strand
GGGGCAGGTAGGGCAGGTGGGGAGCATGCGACACGCGCTTGTTGTGGTCACGTTGGTCGTGCTGCCGCTGGCCGCGCAGACCAACCGCATCGATACCATTTCGCCGATGGCGCCCGAGCTGGCGGCGTACGGCAGCCACGCCGTCGGGGTCCGGACCGTCACCGTCACCGACCGGAACCGTCCCGACGTCCTCAACACCGTGGAGGGCGGTCCGATCGCGCGCTACGACCGGGCGCTGACGCTCGAGGTGTGGTACCCGGCGGCGCTCGAGCCCGGACAGGCGCCAGGCGGTGCGTATCGGGGCGTCATCACGCGCGACCCGGCCGTGATCGTCACGCTGCATGGCCGCGCCGTGCGGGATGCCGCCCCCGCGCGCGGCCCGTTCCCGCTCATCGTCATCTCGCACGGGTATCCAGGCAACCGGTACCTGATGAGCCACCTCGGTGAGAACCTCGCCAGCAAGGGCTACGTGGCCGCGTCCATCGATCATCGCGACAGCACGTACGACGATCAGAAGGCCTTCAGCAGCACGCTCTACAACCGTCCCTACGATCAGCTGTTCGTGGTGAACGAGCTCGCGCGCCTCGGCGCCGCCGGGTCGGCGCATATCCTCGACGGGCTCGTCGATGGCTCGCGCGTCGGGCTGGTGGGCTACTCCATGGGCGGCTACGGCGTCATCAACGTCATCGGCGGCGGCTACAGCGCGGCCAGCGTGACGCGCTCCGGCGCGCCGCCCAACCGCATGCTCGAAGCGCGGACCGCGGCCGCGCCGTCCTATCGCGACTCCATCGACGTGCGCATCAAGGCGGCCGTGGCCATCGCGCCGTGGGGCATGCAGGTCGGCTTCTGGGACGCCGACGGGCTGGCCGGCATCCGCACGCCGCTGCTCGTCGTGGCGGGGAGCGTCGACGACGTGGCGGGGTACGAGAAGGGGCCGCGCGCGATCTGGGAGGGCGCGGTCAACGCCGAACGCTACCTGCTGACGTTTCTCAACGCGAACCACAACGCCGCGGCACCCATTCCCGCGCCCGCCGAGACGTGGGGGACCAACGGCGACCGGCCGGCGGCCTTCGCGCACTACGCCGATGCCGTGTGGGACACCGTGCGCATGAACAACATCCTCGCGCACTTCGCCACCGCCTTCTTCGACCACTACGTCAAGGGCGAGGCCGCGGCGCGCGACTACCTGGCCCTCGTGCCGCACGGGAAGGACGGCGTCTGGGCGATGGACCGTGAGGGGCGGCCGCAGCCGGCCCACACCTACTGGAAGGGATTCCGGCGAGGCACCGCGGTCGGCCTCAGCTTCGAGAAGCGCGACCCCGACCGCCGCTGAACGAGCGCCCTCATGCGGCTGTACCCGCGCTGGATTCTCGCGAACGGCGCCGCCGAGTGCCTCGGGCTGGGCGCGACGCTCGCGCTCGGCGCCTGGGCAGCCCAGCGATGGCCGGGCATCGACGAGACGGCCGGCGGCGTCATCGGCGCCGCGCTGGCGGCAATCGCGGCGGGAACCCTGCTCGAAGGCGTGCTGCTCGGCGCGTGCCAGGCGTGGGCCATCCGATCGGCGTACCCCGCGTTCCCGGCCGGCGCGTGGGTGCGCGCGACGGCCATCGGCGCCGCGCTGGCGTGGACGGCGGGGATGATTCCCAGCACGGTGATGAACGTCGCGGGCGACGCCGCGCGCGGGGCAGCGGGCTCCGAGCCGCCGCTCGCCGTGACGCTGGCACTCGCCGCCGCCATGGGACTCGTGCTCGGCCCCTTCCTGGGCGTGCCCCAGGGTCGCGTGCTCCGGCGCTTCGGTGGCACCGTGCGTCGCTGGGTGAGCGCCAACAGCCTGGCATGGGCCGCGGGCATGCCCGTCGTCTTCATCGGCACGGCGCTCGTCGACGAAGCATCCGGCGCCGCCCGGATCGCGGCCGTCGTCATCGCAAGCACCCTCGGCGCCGGCCTCGTTGTCGGCGCCGTCCACGGCCGTTTCCTGCCCGCGTTCACGCCTGAATCGATCCGCGGTCCGAGCGCGTCGACCTGAGGGTCCCTGCAATCTCAGATCTCAAATCTCAGATCTCAAATCTCCAATCTTCAATGTCCTCTGAAGCGCCGCGGCCGTGCCGCCGGCGACGAACGTCTCCACGGTGTCCGGGCGGAGCGCCAGGCCCGCGGCGGCGTCGAACGAGCGATAGCCCGTAATGGCGCCGATGACGGCGGCGGCGAGGTCGGCGCGCGCCCCGGCGTCGAGCGGCGCCGCGGGCGCCGGCACGACGAGGCGGCCGAGCTCGTCGAGGTAGGTCTTGAACACGCGCGCCAGCCGCTGCTCCCGTGCGTCGTGCCGCATGAGCAGGCCGCGGGCCTGGTGAATCAGCAGGAAGAACGCCGGATGCCGCGCGAAGAACGCGTCGTGCGCCCGGACGATGGCGGTGACGCGGGCGGCGAGGTGGTCGTCGTCGGCCACGAGCCGGCGGCAGTCGGCCAGGAGCTGCTCGATGGCCTCGCCGAGGAGCGCCGAGACGAGGTCGGTCTTCGACGCGAAGTAGTTGTAGAAGGCGCCCTTGCCCAGATCGGCGGCCTCGGTGATGTCCTCGAGGCGGGTGTCGTAGATGCCGTGGCGTGCGAACAGCTCCAGCGCGGCCTCCATCAGGGCGCGCCGCGTGCGGGCCTTCCTCCGGGCGCGGCGGCCCTCGGGCGCCGTCGCGCGGTCGCGCGCGGCCGTGGCATGCATGACGGCCAGTGTACCAGACGGATGACCAATCAACAACCTGTGGTCGTAAACGACCGACACGTTCGCTTTTGCTTTGCCCGGCGCATTCTTGAGGTTTCTCGACCGGAAACGGCGGGCCCGATGGAGCGGCGGTCGTGGTACAATGGCGACCGGCTGGTCGTAAACGAATGACAGCCGGAGATGCAATGACCGAGTCCACGATCGACGGACGACACCCGTCCCGGGGCGGATAGCGCGCGGTGGTGCCGCCGGCGCTCCTCCGGGACCAAGGAGAGCGCCATGACGGGGCACCGCAGTCTGCTCACTCGGGTCCGCGCCGAGTTCCGGGAGATGCCCGGAATGCGGCTGACAATCCGGCAGGCCCAGCGGCTCTGGCATCTCCCCGAAGCGGAGTGCCGCCGCATTCTCGAGGCTCTTGTCGCCGAACGGGCGCTCGTCAGGCGCCCCGACGGAGCCTACACCGCCGTCGACGGGGCCACGGCGGTATGACACTGACGGGCGGCGATCGCCGACACGAGCTCGACATGCGACTTTCTTCGGGATCGCCGTACCCACTCGGCGCGACGTGGGACGGCCTGGGCGTGAACTTCGCGATCTTCTCCGAGCACGCCACGGCCGTCGAGCTGTGCCTCTTCGACACCGTCGGCGCGACGGCCGAATCGGTCCGCATCCGCCTGCCGGAGCAGACCGACATGGTGTGGCACGGCTACCTGCCCGACGTGCGGCCGGGCCAGCTCTACGGCTATCGCGTCCACGGCCCGTACGATCCCGCCGCGGGCCACCGCTTCAACCCGGCCAAGCTGCTCGTTGACCCCTACGCCAAGGCCATCGCGCGCACGGTGCGGTGGAGCGACGCGCTGTTCGGCTACCAGATCGGGCATCCCGATGGCGACCTGGCGCCCGACACGCGCGATTCCGCGGCGCACGCGCCGCTGGCCGCGGTCATCGATCCGTCCTTTACCTGGGGCGAGGATCGGCCCCCGCGTACGCCGTGGCACCGCACGGTTATCTACGAGGCGCACGTCAAGGGGCTCACGATGCGGCATCCGGCCGTGCCGCCGGAGCTGCGCGGCACCTACACGGCGCTCACGCTGGAGCCGGTCATCGATCACCTGCTCTCGCTCGGCGTCACCGCGGTCGAGCTGATGCCCGTGCACCACCACGCCTACGACCGCCATCTCGTCGAGCGCGGGCTGAGCAACTACTGGGGCTACAACACGCTCACCTACTTCGCGCCGGACCTGCGGTACTCCGACTCGCGCCACCCGCTCGAGTCGGTGCGCGAGTTCAAGATGATGGTGCGCGCGCTCCACGCCGCCGGCATCGAGGTGATCCTCGACGTGGTCTACAACCACACGGCGGAGGGCAATCACCTGGGGCCGACGCTCTCGATGCGCGGCATCGACAACGCGTCCTACTACCGGCTGCTCGGCTCCGATCGCCGCTACTACCTGGACTTCACCGGCACGGGCAACACGCTCAACATGCTCAGCCCGCGGGTGCTGCAGCTCATCATGGACAGCCTGCGCTACTGGATCCTCGAGATGCACGTCGACGGGTTCCGCTTCGACCTGGCGAGCGCGCTCGCCCGCGAGCTGTACGAGGTCGATCGGCTGGCCGCGTTCTTCGACATCATCCACCAGGACCCGGTGATCTCGCAGGTGAAGCTCATCGCCGAGCCGTGGGACCTCGGCGAAGGCGGCTACCAGGTGGGCAACTTCCCGGTCGGCTGGACCGAGTGGAACGGCAAGTACCGCGACGCCGTCCGCCGCTTCTGGCGCGGCGACGAATCGGCGGTGTCCGAGTTCGCCACCCGCCTCGCCGGCAGCAGCGACCTGTACAACCACAGTGGACGGCGCCCGTACTCGAGCATCAACTTCGTGACCTGCCACGACGGGTTCACGCTGCACGATCTGGTCAGCTACAACGAGAAGCACAACGACGCGAACGGCGAGGACAACCGCGACGGCGAGAACCACAACCTGAGCTGGAACTGCGGCGTCGAAGGGCCCACCGACGATGCCGGCATCCGCGCGCTGCGCGAGCGGCAGAAGCGCAACATGCTGGCCACGCTCCTCGTCTCGCAGGGCGTACCGATGATCGGGCACGGCGACGAGATGGGCCGCACGCAGCTGGGCAACAACAACGCCTACTGCCACGACAGCGAGCTCACCTGGGTGGACTGGGCGCTCGACGCCGACCGCGAGGCGCTGCTCGAGTTCACGCGCCGGCTGGTCCGCATCCGGCACGCCGAGCCGGTGCTGCGGCGCCGGAAGTTTCTCCGCGGCGTCCCCACGGGCTCCGGTCACAAGGACGTCGAGTGGCTGGAGTCCTCCGGGCGCGAGATGACCGACCGCGCGTGGCACACGCCCGACGTCCGGTGCCTCGGCATGCGCCTCGCCGGCGACGCGGCCGACGAGCACGACGAGCGCGGCCGGCCCGTCGCCGGCAACACGCTGCTGGCGCTCTTCAACGCGGGTCCCGTGGACGTGCCGTTCCACCTGGGCACCGGCGCTCCGCCGGACGCCTGGGCCTGTCTCATCGATACGTTCGCCCCCGAGCGCGAGGGCCGCGTCTATCCCGCGGGTGCCGTGTATCCCCTGGGCGCCCGCTCGGTCGCCCTCTTCCGCGCGGCGTCCGCCGCCGCCGCGGGCTCTCCAGGAGGTTCCTGATGCCCCTGCCCGACGAAGGCCGCCGCCGCGTCGTCATCGAGGCGGTCACCCCCGCCATCGACGCCGGCCTGTATGCCGTGAAGCGCACGCCCGGCGAGGCGGTCACCGTGGAAGCCGATGTGTTCACCGACGGCCACGACAAGATTGCGGTTCGTCTCCTGCACCGGCCGGCGGGCCGTGACGCGTGGCAGGAGGTCCCGATGCGCCTCGTCGACAACGACCGCTGGCGCGGCAGCTTCATCGTCGACCAGGTTGGCCGGTGGGAGTACACCGTCGAGGCCTGGGTCGACCACTTCGCCACCTGGCAGCACCAGCTCCCGCGGCGCATGCAGGCGGGCGACGACATCACGTCGGAGCTGCTCGAGGCGGCGGCGATGGTCCGGAGGGCCGCGTCCCGCGCGCCCGACGAGCCCTCGCGGGTCTGGCTGCGCGACTGTGCCGCGGCGCTCGAGTCGGCCGGACCGACCGCCGAGCGCGCGGCGCTGGCGCTCTCCGACGAACTGACGGCGCGCATGGCCGCGCTGCCCGATCGCGCCCTCGCCACGCGCGCGCCGCGCGTCTTCCCGGTCATCGTCGACCGCGAGCGCGCGCGCTGGGGTGCGTGGTACGAGATGTTCCCGCGTTCGGCGGGCCCCGACCCCGAGAGGAGCGCCACGTTCCAGGAAGCAGCCGAACGGCTGCCGGCCATCGCGGCGATGGGCTTCGACGTCCTCTACCTGCCGCCCATCCACCCGATCGGCCGGACCAACCGCAAGGGGAAGGGCAACGCGCTCGTGTCCGAGCCGGGCGATCCGGGCAGCCCATGGGCCATCGGCTCGCACGAGGGCGGGCACGACGCCGTCGAGCCCGGCCTGGGCACGATCGAGGACTTTCGCTGGTTCCGCGAGCAGGCCGAGCGCCACGGCCTGGAAGTCGCGCTCGACATCGCCTGGCAGTGCTCGCCGGATCACCCGTACGTGAAGGCGCATCCCGAGTGGTTCCGCCACCGGCCCGACGGCACCATCAAGTACGCCGAGAATCCGCCCAAGAAGTACCAGGACATCTACCCGTTCGACTTCGAGACGGAGGCGTGGCGCGCGCTCTGGGAGGAACTCCGCGACGTGGTCTGGTTCTGGGTCGAGCAGGGCGTCCGCATCTTCCGCGTTGACAATCCCCACACCAAGCCCATGGCGTTCTGGCAGTGGCTCATCGCCGACCTCAAGGCGCGCGATCCGGGTCTCATCTTCCTGGCGGAAGCCTTCACGCGCCCGAAGGTGATGCGGTACCTGGCGAAGATCGGCTTCACGCAGTCCTACACGTACTTCACCTGGCGCAACACCAAGGCCGAGATCGAGGAGTACCTCGTCGAGCTCACGACGAGCGAGATGAAGGAGTACTTCCGGCCGAACTTCTTCGCCAACACGCCGGACATCCTCCACAAGTTTCTGCAGGAAGGCGGCCTGCCGGCCTTCCGTATTCGCCTGCTGCTCGCCGCGACGCTGGCGGCCAACTACGGCATCTACAGCGGCTTCGAGATTGGCGAGAACCGCCCGGCCGCCGAGGGCTCCGAGGAGTACCTCCACTCCGAGAAGTACCAGTTCCGCCAGTGGGACTGGGATCGCAAGGAGAGCATCCGCGATCTCATCGCGCAGGTGAACCGGCTGCGCCGGGCGCACCCCGCGCTGCAGACCAACGAGGGTCTGCGCTTTCACCTCACGACCAACGACCACCTCATCGCCTACAGCAAGGCCGCAGACGGCGATCCCTCGCGGCTGCTCATGGTGGTGTCCGTCGATCCCCGGATGCCCCGCGAGGGCCACGTGTGCGTGTCGCTTCCCGACGATCCCGTCGGCGAAGACGAGCGCTACTTGGTGCGCGATCTCCTGACGGACCGCACCTACGCCTGGCTGGGCGCCTGGAACTACGTGCGGCTCGACCCCGACCTGCCGGCTCACATCTTCCGTCTCGAGCGCGTGAGGGCCGCATGACCGGGCCCCGGCACCACGACCCCCTCTGGTTCAAGGACGCCATCATCTACGAGCTGCACGTCCGCTCGTTCTTCGACTCGAACGACGATGGCATCGGCGACTTCCAGGGCCTCATCCGCAAGCTCGACTACCTGGAGGACCTCGGCGTCAACTGCCTGTGGCTGCTTCCGTTCTACCCCTCGCCACTGCGCGACGACGGGTACGACATCGCGAACTACCGCGACATCCACCCGTCCTACGGCACGCTGCGGGATTTCAGGCAGTTCCTCCGCGAAGCGCACGCGCGCAACCTGCGCGTGTTCACCGAGCTCGTCGTCAACCACACGTCGGATCAGCACCCGTGGTTCCAGGCGGCGCGCCGTGCGCCCAAAGGGTCGGCCAGGCGGGACTACTACGTGTGGAGCGATACGGGGCAGGAGTACTCCAAGGCCCGGATCATCTTCACCGACACCGAGACGTCGAACTGGACGTGGGACCCGGTGGCCGGGGCGTACTTCTGGCACCGCTTCTTCGCGCACCAGCCCGACCTGAACTTCGACAACCCCTCCGTGCTCAAGGCCGTGACGCGGGTCATGAAGTACTGGCTCGACATGGGCGTCGACGGGCTTCGGCTGGACGCCATTCCGTACCTCATCGAACGCGAGGGCACCAACTGCGAGAACCTTGCCGAGACCCACGTCATCCTCAAGCATCTCCGCCGCGAGCTCGACGCCTCGTTCGAGTCCCGCGCGCTGCTCGCCGAAGCCAACCAGTGGCCGGCCGACGTCCGTCCGTACTTCGGCGACGGCGACGAGTGCCACATGGCCTACCACTTCCCGCTCATGCCGCGCATCTTCATGGCCGTCCGCCAGGAGGATGCGCACCCGATCATCGAGATCATGCGGCAGACGCCGGAGATTCCCGAGAATTGCCAGTGGGCGCTGTTCCTCCGCAACCACGACGAGCTGACGCTCGAGATGGTCACCGACGAGGAGCGCGACTACATGTACTCGGCGTACGCCGCCGACCCGCAGATGCGCATCAACGTCGGCATCCGGCGGCGGCTGGCGCCGCTCATGGAGCACAGCCGCGCGCGCATCGAGCTGCTCAACAGCCTGCTGCTCTCGCTGCCGGGGTCGCCCATCATCTACTACGGCGACGAGCTGGGCATGGGCGACAACGTCTACCTCGGCGACAGGAACGGCGTCCGCACGCCCATGCAGTGGACCGGCGACAGAAACGCCGGCTTCTCGCGCGCCGATCCGGCGCGCCTCTTCGCGCCCCCCGTCATGGACCCCCTGTACGGGTACCAGGCTATCAACGTCGAGGCGCAGGAGCGATCGCCCTCGTCGCTGCTCAACTGGATGCGCCGGCTGATCGCGCTCCGCAAGCGCTACCAAACCTTCGGCCGCGGCAGCCTCGAGTTCGTGCCGACCGACAACCGGCGCATCCTGGCCTACGTGCGGGCCGACGCGGAGCACCAGATTCTGGTCGTCGCCAACATGGCGCGCACCGTCCAGCCGGTTCACCTCGATCTCGGCCGCTTCCGCGGTCTCCACCCCATCGAGATGATCGGCAACGCCGACCTGCCTCCGGTCGGCGCCGATCCGTACTTCCTCACCATCGGGCCGCACGGGTTCTACTGGTTCCTCATGGCTCATGCGTCCGAGCCCATCGTGGTGAGCCGGCCGAAGCCGGCGGCCACCACGGCCGCGCCGCAGCCGGCGCTGCTCGTGAGCGCCGTCTGGGAGGGGCTGCTCGACTCCCACGCCCGCCGGGTGATCGAGCGCGACGCGCTCATCGCGTTCGTCACGCGCCAGCGCTGGTTCGCCAGCAAGGGCCGCCGCGTGACCGGCGCCACGTTCGTCGACTGGGCCACGCTCCGGACGACGCCCGTGCCGCTCTTCCTGACCCTGGTCGAGGTGGCCTTTGAAACCGGCGCGTCCGAGCGCTACATGGTGCCGATCGCGACGGCCGTCGGCGATCAGGCCACCCAGGTCGCCGCCGAGCACCCGAACGCCGTGCTCGCCCGCATCTCCGGCGCCAGGGCCGGACTGCTGTTCGACGCCATGGTCGACCCCGGCGTCTCGGTCGAAATCGTCGAGCTGCTCCGACGGGGACAGCCCGTGCCGTTCAGGCACGGCGCCCTGCGCATCGGGCACGCCGTGGGCGGCGCCGCGCTCCTCGAACCGAGCCTGGAAGGCCTGCGCGCCACCATCCCGTCGCTCGAGCAGAGCAACTCCAACGCGCTCGTCGGCGACCGCTTCCTCCTGAAGGTGTTCCGCCGGCTGGAGCCCGGCGAGAATCCCGACATCGAGATCGGGCGCACGCTCGGAGCCCGGTCGGCGGATGCCCACGTGCCGGCGCTCGTCGCCTGGGCCGAGCACGTGCCCGCCTCCGGCGCCGCGTCCTGTTCGGTCGCCATGCTGCAGCAGCAGGTCACGAGCCGCGGCTCGAGCTGGGAACGCGCGCTCGACCAGCTCTCGCAGTACTACGAGGCCATCCAGGTCCGCCTGCGCGGCGGCGGCCTCGACCCCGGGGGAGCCGCGGCGTCCGTGCTGGTCGAGGAGGCGTCCGGCGCGTACTGGACGACGATCTTCCTCCTCGGCAGGCGCACGGCCGAGCTGCACAAGACGCTCGCCAGTCTCACCGGCGAGGGCTTCGACACCCGCGCGATCACGCCGGCGGCGCTGGCAGCGTCCGTCGAGGCCATGCGCGCCCGTGCCGACACGGTGCTCGACCAGCTCTCCGACCAGGTCGGTCCCTTCACCGGCCTCCGGGAGATCAAGGCCTGCCGCCTTCTCGAGCTGCGGCCGCGGGTCCTCGACGCGCTGGCCCGGCTCGGGCGGGTGACGTCGGCCGGGCGCGCCATCCGCGCCCACGGCGACTTCCACCTGGGACAAGTGCTCGAAGTGGACGGCGACGTCTTCTTCATCGATTTCGAGGGCGAGCCCGCGCGGCCCATCACCGAGCGCCGCGTGCTGCAGTCGCCGCTGCGCGACGTCGCCGGCATGTTGCGGTCCCTCGGCTACGCCGCCGTGGCGGGCCTCCGGCAGTTCCGGACGGCGCGGCCTGACGTCGGCGACACCTTCGCGCGCTGGGCGACGGCATGGCAGGACGCCATGTCGGAGGTCTTCCTGCGCGGCTATTTCACCACGATGGGGGCGGCGGCGGTGCTCCCCGACAGCGAGGACGACCGCCGCCGGCTGCTCGATCTCTTTGTCCTCGACAAGGCCATCTACGAGCTCGGCTACGAGCTCGGCAACCGCCCGGACTGGGTCGACATCCCGCTCGATGCGCTGCTGCGGCTGGTCGATCCCCAGTGGGTGCCGCCGGCGCCCGCGCGTGGAGCCGATGCCGGACACGCCTGACGGGCGGGCGCCGTGGCGGTCGCGCTTCGGCGCCCGCGTCGCGCCCGGCGGTGCCGACGTCCGCGTGTGGGCCCCCGACGTGGCGCGCGTCGCGGTCCGGCTGGAGGGCGGCACGGCCGACGTGCCGCTTGCAGCCGAGGCCGACGGCCTGCACGCGGGCTACGTGCCCGGCCTCGTCGCCGGTGCGCGCTACCGCGTCGTGGCAGGCGAGGGTCCGGCGCTGCCGGATCCGGCGTCGCGGTCCCAGCCTGACGGCGTGCACGGCGCCTCGGCAGTGGTGGATCCCGGCGCGTTCGCATGGGCCGTCCACCAGTGGCCGCTCCCGCCGCTCGACCGCCTGGTCGTGTACGAGCTGCACGTCGGTACGTTCACGCCGGAGGGCACCTTTGCGGCCGCCGCGGCCCGGCTGCCCTGGCTCGTGTCGCTGGGCGTGACGGCCGTCGAGCTGATGCCGGTGGCGGCGTTCCCCGGCCGGCGCAACTGGGGCTACGACGGCGCCGCGCTCTACGCGCCAGCCGCCGCGTACGGATCACCCGACGATCTCCGGCGTTTCGTGGATGCGGCCCACGGCCTCGGGCTGGGCGTGATCCTCGATGTCGTGTACAACCACTTCGGCCCCGACGGCGCCTACACGGCCGCGCTCAGCCGGCGGTTCTTCAGCGAGCGCCACAGGAACCCCTGGGGCGCCGGCATCAACCTCGACGGCGCCGGCTCGCGCCAGGTCCGCGACTTCTTCATCGACAACGCCCAGCACTGGATTCACGAGTACCGTTTCGACGGCCTCCGCCTCGACGCGACGCACGCGCTCGTCGATCACAGCTCCTGCCACTTCGTAGCCGAGCTGGCCGCGCAAGTCCGCGCGTCCGCGCCCCGGCGCACGGTGTGGGTCATCGCGGAGGACCACCGGAACCTGCGGACCATCGTCGATCCGCCGTCGGCGGGCGGCTGGGGGCTCGACGCCGTGTGGGCCGACGATCTCCACCACGTGCTGCGCCGGCTCACGGCCGGCGACGACGAGGGCTACTACGCGGATTTTCAGGGCACGCCCGAGGAGGTCGCGCGTACGCTCGATTGCGGGTGGCTCTACCAGGGCGGGCATGCGCCGCACTTCGGCGGCCCCCGGGGCACCGACTCGACCGGCCTCCCGCGATCGGCCTTCGTGGTCTGCATCCAGAATCACGATCAGATCGGCAACCGCGCGAACGGCGATCGCCTGCATCACGCCGTTGACGAGGCCACGTGGCGCGCGCTGAGCCTGCTGCTACTGCTCGCGCCGGAGACGCCCCTGCTCTTCATGGGGCAGGAGTGGGCGGCCTCGTCGCCCTTCCAGTACTTCACCGATCACCACGACGAGCTGGGCCGCCTCGTGCGCGACGGGCGCCGCAACGAGTTCCGACACTTTCGCGCGTTCTCCGACCCGGCCCGGCGCCAGGCCATCCCCGATCCGCAGGCCGATGCCACCTTCGAGCGAAGCCGTCTGCGGTGGGAAGAGATCGAGCGGCCCCGGCACGCGCGCGTCGTCGCCCTGTATCGCGATGCGCTGGCCCTGCGCCGCGGGCTCGCTCCCGGCGGCCGCGCAGGCGAGGAATCCGTGGCCGCGCCCGCCGAGGGCGCCACCGGCGTGACCCTGCGGCGGCGCCGGCCCGACGGGACGGCCCTGGCCATTGTGGCCTGCCTGCGTGGCGATGGCCGCGTCCGCCTCCCGGCCCCCGACGGCCCGCGGCCCGCCGCGCGGATCGCGCTCGACACGGAGGACCCGCGATATGCTGCGGACCCGCGGCCGCCGCGGCTGGCGGACGAGGCGGTCACCTTTGCCAGGCCGGGCGCGATCGTGCTCGAGTGGCCGGCCAGCGGAGCCAGGCAATGACCGACGAGGCGGCCGGTCTCAGCGTCGAGACGCTCGCCAGGCGCGTCGCGGAATCGCTCGAAGTGCCGTCGAGCACCTACCGGCTGCAGCTCGGCCCCTGGCTGACCTTTGCCGGCGCCGAGGCGCTCGCGCCCTACCTGTCGTCGCTCGGCGTCGGCGCCGTGTATCTCTCGCCGTGTCTCCAGTCGCGGACCGGCTCCGCGCACGGCTACGATGTCGTCGACTACGGCGCCCTTGACAAGAGCCTGGGCGGCGCGGCGGCCTTCGAGGCCATGGCGCGGGCGTTCCGCGAGCGCGGGATGGGCGTGATGCTCGACTTCGTGCCCAACCACATGCGCGTGGATCCGGTCGAGAACCGCGCCTGGCGCGACGTGCTCGAGAACGGCCCGAGCGCGCTGTCGGCCGAGTGGTTCGACATCGACTGGCACCCCGTGAAGGCGGCGCTTCACGACCGCGTGCTGCTGCCGATTCTCGGCGACCAGTACGGCGCCGTGCTGGAGCGCGGCGAGCTCGCCGTGGCGCTCGTCGGCGGCGTCTTCGAGCTGCGGTACTTCGAGCATCGCCTCCCGCTCAATCCCAGGCACATCCCGCTGGTGTTCGCCCGTGTGCTGCAGGACGTGGAGGGGTGCGGCGCCGGACCCGACGAGGTGCGGGAGCTTCGCAGCATCCTGACCGCGTTCGGGAACCTCCCGATCTACACCGAGCGGACGGCGGAGCGCCGCGAGGAGCGCCGACGGGAGACAGAGGTCGCCTACGCGCGCCTGTCGCGCCTGCTCGA
Source organism: Acidobacteriota bacterium (assembly GCA_040754955.1). Classification (GTDB taxonomy): domain Bacteria; phylum Acidobacteriota; class Vicinamibacteria; order Vicinamibacterales; family UBA2999; genus JBFMCA01. The sequence continues at coordinate 3,143 of JBFMCA010000103.1, read as the reverse complement.
TCGAAGCGCGCCCATCGCCACCTTCGTGGCGACGGCTGTCGCCGACATCAACGGCCAGCCCGGGCGGCCGGAGAGCTTCGACCAGCTTCACACGCTCATCGAGCGCCAGCCCTACCGGCTCGCGTACTGGCGGTCTGCTTTCGACGAGATCAACTACCGGCGCTTCTTCGACATCAACGAGCTGGGCGCGGTGCGGATGGAGGACCCGCGCGTCTTCGAGGAGGCCCACCGCATCGTCCTCGACCTGGTGGCGCGCGGGCTGGTCACCGGGCTGCGGCTGGATCATCCCGACGGGCTCTGGGATCCGGAGGAGTACTTCGAGCGGCTCCAGGCCTCGGTGTGGCGCGCGCGGGTGGCGCGAGCCCTTGGCGGCGCCTCCGACGAGCGGGTGGCGTCCGTGGCCGACTGGCGCGCGCGTGTGCGCGCGGCGGATGACCGCCACTGGGCCGCGCGACCGCTGTACGTGGTGGCGGAAAAGATCCTGTCGTCCGACGAGCAGTTCCCATCGGCGTGGGCCATTCACGGTGGGACGGGCTACCGCTTCCTCAACCAGGTGAACGGCCTCTTCATCGACCGCGCCGGCCTGCACCACATTCAGCGGCAGTGGTCGCGTCTCATCGGTCGCGACACGCCCTTCGAGGAGATTGCGTACGAATGCCGGCGCCTCGTCGCGCAGGCCTCGATGGCCAGCGAGATGAACGTGCTGGCGCACGCGCTCGAGGACATCGCGGGCGCCGATCGGCGCACGCGCGACTTCACCCTCAACTCGCTGCGCAAGGTGTTGCGCGAGGTCGTCGCCAGCTTTCCCGTGTACCGCACTTACGTGTCGCCGCGAGGCGTGTCGGACACGGATCGCGCGGTGATCCGGCACGCGGTGTCAGAGGCCAGGCGTCGCAGCCCGGTGATGGAGCCGTCGATCTTCGACTTCGTCGAGCGCGTGCTGACGGCCGACGCCGCCACCAGTGCCGCGCACCTGCAGTTCGCCATGCGCCTGCAGCAGTTCACGGGACCGGTGCAGGCCAAGGGGCTCGAGGACACGGCGTTCTACCGCTACGTGCCGCTTCTGGCGGCGAACGAAGTGGGCAGCCATCCCGCCGAGCCCTCGCTGTCCGTCGACCAGTTTCACCAGGCGAACCTCGCCCGGCTCGCGGATTGGCCCGCCACCATGACCACCCTGGCCACCCACGATACGAAGCGCAGCGGGGACGCGCGCGCGCGGCTCGCCGCGCTCAGCGAGCGGCCGGCGGAGTGGCGGCGCGCGGTGGCCGACTGGATGCGGACCAACGCGCGACACCGGATCGCCCTCGGCGGCGTCCCGGCCCCCGATCGAGCCGACGAATACCATCTCTACCAGGCGCTGCTGGCCATCTGGCCGGCCGAGGCCGAGGGCGCGCCCGTGCCGGCAACGGCGCCGCCGGCGGTCGTGGACCGACTGGCCGCGTATCTCGTGAAGGCCGTGCGCGAGGCGAAGGCGCGATCGAGCTGGCTCCGGCCCGACACCGCGTACGAGCAGGCCCTCGTCGGGTTCGCTGAGGCCATCACGCGTGGGCCGGGCGCCCGCCGATTCCTCGATCGCTTCGTGCCGTTCGCCCGGGTGATCGCGCGACACGGCGCGCTCAACGCGCTCGCCGAGCTCCTGCTGCAGCTCGCCTCTCCAGGTGTGCCGGACGTCTACCAGGGATCGGAGGACTGGCAGCTGCGGCTCGTCGATCCCGACAACCGCGCCGCCGTGAACTTCGCGCCGCTGGCCGCGCGGCTGGCGGAGCTCGACCCGTGGCTCGTGCGCGCGGCCGGAGACGGGGGAGACGCGGAGGTGGCTGACTTCGTCGCAGGGCTGGCGGCGGCCTGGCCCGACGGCCGGATCAAGACGTGGGCGCTGGCGGCCGGCCTCCGCCACCGCCGCCACGATCACGAGCTGTTCCTGGCGGGTCGCTACGTGCCCCTGGCCTGCGACCCCCCCGATCTGCCGCTGGTGGCCCTTGCCCGCATGGCCGGCGCCCGCGCGCTCGTCGTGGCCGTGCCGCGCCTGTGGGGGACGCTCTCTCGCGACGGCACCTGGCCCCTCGCTGGCGCGTGGGGCGCCGGCAGCGTGGTGCTGCCGGACGAACTGCCCGTCGGACCCTGGCGCGATCGGCTGACAGGCCGCCAGCTCCACGCCTCGCGCGGCCCCGACGGCACCAGCCGCCTCGCCATCGCCGAGTTGTTCGCGACCCTGCCCGCCGTGTGGCTCCAAAGCCCAGAGCCCAGAGCCTACTTCCGCGCCAGATCCGCCTCGGCTGCGATGTAGCCGAACGCCGACCACGACCGTCCGGCAACCACCTGCTCGAAGAGCCTGCGGGCGCGCGCCGTGTCGCCGGTGACGTAGTAGTAGTTCGCGACGCCGTAGCCCTGCGTGGCGATGGTCAGGTCGTCGGCCTTGGCCGGATCGAGGAGCGCCTCGGGCTTCTCGAGTCCTTTGTACATCAGCAGCCGCCGGTGGTACGACCCGTTCTCCAGAATGTCCATCGTCGGCGTGATGCGCTCGAGGACCTTGGCGGCCTCCGCCTTCCGGCCCATCCGCATCAGCGTCATCCACATCCAGTCGGCCGTGGCCGTGACCGAGTCGTCGTTCGTCGACACCTTCATGCACTCGACGTAGGCGTCGAGCGCCTTCTGGTAGTCGCCCTCGAGGTAGTGGGCCAGGCCGAGGTGGTACCAGATGTTGAAGTGCAGCGTGCTGCGCGGCGTGCCGGACGGGTTCGGCGCGCCGTCCGGTTCGACCTCGTCCGGCGTGCCCTTGATGAGCGAGACCGCCTTCTCCAAGTCGGCGATGGCGCGATCGAACTGGCGGAGCGTGATGTAGCGGTGGCCCCGGTGCCGGTAGAGCCGCGGGTTGTCCGGATGAAGCGCGATGCCCTTCGAGAACATCGCCACCGCGTCCTGATACCGCCACAGGTACCCGAGCCGGCGCCCCACCCAGATGATCGCCTCGGCGTCGTTCGGCTTCGCGGCGAGGTCCTTCTCCGCCTGCGCCAGATCCGCCTCCAGCTTCTGCTGGTTCGGCAGCGCCATCCGGAAGAGCGGCTTACCCGTGAGCCCAATCGCCTCCGGCTTCGGCTCCTGCGCCCCCACGGACACTCCCATCGCCACCACCACCCCCACCA
>JBFMCA010000102.1:0-16904 GCA_040754955.1 Acidobacteriota bacterium | reverse complement strand
CGCCGGCGCCTCGCGCTGCCGGCGCTCCTCCCGGCCGCGCGCGGCATGTCGCCGCTCACATGGCTGCGCCACGGGCCGGTGCTGCTCGTCGCCGCGGGCGTGCCGCTGGCCATCCTCGCCCTGGCCGATCCGCAGTCGCCGCTCTTCAGCCAGACGGTGTCGTATCCGGGCCGGCGCATCGCCGTGATGATCGACGCCTCGAACAGCATGCAGACGTCGTTCACCGCACCCGGCCTGAACCCGCTGGCGGCGACGCGTCCCGCGTTTTTCACGACGGTCGCTGCCGCCGAGCGCTTCGTCGAGCTGCGCAAGAAGGGTCAGTACCGGGATCTCCTGGCGCTCATCGAGTTCGGCAACCAGGCGTACGTGATCACGCCCTTCACGAGCGACTACGACAACCTGCTCCTGAGCATCGCGCTCATCGGCGATCCGGTCGAGTACTCGATGTTCCCCGACCCGGGCACGGTCATCGCCAAGGCGCTCGAGCAGAGCATCCAGATCTTCCAGGCGTTCGACTTCCTCGAGGCGTCCGGCAACCTGATGGTGCTCTTCACCGACGGCGAGGACACGACGTCGCTCTCCGGCCGCTCGAGCCTCGACGAGGTCCTGGGGCTCGCCGTGCAGCACCGCATTCCGCTCTACTTCGTGCGCACCAACTACGGCAAGGACTTCGGCGAGGGGAGCATCCCCGACGCCGGCTGGCGCGCGGCGGTGGAGAAGACCGGCGGCCGGTTCTACGTCGCGCGCGACGAGGCGTCGCTGCTCGCGGCCATCGCCGACATCGACCGCGCCGCGACCGGCGCCATCGAGATTCGGCAGTACACGAGCCAGCAGCCGCGCTTCCTGCTCTTCGCGCTCGGCGCGGCGGCGCTGTGGACGATGGCGACGGCGGGAAAGCTCTGCGTGCCCCTGTTTCAGCGACTGCCGTAGGAGGGGGGCACGGGGAAATGACGAATGACGAATGGCGAATGGCGAATGGCGAATGGCGAATGGCGAAAGAGCGATGAAACAGGTAGGGAAGCTGATCGTCGGAATCGCACTGCTCGCCGCGGCATATGTGGCGCGGGGGGAGGCGGTGTACATGCGGGGCGTGGCGGATGCGCTCGAAGGGCTCATCACGCTTCAGGGGGTGGTCGCGGGCGAACCTGAGGGGCCCGGCCCGAGCGGCGTCGCGGCACGTGTGGTCGAGCGAGTGCCTGGCCTCGAGACCGGGCTCGCGGAGACGCTCACGCGCCGGGACGCCGTCGCCGCCTACTGGCGCGCGCCGCACGAGGAGACGGCGCGCCTGTATGCCGGGGCGACGGACGCCGAGGTGCTGTTCGTCGCGGCCAACGCCGCGTTCCGCGCCGCGCGGCAGGCGGGGGCTACCGGCAAGGGCGCGGCGCAGCAGCTCGACGCGGTGCTGCAGTACTACGCCGAGGTGCTCGAAGCCGACCCGGCACACGCGGACGCGGCGTGGAACTACGAGTACGTCGCGCGGCTGCGGGACACGCTCGCGGCCGCGCGGCCGTCGGGCCGGGGATCGCCGCCGGCCGCGATCGAACAGAAGCAAGGCGACGACCTGCCCGCCGGCCCCACCCTCCACGGCGTGCCGGGCGCGCCGCCGCCCGCCGCGCGCGAGGAGCCCTTCGAGGTCATCGTGCCCATGCAGTTCGGCGAGCGCGAGGCGCAGCCGGAGGAGACGCCGGGCTACCGCATCCCGCGCAAGGGGTAGCCGCCGGGACGCTCGCCATGGCCGGGTTTACACCTGCGGACATCGCCTTCGAGGACCCGGCCTTCCTCTGGCTCCTCGCGGTGCCGGCGCTGCTCACGCTCGTGTGGGCGTGGCGCGCCTGGCGGCGCGCCGCGGATCTGTCCGGCCTCGCGCGGCACCGCACGCTCCCGGTCCGCGAGCGCCGGTCGCTTTTCGGCGATCTCCCGGGCTGGCTGCTGCTGATCGTCGCCACGACCGCGCTCATCCTCGCTGCCGCGCGCCCCACCGGTCCCGCGGCGACCATCCGCCGCTCGGGCATCGACCTCGTCGTGCTCGCGGACGCGTCGGCCTCCATGCACGTCACCGATGTGCCGGGCAACCGCTGGCAGTCGGCCATGCGGTTCACGCGCCGGCTCGGCGACGCGCTCGCGTGGCGCGACGACCGCGTCGCGATGACGGTCTTCGCCCACGTGGCCACGCCGCAGGTGCGGCTCACGCGCGACCCGAACACGTTCTTCTTCTTCCTCGATCACCTCGACACGCGCCCGCCGTTCCGGCTCGAGGACGACACCACCTGGGACACCAACCTCGAGCAGGCCGTCTACTGGGGCCTGAGGCTCATCGAGAAAGACCAGGAGATGCAGGGCCGTTCCCCCAACGCGCGCATGTTCGTGCTGCTCACCGACGGCGAGGCGTGGAGCGGGGAAGTGGCGAAGTCCATCGACCGCGTCACCGACGCGGGCATCCCGCTGCACGTGGTGGGGGTGGGCACGCTCGGCGGCGGGCGCCTGCCGGACGGCGCCGACGACCCCAACGCCGTCTCACGGCTCGACCGGCGCGGCCTCCAACGCATCGCGGCGGCCGGCGGCGGGCAGTACTTCGAGCTCGAGCGCGACGGCGCGGACCGCATTGCCGCCGCGCTGGTGGATCTCGGCCGGCGCGCCGCGCCGGGCCTCACCCTCGAGGCACGCGGCGCAGACCTCTACCCGCGCCTGCTCGCGGCAGCCATGCTCCTCGCCGCCGCCGCGTGGCTGTTCCTCCGCGAGAAGACCGAGCTGGCGCTTCAGCTCGCCGGCGTGTCGTTGGCCGCCGTGGCGCTCGCCCGCATGCTCGCGTAGGGCGCGGGGGCCTTCATGGTGTACCCCGTCGATGAGGAGACCACGCGGCTCGTGGTGCGGGGGCGCGGCACGTGGAAGACGATACCCGAGAAGGGGCTGAGCCGCAGCAGCGCGGACGACGCCCGGCGAGGCTCACCGCACCCAGAGCGCTCGCGTCGTCGTCGGCGAACCGCAGGCCTCGAACCAGTCGATGCCCTCGCTGACCAGGTCGAACTTCAGCGCGTAGCGGCCGGGCCGGTCGGGCGCAGGCACCTCGATGGGGACGTCGGCCGTGCCGCCCGGCGGGATGTCGCCCGGCAGCCACGCGCGCGCGTGATCCCGATTGAGGAGCGCACCCTCGGCGTCGAGGAGCTGCGCCCCGAGCCGGACAAGCCGGCGGCCGTAGCTGGCCTGGGCGCGGAACGGGCGCGTGGACAGGTTCTTCACGCGCGTCGCGACCGTGAGCGGCTTCGCGGCGCGTGCCACGAGCGGCACGCCGGGGATGAGCGTGCGGACGTCGATCTTCGCGCGCGGCGTGGCGCCCGGGATGGCGTTGCCGAGGAAGCTCGTGTCCCAGATCTCGTGGCGGATGCGCGCGTGATCCGGCGTGCCGGGCGCGAAGCGGCGCGAGTACGAATCCTCGGGGTGATCGGTGATCTCCCAGCAGAGCCGATCGACGCCCACCTCGGCCGCCAGCGCCCGCGCGCGGTCCATCTCCTCGTCGTGGTCGTTCCAGGTGAAGAGGATGTAGCGCCAGTTGATCTGCGGGACGTCACGCCCCGACCGGGCCTTCTCGTCGGCCATGGCGCGCATGTTGCCGAGCGCCACGTCGAACCTGCCGCGCTGCCGGTAGCGCGCGTAGGTGTCCTGCGAGGCGCCGTCCACCGAGAAGGTGACCTCGTCGATGCCCGTGTGCACCAGCCGCCGCGCCTTCTCCTCGGTGAGCGCGAGCCCGTTGGTGCTCGTGTAGAGGTACACGTGCGGGTACTTCGTCTTGATGTACTCGCACATCTCCACGGCCTTCTTGTGGAGGAACGCCTCGCCGTAGTTGAAGAAGTCGATGCGGACCAGCGAGGGCGCCGCCTCGTCCACGACGCGCGTGAAGATGTCCCAGTCGAGCATGCCCGCCTGGCGCGTGCGAGTGATACCCGTCTCCGGCGCGCAGCAGGCCTGGAAGCACGAGATGTTGCAGGCCGCGGTGCACTCGATGTACAGCCGGTTCGGGAGCGGGCCGACGTTCAGATCACGCTGGGGCGCCGGCTCGCCGTCGGCGAGCGGCAGCTTGAGCGGACAGTCGCCGCAGAAGCTCGACCCGCCGGCGTTGAGGTCGGCGCGGAGCGCCGTGGCCGTCGGCCCGCGCCAGATCTCCGCGAGCGACGCCTGCCGCGTGTCGCCGAGCACCCGCTTGGCATACGGGTCCGAGCAGCCGCACACGACGCGGCCGTCGCACAGCAGCACCCCGATGGACCAGGGCCACGAACAGGTGAAGCGAGTGGCGAGATGATTCAGGGACACGCCTCAGGCCCCCGAACCCCAGGCCTCCACCCCTCCAAGCCTCCACCCCTCCAAGTCTCCAAGCCTGCAGAATTCACGCTTTCAACTTCCTCATGTAGGCCTCGAGCCGGTCGTTCTCGTACTTCACCTGGTTGAGGAACAGGCTCTCGGCGAGGTACGCGCGAAGCTCGTCCTCGGTGAGCTGCGCGATGAGGTGGCCGATTTCGCGGTTCATGTCCTCGAACGATCGCTCCAGCTCGCGCCTGGCCGTGACCTCGTGGTAGAGGGTTTCCAGGATGGCGAGCAGGTCGCCGTCCAGGGGGATCTCGGCGCCGGTGGTGGTCTTGATGGTGCGCATCGCTAGCCCCCGAAGCTGGAGATGGCGCTCGCCTCGTCGGGGTGCATCTCGAGGAAGTTGTGCGCCCCGGTCATGGTGAGCATCGTCTCGACGCGCTTCTGCACGCCGGCGAGCTTGAGCCGGCCGCCGGCGGCCGTCGTCTGGCGATAGAGGTCCATGAGGCACCCAATCGTGGCGCTGTCCACGTAGGTGACCTGCGAGAGGTCCACCAGCACCTTCCGGTCGCCCGCGGCGAGGAGCGCCGCGACGGCGCCCGAGAAATCGGCGAGGAGCGGGTACATCAGCCGCGATTCGCCGATCCGGACGATGCTGACGCCTGACGTGCGTTCGGTGGTGAAGTTCATCCTGCGACTCCGGTTTCCATCTCGTGTTTCAGGCGCTTGATCTGGCGGGCCAGCTCCGAGCGCCCGCGGTTGATGCGGCTCTTCACCGTGCCCTCCGGCAGGCCCAGCCGGTCGGCGATCTCCTGGTACGACAGCTCCTGGATGTCGCGCAGCAGCACGGCGGTGCGGAGCGTCGGCGCGAGGTGCTCCAGGGCGCGGCGGAGGAGCAGCGCGCGGTCGCGCTGCTCGAGCAGCACGTGCTGGCTGGTCGTGCCCGAGGCGGGCGTGAGCTGGTTGGCGTCCACGTCGCGGTCGATCGTCTCGCGCTCCTTGCGCACGCTGCGGTAGTGGTCGATGCACAGGTTGCGGCTGACGCTGACGAGCCACGTCTGGAAGTTCGCGCGGCGGTCGAAGGTGCCGAGCGACTTGAAGATCTTCAGGAACACGTCCTGCGTCAGGTCCTCGGCCTCGTCGTGCTTGCCGGTGAACTTGTAGGCGATGTTGAAGACCTTGCGCCGGTGCTGGCGGACGATCTGCTCCCACGCGTGCTGGTCGCCGGCCAGGCAGCGCTGGATGATCGCGTCGATCTCGTCCGGGGTGACAGGGGTGGCGTCGGACATGATCCCGGGCGCGCGGCCCAGGGACGCATCATATCATCCGCGCCCGCCGGGCCGCGCGCGGCCGAGCCGCTCCGCTATACTCATCGGATGGCTTCGACCGACGCGCCCCGCACGGGCGGCGCGCCCGCGCGGACTTCGGTGCTGGACATCGACGGCGTCGCGCTCGCCGAGATCGCCGCCGCGGTGGGCACCCCGGCGTACGTGTACTCGGCCGCCGCCGTGCGGGCCGCCTACGAGCGCCTCGACGAGGCCTTCGGCGCCTACCCGCACGCCATCCACTACGCGCTCAAGGCCAACTCCACGCTCGCGCTCGTGCGGCTCATCCGCGAGCTGGGCGCGAAGGTGGACGCCAACTCGATGGGCGAGGTCGAGGTGGCGCTCCGGTGCGGCTACACGCCGGCCGACATCGTGTTCACCGGCGTCGGCAAGAGCGCCGACGAGCTCGACCGCGCCGTCGCGCTGGGCCTGCTGGCCATCAACGTGGAATCGCCCGGCGAGCTGGACCGGCTCGACCGCGCGGCCCGCACCCGCGGCACGGTGGCGCGTGTCGCGCTCCGCGTGAACCCCGACATCGACGCCGAGAGCCACCCGCACATCTCCACGGGCCTCCGGTCGAACAAGTTCGGCGTGCCCATCGACGCCGCGCCGGTTTTGTATCGCGACATCGCCGGCCGCGCGGGCCTCAGGGCCGTCGGCGTGCACGTGCACATCGGCTCGCAGATCACGTCGCTCGAGCCGCTCCTCCGCGCGGCAGAGGCCGTGGTCGCGCTCGCCGCGGCGCTCGGCGCCCAGGGCATCCCTATCGAGCACCTCGATCTCGGCGGCGGCCTGGGCATCGCATACGACGAGCGCCACGTCGCCGACCCGGCCGACTACGCCCGTCGTCTCGTGAACGTCGTCCGGCCCAGCGGCCTCACGGCCATCGTCGAGCCGGGCCGCTCGCTCGTGGGACCCGCGGGCCTGCTGCTCGCGCGCGTGGTGGACGTGAAGCACTTCGAGGGCGCGCGGCGCTTCGTGGTGCTCGACGCCGGCATGACCGAGCTGATGCGCCCGGCGCTCTACGGCGCCTTCCACCGCATCGAGCCCGTCGAGCCGCGGCTCGGCGAGCCGATGGCGTGCGACGTCGTGGGCCCCGTCTGCGAGAGCACCGATACCTTCGCGCGCGACCGGCGCCTGCCGCCCGTGGAGGTCGGCGACCTCGTGGCCATCCGCGACGCCGGCGCCTACGGCGCCGTCATGGGATCGTCGTATCTGAGGCGTCCGCTCCCGCCCGAGGTGCTCGTGGATGCGGGGACGTTCCGCGTCATCCGGCGGCGCCAGACGCTCGACGACATGCTGCGGCTGGAGGACTGATCGGTGCCCGGCCACGTCATCGCCTTCGAGGGGCTCGACCAGAGCGGCAAGCAGACGCAGGCCGAACGCCTCGCGGCGGCGCTCCGCGCGCGGCATCACACGGTGCACCTGCTGTCGTTTCCCGACTACCAGACGGCCATCGGGCAGGAGATTGGCGCCGCGCTCCGCGGCGGCCGCGAGTACGCGCCCGACGCGCTGCAGCTCCTCTACATCGCGAACCGCTACGAGTTCCGGCCGAAGATGGAAGCCTGGCTCAAGGCGGGCGCCGTCATCCTCTGCGATCGCTACACGGCGTCGAGCGTCGCCTACGGTGAGGCCCAGGGCGTGGATCCGACGTGGCTGGTGGACGTGCAGCGCCGCCTGCCGCACGCTTCGCTGACGCTGCTGCTCGACATCGCGCCCGAGGACTCGCTCGAGCGCAAGCAGGCCGACCGCGACCGCTTCGAGCGTGACCTGCCGCTGCTGGCCCGCGTGCGCGCGAGCTACCGCCGGCAGGCCGCGGAGGACGACTGGGTCGTCCTCCAGGGCCACCGCGACAAGAACGACGTCACCGACGACGTCATCGAGGCCGTCCGGGCGCGGCTCGGGCTGCTGTAAGCGCCCGCACCTCGCGCGCGCCTCCCGCCTTCAGCACCGCCGCGCACGCCTCGAGCGTCGCGCCGGTGGTGGCCACGTCGTCGACCAGCACGACCACGCGCGGGACGGCCCGCCATCCCCAGGCAACCGCGGTGGCCAGACGGAACGCGCCGCGCACGTTCCGGCGCCGGGCCTCGGCCGGCAAGTCCACCTGCGGCGCGGTGTTGGCGTGACGACGGAGCAGGGTGAGGCAGGGCAACGGCAGTTGCCGGGCGAGACGCTCGGCCTGGTTGAAGCCCCGGCGGCGCTGCCGCCACCAGTGGAGCGGCACGGGCACCACGGCGTCCGCCCCCGTGAACATCTCCGCGCCGCGGGCCGCCATGGCCTGCCCCAGCCGCGCCGCCACCGACTCGCGGCCGTGGTACTTGAGGACGTGCACGATGTCGCGGAGCGGGCCGTCGTAGGGGCCGACGGCGCGGAGCCAGTCCACCGGCGGCGTGTGCAGGTCGGCCGGTGTGCCGAGCCGGGTGAGCGCCGCGTCCCAGCAGGCGTCGCAGACGGCGCCCGCGAGCGGGCGGGGGAGGGGGCGGTCGCAGACGGCGCACGGTGGCGCCAGCACCGCGGCGACGAGCGCGTCGAGCGGCCCGTCAGCCTTCGTCAGGAAATTCCAGGCGTGTCGCGTTGCCCCACAGGCGTTCGAGGCCGTAGAACTGCCGGGCGGATGGCGAGAAGACGTGCACGATGAAGTCGAAGTAGTCGAGCAGCACCCACTCGGCGCGCCCGTACCCCTCGACGTGGGAGGGTCGCTGTCCATCGGCCTCGAGCGCCTCCTCGATGCCATCGGCTATGGCGTGCACCTGTCGCGGGTTGGTGCCGTTGCACAGGACGAAGAAATCCGTAAACGCGCCCGACTTCCGCAGATCGAGCACGACGAGGTTCACCGCCTTCTTCCCGCGCGCCGCGTCGATGACCGCGGCAATCGTCCTCGGCACCTTCGGCGCCTTTGCCGGCCCGGGCGTCGCCTTCCGCGGTGTCTTCGTCGTCCTCTTCTGTGCCGTCTTGGCCATGCAAGGAACCTTCCAGGAGCCAGTAGTCAGTGGGCAGCCGTCAGCCGGTCGTTGGCCGATAGAGCGCGTGCTGGCGGATGTAGGTGGCAACGCCGGTTGCCACCAGACCGTCGAGCGAGTCGCCGCGCGCGGCGCGGTCGCGGATGGCCGTTGACGACACATCGGGCGTGTCGGCCTCGAGGAGGATGATGCGGGTCGGGCCGCCGGCGGCGGCGGCGCTGAACGTGCGGGCCCCGATCATGCGGTGTGCGAGGTCTGGCAGGCGCGAGGCGAGCGGCGCGAGCGCCTGTCCCGGGCGCGACACGACGGCGAAGTGCGCCGCGTCGAGCACGGCCGGATACCGCGACCAGGTCGCGATGTCGGCGAAGGCGTCGGTGCCGATGATGAAGAACAGCTCGGACGGCTCCAGCCCCGACGCTGCCAGCGACGTCAGGGTGTCGAACGAATACGACGGCCCCGCGCGACCCAGTTCCACGTCGGAGACGCGCCAGTCGGCCGTGCCCGTCACGGACATGGCCACCATCGCGAACCGATGATACCCGGACGCGCGCGGCCTGTCAGGCCGATGCGGCGGCTGGCTCGACGGGATGAAGAGCACTTGGTCGAGGCGGAGCTGGTCGTGCGCCGCCCGGGCAGCGGCGAGGTGGCCCAGGTGAATCGGGTCGAACGTGCCGCCGAGGATGCCAACCCGCCTGCCCGATGCCATCACTTCCGCCGCCCGCGGCTCTTCTTCGTCACGAGCGGGATGAGCGCGGGGTTGTACGAGGGGTTGCGGGGCTCGGGGTTCCCGAGGGTCGGCATGTCCGGGAGGGCCGACGGGTCCGAGAGGTCCGGAGGGCTCGACAGGTTCTCGTCGTCGGTCCGCTCCTGGGCGCGCGCCTCGGCGATGCGCGCCCACATGGCCTCGAGCAGCGCGGGGACGCCCTGGCCGGTGACCGCCGAGATGGCCAGGAACGGCTGCTTCAGCTTCTTCGCGCGCGCGGCGAGCGCCTCGAGCCGCGCCGGGTCGTCGAGGGCGTCGATCTTGGTCGCGACCACGAGCTGCGGCTTGTCGAGCACCGCCGGGTCGTAGAGCTTCAGCTCGCGGCGGATGGTCTCGAGGTCGTCCACCGGGTCGCGGCCCGACGCGCTCGACACGTCCACGAGGTGCACCAGCACCTTGGTGCGCTCGATGTGCCGCAGGAAGCGGTCGCCCAGCCCGTGCCCCTCGTGCGCGCCCTCGATGAGGCCGGGCACGTCGGCGACGACGAAGCTGCGCTCATCGCTCAGGCTGACCACGCCCAGGTGCGGCGTCAGCGTGGTGAACGGGTAGTCGGCAATCTTCGGATGGGCGGCCGAGATGCGCGAGATGAGCGTGGACTTGCCGGCGTTGGGGTAGCCGACCAGGCCGGCGTCGGCCAGCAGCTTCAGCTCCAGGTGCAGGCGCTTGTCCTCGCCCGGCTCGCCCGGCTGCGCCTTGCGCGGCGCGCGGTTGGTGGAGGTCACGAAGTGCGCGTTGCCGAGCCCGCCACGGCCGCCACGGGCAACCAGCACCTTCTGGCCCGCGCGCGTCAGGTCGGCAATGGGCGTGCGGACGTCGGGCCGTTCGGGATCGATCTCGAACACCACCGTGCCGACGGGCACGGGCACCTCGAGGTCGCGCCCGGAGTGGCCCGTGCGCTTGGCACCCTCGCCGTGGCGGCCGCGGCCGGCCGCGTGCTCCGGGTTGAACTGGAAGTGGACGAGCGTGTTGCGGTGCGGATCGGCCACGAGCCAGACCGAGCCGCCGGCGCCGCCGTTGCCGCCGTCGGGTCCCCCGCGCGGCACGAACTTCTCCCGGCGGAAGCTCACACACCCCCGTCCGCCGTGGCCGGCTATGACGTGGATGTCAGCTTCGTCGACGAACACAGGGAAAGGTCCGGAAAGGTTCGGACAGGTTCGGAAAGGTCCGAAGAGGTCCGGAAAGGTTCGGAAGGGTCCGATCCGGACCCTTCCTTACTCGGGCAGGATCGAGATGAACCGGCCGCGGGCGCCGTGATCTTCGAACTTCACGCGGCCGGCGACCTTCGCAAAGAGCGTGTCGTCCTTGCCGAGGCCCACGTTGAGACCGGCCTGGAACTTCCGCCCGCGCTGGCGCACGAGGATGGACCCGCCCGTGACGAGGTTGCCGTCGAACCGCTTCACGCCCAGGCGCTGCGAGTGGCTGTCGCGCCCGTTGCGGGAACTGCCCTGTCCCTTCTTGCTTGCCATGACTCGACCCTACGCCTGAATGCCGGTGATGCGCACCGAGGAGATCCGGTCGCGGTGCCCCTTGGTCCGGCGGTACTGCTTGCGGCGCTTCTTCTTGAAGACCCGCACCTTCGGCCCCTGGCCGGTGCCCTCGACGACGCCGGTGACCTTGGCGCCGGCCACGAACGGCGCGCCTGCCGTCACCTGCCCGGCCTCACCGCCCACGAGCAGCACCTGATCGAAGGCGACCTCGCCCTCGTGGTGGCCGCCAATCTGGATGACCGAGCCTTCCTCGACGCGGAACTGCCGGCCCGATGCCTGAATTATCGCAAACACGGTCGCTTCTCCCGTGACTGTCCGAACATCCCCCGACCGACGCCGGCCCAGGGGCGGAACCATCAAGTGTAGCACAGGGGAGGCTTGGAGGGGTCCACCCCTCCATTCCTCCAAACCCCAAACCTCCAGCCCTCTACTTGAGCAACACCCGCGTCCCGCGGACCTTCTGGGCGCTCAGCGTGTTGAGAAACGTGGGCAGCAGCCGGTCCATCAGCTCGAAGTACGACGAGAGCGCCGGAGTCTGCTGGTTCTGGTTGTAGAGGATCTCCTCGCGGAACGTCTCGGTGTGGAGCGTCTCGCCCGTGCGCCCGTCGATGAAGACGAACGTGGGGCGGAGGATGTAGCCCTTGCGCTCCATGTAGGTGCGCACCGGCACCACGCGCCGACGCCCGAACGAGTCGTACACTTCCTGCTCGCGCTGGACGAAGCCCGACCGCTGGTGCGGCATGAAGAGAACCGTGCCGGTCACGATGAGCGGCTGCTGGAACTCCTCGCCGATCTTCTTCCAGTAGGCGACGTCCGAGAAGATGCGCTCGTAGGGCTCGAGGTCGCGCTCGTCCTTGATCGCGGCTTCCTGCGGCTCCTGCGCCTGGGGGCTCGACTGCGGGCCGCCTTCGTCGAACGCCCCTTCGCCCGAGAGGCCCTGCCGGGCGATCTCGAGCAGCGGCAGCACATCGGCGTCGATCACCCGCAGGTTGCCCTTGGTCCGGAGCTGGCTCCGGAGCAGCCGCGTGGTCTCGAGGTTGCCGTCCACCTCCGGCGAGCCGCCGGCGATGAAGCCGGCCACCAGCACGCGCTGGAAGGCCGAGACCTCCAGCTTGGGCTGGATCGGGGTCTCGATGGGGATCTCGAAGTAGCTCGTGCACCCGGCGAGCGCGCCAACGAGCGCCAGGGCGAGGCTACCGGGCGCCGTCTTTCTGAGCCGTCCGGTCATTGATTTCCTTGAACAGGTCGTAGTTCTGCCTGATGAGCGTGTTGTTCGGCTCGAGTTCGACGGCCTTCTCGTAGGCCTGGCGGGCCTTGTCGAGCTGGCCCTCATGCTCGTACGCGACCGCCAGGTTGTTGTAGGCCGCCGCGTAGGACGGATCCAGCTGGGTGGCGCGCTCCCAGCGGTAGATCGCCTCACGCCACAGACCACGCTGCGCCACCTGGATGCCGAACTCCACCTGCTTCTTGGCATCGCTGCGCTGGTCGGCGAACGCCACGGGAGCGGCCAACAGGCAGATCAGGAACGCGAGCAGGTATCGGCGTGCAAGCATGGTCCCAGAGTTCCACTATAGCCCACCCGGAAGACGGCCGGCCACACGCTTTTGCGGTATCATCGGCGTGTCAGGTGCCGCCGGCCCGGAGAGGGCCGATGACACTCCACGACGCTGCGGTGCTGGCCGTGGCCGGCGCCCGCGACCGCCGCCTGCTCGCCTCGGCGGTCCGCCTGCTCACCAACCGATTCACCGACGACGATCTGGCGGCGGGACCGCCGCCCGGGCCGGGCGAGACGCTGGCTGGCTGGCTGATGCGTCGGACCGGCCCACGCGGCCTGAGCGCGCGCGAGCTGAACCAACGCGCCGCAGCCCTGCTCCACCGGGGCGCCAGTCTCGGCCTGACGCCCGTCGCGCTCGGCACCGACCTCTACCCGCCGCGTCTGGCCGCCATCGGCGACCCGCCGGCGCTCTTGTGGGTGCGCGGGGGCGTCGCCGCGCTGGCGGCGCCCTGCCTCGGCGTGGTGGGCAGCCGCGCCGCGACGGCCCATGGCCTCGCCATGGCCCGCCACCTTGCCGCCGACCTCGCGCTGGCCGGCTGGACGATCGTCTCGGGCCTGGCCCGCGGCATCGACCGCGCCGCGCACGATGGCGCGCTCGCGGTCAGCGGCCGCACGGTGGCGGTGCTGGGCTCGGGACCCGATCGCATCTACCCGCCCGAGCATCACAACCTGGCGGACGCGATTGCCGCCTCAGGGGCAGTCGTGAGCGAGTTCGCGCCCGGCACGCCGCCCCGCGCATGGCAGTTCCCGCTGCGCAACCGCCTCATCAGCGGGTTGTCCGTCGCCGTCGTCGTCGTGGAAGCCCCCGAGAAGAGCGGCGCCCTCATCACCGCTGGTGCCGCCCTCGACCAGGGCCGGGACGTGCTGGTCGTGCCAGGGGCGGCCGCTGGAGGCCGGAATCGGGGCGGCCACCGGCTGATCCGGGACGGGGCAAAGCTCGTCGAGTCTGCGGTCGATATTCTCGACGAGGTCGGGTACCCTGCCGCGACACTGCCGGAGGGGGATTCGGCCCATCATTTTGGGAATGTGCCAGAAATGACTGATTTCACAGTAGATGACGTCGCACGGGCCGAAGGCATCAGCGCTCACGCGGCGCTTGCGCGGCTCACCGAACTGGAGCTGTCGGGCCGGATCCAACGCGTTGGAGGCGGCCGCTTCGTGCGTTCCGGAAGCCGCGTGCTACCCTAGGCAGTTCAGCGAGTCGGAAACGATCCATGCCGAAGCCCCTAGTCATCGTCGAGTCGCCCGCCAAGGCGCGTACGCTGGCCCGGTTCCTGGGCAACAAGTACCGGGTGGAGGCCAGCTACGGCCACGTCCGCGACCTTCCCGAGTCGGCCTCCGAGGTGCCGAAGGAGATCAAGGGCGAGAAGTGGGGGCGGCTGGGAGTCGACACCGACGGCGACTTCACGCCCCACTACGTGGTCCCGGCCGACAAGCGGAAGTACGTCCAGCAGCTCAAGGCGGCGCTCAAGGACGCGTCGGAGGTCATCCTCGCGACCGACCCCGATCGCGAGGGCGAGTCCATCTCGTGGCACCTCAAGCAGGTGCTGAAGCCGCGGGTCAAGGTCCGGCGCATCGTCTTCCACGAGATCACCGAGGAGGCCATCAAGGAGGCGCTCCGCGACGCGCACGAGGACGTCGACGAGAACCTCGTGCGGGCGCAGGAGAGCCGCCGCATTCTCGACCGGCTCTACGGCTACACGCTGTCGCCGGTGCTCTGGAAGAAAGTGGGCACGGGGCTCTCGGCGGGCCGCGTGCAGAGCGTGGCCGTGCGCCTGATCGTGGAGCGGGAGGAAGAGCGCATCCGTTTCAAGCCGGCGAGCTACTGGGACCTCGAGGCGACGCTCCGGGCCGACGGCCGCGAGTTCACCGCGACGCTGGTCCGCATCGGCGACGCGCGCGTCGCGACCGGCAAGGACTTCGACGCGCGAGGCGAGCTGACCGGCAAGGGCGTGCGGGTGCTGACCGAGGCCGAGGCGCGGGCGGTGGTGGAGGCGTTGTCCCGCCAGCTCCCGTGGACGGTGACGAGCGTCGAGGAGAAGCCCTTCACGCAGCGGCCGGCGCCGCCCTTCACGACCTCGACGCTTCAGCAGGAGGCGAACCGCAAGCTGGGCTTCTCGTCCGAGCGGACGATGCAGGTGGCGCAGCGGCTGTTCCAGGGCATCGACATCGGCGGCGGCGATCTGGAGGGCCTCATCTCGTACCACCGCACCGACTCGACGACGCTGAGCGACCGGGCGCTGGCCGAGGCGGGCCAGGCCGTGCGCGCGATGTACGGCGACGAGTACTACCGGGGGCCGCGGCAGTACCAGACGAAGGTGCGCAACGCGCAGGAGGCGCACGAAGCAATCCGGCCCACCGAGTTCCGGCGCACGCCGCAGTCGCTCGAGGGCGTGCTCGACGCCGACGAGCTGCGCATCTACGAGCTCATCTGGAAGCGGGCCATCGCGTCGCAGATGGTCGAGGCGCGCAAGCTCCGCACGACCGTGGAAATCACCGGCCAGGGCCTCGACGGGCAGCCGTGCCTCCTGACCGCGAGCGGCAACGCCATCGAGTTCGCCGGGTACCTCCGCGCCTATGTCGAGGGCAGCGACGATCCGGCGGCCGAGCTCGACGAGCAGGAGACGCTCCTGCCCAAGCTCGCCGTGGGCGAGCGCGTCCATGCGCCCGACGCGCTCGACGCGCGGCTCATCGTCGCGGGCGTCGAGCCGAAGGGGCACCAGACCAGCCCGCCGGCGCGCTTCACCGAAGCGTCGCTCGTCAAGCGGCTCGAGGAGGAAGGCATCGGCCGCCCGTCGACGTATGCGGCGACCATGGCCACCATCCAGCGGCGGGGCTACGTGACGCGGCAGGGCAAGGCGCTCGTCCCGAGCTTCACCGCGTTTGCCGTGACGCGCCTGCTCCGCGACCACTTCGCCGACTACGTCGACATCGGGTTCACGGCCGAGATGGAAGAGATCCTCGACGAGATCTCGAACGGGCGGACGGACTGGCTCGACTTCATCAGCAAGTTCTACCGCGGCGACGGCAAGCACCGCGGCCTCGAGCGGCTGGCCGACAAGAAGGCGGCGGAGATCGAGTATCCCGTCATCGATCTGGGCGTCGATCCCGAGTCGGGCCGGCCGGTCCGCGTGCGCATCGGCCGCTTCGGGCCGTACATCCAGGCCGGCGAGACGGGCGAGGACGGCCCACGCGCGTCGATCCCCGACGGCATCGGCCCGGCGGACCTGACGCTCGACGAGGCGCTCAGACTGCTGAAGGCCAAGGCCCAGGGCCCGCGGTCGCTCGGCACGGATCCGGCGACGGGCGAGCGGGTGTACGTCATGCACGGGCGGTTCGGCGCCTACGTGCAGCTCGGCGAGACGCCCGAGGGCAAGGGCGCGCCGAAGCCCCGCCGCGCGTCGCTCGGCCGCGACTTCACGGAGGACACCATCACGCTCGCCGACGCGCTCCGCCTGCTCTCGCTGCCGCGCGAGCTGGGCGCCGCCGACGATGGCGAGCCGATCGTCGCCAACATCGGCCGCTTCGGGCCGTACGTGAAGCACGGCTCCGAGTTCCGCTCGCTGGAGGCGACCGACGACGTCTACACCATCACGCTGGCGCGCGCGAAGGAGCTGCTGGCCCAGCCCAAGACGTCGGTGCGCCGGCAGCGCGCGGCGGCGAAGGAGCTGCGCGCGATGGGACCGCACCCCGAGAGCGGCGCGCCGCTGCGCGTGCTCGACGGGCGCTACGGCCCGTATGTGACCGACGGCGAGACCAACGCCTCGCTTCCGAAGGGCACGGCGCCCGAGGCGCTGACCATCGACGACGCGGTCGCGCTCCTGGCGGCTCGCGCGGGCGCGGCGGGGAAGAAAGGCCCGCGCCGCGGGGCGAAGAAGGCCGCGTCGGCGAAGCCCGCGGCCAAGAAGACCGCCAAGCAGGCTGCCAAGCGGCCGAAGAAGGCGTCGCGGTCGGCCGGCGCCGGCGCGTAGAATTGACCCCGTGATCCACATCGTCGGCGGCGGGCTCGCCGGGTCGGAAGCGGCCTGGCAGGCCGTCTCGATGGGCGTGCCCGTCACGATCCACGAGATGCGGCCGGTGCGCCCGACCGCGGTGCACAAGACCGACGCGCTTGCCGAGCTGGTCTGCAGCAACTCGTTCCGCGGCGACAAGCTCGACAACGCGGTGGGCCTCCTGAAGGAGGAAATGCGCCGCCTCGGGTCGCTCGTCATCCGAGCGGCGGATCGGGCGCGCGTGCCCGCCGGCGCGGCGCTGGCCGTGGACCGCGACGTCTTCTCGCGCGAGGTGACGGCGACGCTGGCGGCGCATCCGCTCGTGACCATTGCCCGCGAGGAGGTGACCCGCATTCCGGCCGCCGGCGAGGGATGGTCGCCGGTCATTGTCGCCACCGGGCCGCTCACCTCCGACGCGCTCTCGCGCGACATCCAGGCGCTCGTCGGCGACGAGCACCTGGCCTTCTACGACGCCATCAGCCCCATCGTCCTGGCCGAGTCGCTCGACATGGGCAAGGTGTTTCGC
>JBFMCA010000101.1:0-16935 GCA_040754955.1 Acidobacteriota bacterium | reverse complement strand
GGCGGTGGGGAGCGCGGGGGCGCGCCTGGCGATTCCGGTCACACGGCCGTCGTCGTCGGCGACGAGGGCGTTGTACTTCGAGAGATCCCCAGGGACGCACGCCATGGTCACCTTCGCTCCGGTGGCGCCGTGCGCGCGCACCAGGTCGGCGAGGTCGAGCGAGGTGATTGTGTCGCCGTTGACGACGAGGAAACGGTCCGCGTCGAGCAGGGGTCGGGCCCGGCTCGGTCCGCCCGCCGAGCCGAGGAGCACGGGTTCCCAGGAGTACCGAACCTCGAGCTGCAGGTCGGATCCATCGCCGACGACCCGGGTGATCGTGTCGGGGCGGTGATGGAGGTTGATGACCACCCGGCGGACGCCGGCGGCCGCCAGCCAGGCCAGAAGGCGCCGCACGAGGGGCGCGCCGGCGACGGGGAGCGCCGCCTTGGCGCGCACGCGCGAGAGCGGCTCGAGACGCGTGGCCAGCCCGGCGCAGAGCACCAGCGCGGGCCAGCCGGCGAGCGCGCTCATGCCCCGGCGCCGGGCGCGAACACCATGTCAGGACCGTCGAGCCCAGCCGCGTCGCGGTGCTTCAGGAAGATCGTGCGGTAGGAATCGGTGATGTAGTCGCTCTCGCCGAAGCCGAGGCGGCGCGCCGTGTCCTGGATGTGGCGCTCGCTGCCCTCGATCTCGACGAACGTGCCGACCGGCGTTTCGTCGAGGGCGATGACGACGTCCTCGACCGCGAACTCCTCGCGGTACTTCTCGTAGCGGAACCACACGTGCAGGCCGAGCGCCTGCAGAATCTGCAGGAGCGTCCCGCCGTCGGCGACGACGGTTTCGAACTCCTCGCGGATCTTCATGACGCCCGGCTGCACGGGTCCCTTGAACGTGAGCAGGCTCTTGCCGCCCTCGTTGCGCACCCGCAGGACGCAGCGCTTGCGGCGGAGGACCTCCTCGTCGGTGTCGAGGAGGCAGTCTTCCTGGAGCCGGCGCCCTCTGAGCGGGGTCGCGCCGAGCGCGAGGATACGCACCCGCGCATCCTCGACGCTCTCGAAGCGCAGCTTGATCTCGCGTTCGAGGGCCATAGAGCCCCCGATATTACTACTCCTTGCGGACCGTGACGAATGTCTCCTGGCCGTTGCGGAGCACGAGCAGGAACGCCGTGCCTCCGGGCGGCACCTGCCCGAGGGCGCGGCTCGCCTCCTGCGGCGTCCTGACCGGCCGGCGATTCACCTCGAGCAGCACGTCTCCGCGGCCCAGACCCGCGCGGAACGCGGGGCCGCCCGCCTCCACGTCGACGATGAGCACGCCTTCCACGTCCGACGGGAGTCGGAGGCGGCGAGCCACGTCGGGCGTGATCGGGCCCAGGGTGAGGCCGAAGCCGGCTCCGGTCTCCTCGTCCGGCGCGGCGGGTCCGCTCCGCGCGCGCGTCGACTCCTCGGTCAGGTTGAGCTCGTCGACGGTCACGCTGAGCGCGACTTCCTTCTTGTCGCGGAGGACCTTCAGGGGCACCGTCGTGCCGGGCCGCGTGGCCACCACCGCCGACACCAGCTCATCCCGGCGGCGGACCGGCTTGCCGTTGTACTCGATGATGACGTCGCCTGGCTCGACGCCCGCACGCGACGCCGGCCCCCCGCGGTTCACCGACGTGACGAGGGCGCCGCGGCGCTCCGTCAGCCCGAACTCGGCCAGCGCCTCGCGCGGCACGTCGCCGATGGTGACGCCGATGACGCCGCGCGTCACCTTGCCGGTGCGGAGCTGCGGCAGCAGCTCGCGCACGACGTTGATGGGGATGGCGAAGCCGATACCGATGTTGCCCTGCTGGCGCGCGTCGGCGTAGATGGCCGTGTTGATGCCCACGACCTCGCCTCGCACGTTCAACAGCGGCCCGCCCGAGTTGCCGGGGTTGATCGCCGCGTCGGTCTGGATCACGTCCTGGAACCGTCCATCGGCCACGGGGAAGGGACGCTCCTTCGCGCTCACCACGCCGACGCTCACCGTGTGCGCGAGGCCGAACGGGTTGCCGATCGCCATCACCCAGTCGCCCGGCTCCATCTGGGTCGAGTCGCCGAATTTCACTTCGGTCAGGGTGTGATCGGGCTTCTCGGTAAGCTCGATGAGCGCGCTGTCGGTCAGCGGATCCCGGCCGACGACCTTCGCCAGATACACCTGGTCGTTGTCCTCGCCGTAGAGCGACACCTCGATCTTCGTGGCGTTCTCGACCACGTGGTTGTTGGTGAGGATGAGGCCGTCCTTGCTGATGATGAAGCCGGTCCCCGCGGCCTGCGTCACCTGCTCGCGCGGCCGCTGCTGACGACCGGGCGCCCCGAAGAAGCGCTCGAGCAGGTCGTCGCCGCCGCCGAAGAACTCGGTGAGCTCGGTGGCCCGCTGGCGCGACTCGGTCCGGATGTTGACCACCGCCGGGCTCACCGCCTTCGCGATGGCGCGGAAGGTGCCGGCATCGACGGGGCCCGAGAGCGGTGCGCTGTTCATCGGCGGCGCCGCCATCGTCTGCGCCGCCGACGACGGCGACAGGTCGAGCCGCGAGGCGATGACCATCCCCACGGCGAGACTCGCCACCGAGATGAGCAACGCATAGAACAGGGTGGTCTTTCTACTGGACATGATCGGTTGCCTCCACACTGACGGGCATTACGGGCTTCAGGCTCTCGGCCTCGGGATTCGGGCTCTAGCAGCCCGTGGTGACACGCCCGCCGGCATTCGACCGGCGTCCATCCCCGCCGGCTGCGTTGCTCCTCCCTCGGATATCCACGGATATTCCTCGGTCGTCGCGCCTTGCCGTCGGGGCGTCTCGCCGGTCTCGGTGCTCGCCGGGTGTTTTGCCACGGGCTGCTGGACTAGGCTTCAGGCTCTGGGCTCTGGCCCAGGCCTCACGCCTCACGCGACGAGCCCCACAGCTCCCGCAGCCTCATACCAACGTCAGCACCTCCTGCTGGCGCTCGCCGGTCACTTCGGGGCCGTCAGAACCCCAAAGGACGTTGATTTCGGTACGCACGCCGAAGTGCGGGAAGTACACGCCCGGCTCGATCGTGAACACCGTGCCGGGCAGCAGACGCCGTTCATCGTGCGTCTCGTAGTCGTCGAGGTGGGCGCCGTTGCCGTGGACGGTCTCGCCCAGGCTATGTCCGGTGCGGTGCAGGACCCGCGGCGCGTAGCCCGCGCGCTCGAGCACGGCGCGGGCCGCCCGATCGGCCTCGAACCCGCGGATCTCGCGTCCGCTGCGCGCCGCCTCCTCGATCACCTGGACCACCGCGTCGCGAGCCTCGCGAACCGCGGCAAACGCGACGCGCACCTCGTCGGGCACGCGCGAACCGGTAAAGCCCACCCAGGTGATATCTGCGAAGACGGCGCCGGGCGCCTGCTGTCTGCCCCACAGGTCGAGCAGCAGCACCTCGTCGCGCCCGATCGACCGGCTCGCCGCCGCCGTCGGCATGTAATGCGGGTTGCCGGCGTTCTCCTGCGCCGACACCATCGGCGCCGAGTCGCTGATCAGCCCCTCCTCGGCGAACCAGCCCTCCATGAGCCGCTGGATGTCGTGCTCCGTCGTCGGCACGCTGTCGCGCAGCCGGCGGGCCGTCGCGTCGAAGGCCCGGTCCTTCACCCGGTAGAGCGCCGCGGCCGCCGCGCGATGGGTGTCCATCTGTGCGGGCGACACGCGGGCCTCGAACTCCTGGATGAGGTCGCCGGACGAGACGACCGTCACCCCCCGCCCGCGCACGAGCTCGATCGTGCCGGCGTCCACCCGCGACACGTACGGGATGGCGCAGCCGGGCGAGTACTCCATCGCGATGCGCCGGCCCCGGCAGTGGTGAAGCAGCGCCGCGATGCCGGCATCGAGCTGGACGCGTCCCGCGTAGATCATCTTCTCACCGGGCAGGTGATCGAGGTTGTGAGCCTCGATGGCATGCACCAGCGCCACCGGCGTCCCCTCGGCCGGGATGAGGTAGAACCACCGCCGCGTGGTCATGTGGCCGCTCTGCGCCAGGCCGGCCAGCCGGCGGGCCACCGGATTGCTGCCCTGGAAGTCGTAGAGCAGCCAACCGTCGAGGCCCTGCGCCGCGAGGGCTCCCTGCACCGCGACGACGTCGAGCGGCATAGACAAATCAGTATATCGGAAAGCTTTGCCGGGACCCGGCGCGGGTCCCGGGGCGGCGAGCGCGCTGTTTGACACCTTTCGCCGGCCCTCGGTACCTTTGACGCTGGGATCGGCGGCCGGGTTTTCCCGGGGCCACCATGCACGAGTTTTTCGACCACACCGGCGACATCGGCGTGCGGCTGAGCGGCGCGACGCTGGCCGAGCTGTTCGAGTCGGCGTCGGCCGCCTTCGTCGAAAGCCTCACGGACCCGGCGGCCGTCGAGCCGCGCCGGGCCGAGGAAGTCGCCGTCGAGGCGCCGGAGCTCGACCTGCTGCTCGTCGACTTCCTCAGCGAGCTGCTGTACCGATTCGATACCCGCGGCTGGATCACGGCCGATGCCGAGGTAGACGTGCGGGAGAAGGACGGCGGCTGGCTGCTCGACGGCACGCTCCGCGGCGAGCGCCTGGACCCCGACCGCCACGGCATCAAGGTCCTCGTCAAGGCCATCACCTACCACGCCCTCCACGTCCGTCGCGAAGCAGGGCTCTGGAAGGCGGACGTGGTCTTCGACATCTGAGATCGGACTGGGCCCTGGACCATTCGCCATTCGCCATTCGCCATTCGTCATTCGTCATTCACCTATGAACCTCCAGCAGATCGACCAGTACCGGTGGCGCATCCCGCGTGAGGGGACGATGCGCGTCGAGGGGCTCGTCTACGCCGATGCGGCATTGATGGCCGACATCCGCCAGGATCAGGCGCTGCAGCAGGTGGCCAACGTGGCCCACCTGCCGGGCATCGTCCGGGCGTCCATCGCCATGCCGGACATCCACTGGGGATACGGCTTCCCCATCGGGGGTGTGGCGGCGATGGACGCGGAGGACGGCGTCATCTCACCGGGCGGGGTTGGCTACGACATCAATTGAGGCGTCCGGCTGCTCGGCTCCGGGTTGAGCCGAACGGACATCGCTCCGCGGCTGAAGGACATTGTCGCGGCCATGTACGCGCGCGTGCCGACCGGCGTCGGCGCGCACCGGCGCGACCTGACGCTGTCGAAGGCCGAACTCCGCGGCGTGCTCACCGAAGGTGCGGCGTGGGCCGTGGCCCGGGGATTCGGCACGCGCGACGAGCTCGACCATATCGAGGAGGGCGGCTGCCTGCCCGATGCCGATGCCGCGCTCGTCTCGGAGCGCGCGCTCGAGCGAGGGCACTCGCAGCTCGGGACGCTCGGGTCCGGCAATCACTTCGCCGAGATCCAGTACGTCGCGGAGGTGTACGACGAGCCCGTCGCGGAGGCCTTCGGCCTGGCGCGTGGCTCGGTCACCGTCATGGTGCACAGCGGGTCGCGCGGGCTGGGGCATCAGGTCTGCGAGGACCATCTGCGCCTGATGATTCGCGCGGCGGACAGGTACGGCATCGCCCTGCCCGACCGGCAACTGTGCTGCGCGCCCATCCGCTCGCCGGAGGGCCGCTCGTATCTGCGCGCCATGGCCGCGGCCGCGAACTTCGCCTTCGCCAACCGGCAGGTGATGGCCCACTGGGTGCGCGAGTCGGTGGCCCAGGCGCTGGGTGTTCCAGCCCATGCGACGGGACTCCGGACGGTGTACGACGTGTGCCACAACATCGCGAAATTCGAGGAGTTTCCGGCAGGCCGGCTGTGCGTCCACCGGAAGGGCGCGACGCGGGCCTACCCGCCGGGCCACCCGAAGACGCCCGCCGCGTACCGGCATGTCGGCCAGCCGGTGCTCATCCCGGGCGACATGGGCCGGTACTCCTATGTCATGGCCGGCACCGCGCGCGCGTTTCAGGAGACGTTCGGATCGTGCTGCCACGGCGCCGGGCGGCGGTGGAGCCGCGCGCACGCCAAGCGCGCGGCCCGCGGCCAGTCGGTCTTCAAGGCGATGGAGGCCCGTGGGGTCGTCGTGATGGCCGCCGGAGCGGGCACGGTGGCCGAGGAGATGCCCGAGGCCTACAAGGACGTGGCCGATGTGGTCCGCGTCGTGCATGAGGCCGGCCTGGCGACCAAAGTGGCCCAATTGAGGCCCCTCGGTGTCATCAAGGGGTGACGGGAGGAGCCGGAGAGATGGCACCGGCGTCCTATACTTTCGGGAGGCTTGGAGGCTTGGAGGCTTGGAGGGTTCGGGGCTTGCAGGCCTGAGGCTTGGGGCCTGGGCCAGAGCCTGGGGCTGAGCGCCCAGCGCCCAAAGCCTGAAGCCTGAAGCCTG
This sequence comes from Acidobacteriota bacterium, assembly GCA_040754955.1. GTDB lineage: Bacteria > Acidobacteriota > Vicinamibacteria > Vicinamibacterales > UBA2999 > JBFMCA01. Next base: position 10,631 of record JBFMCA010000101.1, on the reverse strand, counting down.
AAGCCGACAGGCGTGGTGGGGGAGTATGCGCGTCATGAAGCGAATAACGCTCGGAGTGGTGCTGTCGGCGGGACTCGCGGGCGCCACCGTGGTGGCGCGGCAGGCCGCGCCGCCGCCGGCCGCGTCCTCGCAGCAGCAGCCGCCGGTGACGTTTCGCGCGGAGGTGAACTACGTCGAGGTCGACGTGCGCGTGCTCGACGCGCAGGGCCGCTTCGTCACGGATCTCACGGCGGCTGACTTTCAGGTCTTCGAGGACGGGAAGCCGCAGCAGGTCACCGTCTTCTCGATGGTCGACATCCCGGTCGAGCGGGCCACCCGGCCGCTGTTTGCGCAGCACCCGATTGAGCCCGACGTGCAGTCGAACGTGCGCGGCTACAACGGGCGCATCTGGGTGTTCGTGCTCGACGATCTGCACGTGCATCCGCTGCGGTCGGCGACGGTGAAGGCGGCGGCGCGGCTCTTCATCGAGCGGAGCTTCGGCGCCAACGACGTCGGTGCGGTCATCCACCTCGGCGGGGCCGCCAACGCCAGCCAGGAGTTCACCAACAACCCGCGGCTGCTGCTCGCGTCGATCGACCGGTTCATGGGGCGAAAGGTCCGCTCCTCGGTGCTCGAGCGCATCGACGAGGAAGCGCGCACGCGCGAGTTGCGGCAGCAGGGCGACCGCATCGAGGATCCGAGCGATCCCGAGCGGGGGTATCAGGCGCGGAACGCGCTCGACAGCCTGAAGAACCTGGCGCAGTACCTGGGCGGCATCAGCGGCCGGCGGAAGGCGGTCGTGCTCTTCAGCGAGGGCATCGACTACGACATCACCGACGTCTTCAACAACCGCCAGGCGTCCACCGTGATCGACGCGACCCGCGAGGCGATTGGCGCCGCCACGCGCGGCAACGTGGCCATCTACGGCGTCGATCCGCGCGGGCTGGGCGCCGGCACCGACGATCTCATCGGGGTCCAGTCGTTCCCGGACGACACCACGCTCGGACTCGGCCCGACGGCGTTCTACAACGAGGTGCGGCTGGGGCAGGACAGCTTGCGGGTGCTCGCCGAGGAAACCGGCGGGCTCGCGGTGGTCAACCGGAACGACCTGGCCCGCGCCTTTGAGGAGATCGTCAGCGACAACAGCTCGTATTACGTGCTGGGCTACTACCCGCAGAACGAGCGGCGCGATGGACGCTTCCGGCGCATCGAGGTGCGCGTCAACCGGCCGGGGCTGACGGTCCGCGCCCGGCGCGGCTACCAGGCGCCGCGCGGCCGCCCGCAGGACCCGCCGCGCGCGGGCCCGAGCGACGCCTCGCCGGAGCTGCGCGACGCGATGACCAGCCCGCTGCCCGTGTCGGCGCTGCCGATGGCCACGACCGCGGCCGCGTTCAAGGGACCTGCTCCGAACGCCGCCGTCGTCGTGTCGACGCTGCTGGCTGGGCCGGCCATCCCGCTCGCCGAGAAGAACGGCACCTTCCACAACGAGCTCGAGGTGGTGGCGTCGGCCGTCAATCAGAGCGGCAAGATCTTCGGGGGCGATCGCCACACCATCAACCTGACGCTCAAGCCGGACACGGCAGCGCGGGCGCGCGCGGCCGGCATCCGCGTGGTGACGCAGCTGGATCTGCCACCCGGCCGCTACCAGCTCCGCGTCGCAGCGCGCGAGGGCAACGCGCGCCGCGCCGGGTCCGTGCTCTACGACCTCGAGGTGCCCGACTTCACGAAGGAGCCCCTCACGATGAGCGGCCTGGCGCTGACATCGCTCTCGAGCGGCCTGGTGCCGACCGTCCGGCCGAAGGATCCGCTGGCGACGCTCCTGCCCGGACCGCTCACGAGCTACCGCGAGTTCGGGCAGAACGACGAGCTCGCGCTCTTCGTGGAGATCTACGACAACGCCGTCGCCCAGCCACACAAGGTCGACATCGTCGCGACCCTGAAGGCCGAAGGCGGCCAGACGGTCTTCCAGACGCGCGAGGAGCGTGACAGCTCCGAGCTGGCCGGTTCGAGCGGCGGCTACGGGTTCGCGGCGCGCATTCCGCTCTCGGGCGTCGCGCCGGGACTCTACGTCCTGCGCGTCGAAGCTCAGTCTCGGCTGGGTGACCGCCCCGCGGTCGCCCGCGAGGTGATCGTGCGCGTCTCGGCGCCCGCGCAGGCGCCGCCCCCGCACCCCTAGGAGGCCTCATGCCGCTCGTGTTTGCATTCCTCATGGCGATACAAGGCGCCGGCGACGCGCCGAAAGTCCTGGCCGCCGATGCGATGAGCAACGTCGAACGTCCGCGTCAGGCCGTCGCGCGGACGGCCTCGGAGTGGGACGCGCTCTGGCGCGATCATGCCGGCGCGCGCCCGCGCCCCGACGTCGACTTCTCGACGACGATGGTGGCAGCCGTGTTTCTCGGCACCCGGATGACCGCGGGCTTCGAAGTGGCCGTCACAGGCACGCGCCGGGACGGCGACGCCCTGGTCATCGAATGGGCCGAGCACGCCCCGCCCCGCGACGCGATCACGGCGCAGGTGATCACGTCGCCGGCGGTCCTGGTCGCGCTGCCCCGGTTCGACGGCGAGGTCAGGTTTGAGAGGAAGAAATGACGAATGACGAATGACGAAAGGGGCGGAGACGGCGCCTGGGCAGGCATCGTTTCCGCCCCTCGTCGATTCCGGTCGGCGGTCGCCGCGGCGGGGCCGATCAGTCCTGTTCCTTGGGCAGCTCCAGCTTCGGTACGATCTTGGTCTTGATGTTGCCGTTCGCGTGCAAGAACTGGTACTGGTTGCTCTGCATGTTCGGGCGGCGCGGCGTGCGCAGCGTGACCTCGATGACGGTGTTCGGCGGCAGCGGCCGGGGATGCCGGTAGGTGTCGCCCCCCACGGGCGTGCCGGCGCGGTCGTACCAGTTCTCCTCGACCCGGAACCCCGCCAGCGGACCCGACGCGTTGCTCTTGACGAGAATGGTCGTGATGACCTCGTTGCCGACGAGGCGGGTGTTCGGCTTGGTGATCTCGACCTCCGCGTCCCCGCGGAAGGGGGCGATCAGCTTGCGCTGTGCGGCCGCAACGGCCGGCAGCGCGACGAGGCCCACCACCACGGCGGCTATCAGACGCTGGCTCAGGCGCTTCATGTACGAATCCTCCACGAGTAGTTGACTGCCTCGGACACGGGCGGGAATTATAGACCGACCGTTCCCGCCGTCCCAGTTCACATCTCTCCGTTCCAGTCTTCGGGCTCGGGTTGCGTGGCGCGGAAGACCTCGAGGTGCCATTTGCCGCCGCCCCAGGGCTCGATGACCTCGGTCGCGACGACATCGACGAGCAGCTCCGCGTAGGTCCGCCCCTCGGGGTCGCCATCGAGGTGGTAGGCGGGGTCGTCCCACGCGAAGTTGGGGTAGAGCGTCATCGTCAGGAACAGGTCGTAGCCGTCGTCGACGACGATGAGCTGGCCGCAGGGGCGTTTCTGCGTGGAGTGGTAGATGAGGTACTTCTCGGCGCTGTGGGCGCGGATGTACCGCTTGAGGGTGAACTCGCGGGCGACGATCTCCTCGACCGCGATCTTCTTGTCCCAGCAGTCGCGGCAGTAGCGCTCCTCGCCGCGGGGCTCGGAGACGTCCTTGGCCCCGCAGAGCGCGCACCGAGCCTTGTTCGCGATGGACTTTCGCGACATATCATCCCATTGTATGCGAATCGCCTGCCTCGTGACGGTTCTGGCCGCGGGCGCCGCCGGCGGCCACGCACAGGGCCCCGCGCTCCATCTGCCGCCGCTCGATCGCGTGTTGCCGCCCGGCGCGGAGCGCGTCTACGCGGCCGTGGCGCCCCGGCTCGATCCGGCTGTGGCCATGGAGACCGTGCGCTTCATGGACGGGTACTGGCGGCTGGCCGGCAATCCGGGCTTCGAGGCGTCTCAACAATTCGTGCTCGACCGGCTGCGCGCCGGCGGCTTCACGGCGACGGCCGGCGGCAGCGCAGCCGGCGCGTGGTACGAGGAGTTCCCGAACGCCGGGATGGGGTGGGAGCCGCGCCGCGGCGCCGTCACGCTGGCCGGCGGCGCGCGCGAGGTCGTGCTCAGCCAGGACCGCGAGCGGGTGACCCTGGCCATCAACTCGTTCTCGACGCCGCCGGGCGGCGTCGAGCTGGACCTGGTTGACGTCGGGCGCGGCACGGAGGCTGGCCACTACGAGGGGCGCGACGTGGCCGGCGCGGTCGTGCTGGCCGACGGGCCGCTCGGCGCCGTGTGGACGCGCGCCGTGCGCGAGCGCGGCGCGGCGGGCGTCATCTCCACCGACCTGGCGGCGTACACAAGGCCCGGCGAGACGCCCGACGTGCTCCAGTGGGGGGCGATTCCCTACGACGAGGCCCGCCGATCGTTCGGCTTCAAGGCCACGCCACGCGCGGCCCGGCGGCTGCGCGCCCGCCTCGCCGAGGGCGCCGCGCGCGTGCACGTCGACATCGAGACGACGTTCCACCGGCGTCCGAACCGCACGCTCGTCGCCGAGCTTGCCGGGGCCAGCCGTGCCGACGAGCGCGTGGTGCTGGTCGCGCACGTGCAGGAGCCCGGCGCCAACGACAACGGCAGCGGCACCGGCACGCTGCTGGCGGCGGCGCTGGCACTCAGGCGGGCCGTCGCGGAGGGCGCACTGCCGCCGCCGGCCCGAACGCTCACCTTCCTCTGGGTCGACGAGATCCGCGGCAGCGAGGCGTGGCTCCGCATGCACGCCGAGGCGGCCTCGCGGGTGATGGCGATGATGTCGCTCGACATGACGGGGCAGGACACCGCGAAAACCGGCGGCACGTTCCTCATCGAGAAGAGCCCCGACCCCTCCGCGGTGTGGCCGCGGCCGTCGGACCCGCACTCGGAGTGGGGCGCCGGCACCGTCGACCCCGCGTGGGTGAAGGGCCACTTCCTCAACGACCTGCACCTGGCGGTCTGCCTGCGTCGCGCCCGCGACACCGGCTGGGTGGTGCGCACCAACCCCTACGAAGGCGGAAGCGACCACACGGTGTTCACGCGTGCCGGCGTGCCGGCGCTGCTCAACTGGCACTTCACCGATCGCTACTACCACACGAATCTCGACCGGCCCGACAAGACCAGCCCCGCGACCATGGCGCACGTCGGCGTGGCGGTGGCGACGACGGCGATGTTCCTGGCGTCGGCGGGGGCGGCGGATCGTGAAGCGCTCACCGCGCTCGTCGACGCGGCAGAGGCGGCGCGTGCCGAGACCGAGCGGCGGCAGGGGGCCAGCGAGGAGATTCTGTCCGCGTGGCGGACGTGGTACGCCGAAGCGCGCGCCAGCGTCGAGACGCTTCGCTGAGGAGGGCCGGCCGTCAGCGGCGCTGCCCGCAGGCGGCCGGCGTGTACATCTCGGTCACGTACTGCTTGAGCATCCGGCGCGTCGAGAAGCGCACCAGAGTCGTGCGGATCGCCTCGCGGACGATGCCGAGCCACCGGCGCGGAAGGCCGCGCTGGTCGACGTCGTAGAACGCCGGCACGACCTCGTCCTCGAGCAGTCGATAGAGCGACTCCGCGTCGGCTTTGTCGGTGGCGGCGTGGTCGGTCGGATCGGTGTGGCTCTCGATGAGCCAGCCGTTGCGCCCGCTGAAGCCCTCGGCCCACCAGCCGTCGCCGATGCTCAGATGCGGCACGCCGTTGAGCGAGGCCTTCATGCCGCTCGTGCCGCTCGCCTCGAGCGGTTTCCGCGGGTTGTTCAGCCACACGTCGCAGCCGTGGACCAGGTAGTGGGCCACGTGCAGGTCGTAGTCGTCGATGAAGGCGATGCGGCCGCCGAACATCGGGTCGAGCGTCCACTTCACGACGCGCTGCAGGTGGTGCTTGGCCGGGTCGTCGGCCGGGTGCGCCTTGCCCGCGAAGACGATCTGGACGGGCCGCCTGGCCGCGTTGAGAATCCGCGCGAGGCGCTCGGGATCGGTGAAGAGCAGCTCCGGGCGCTTGTACTCGGCGAAGCGGCGCGCGTAGCCGATGGTGAGCGTGTCGGCGTCGAGCATGGCGCCGGACGACACGACGCGGGGCGGCCCGACACGCTCGACCACCCAGCGCTGGCGTATCCGCTGCCGGATGAAGGTGAAGAGGTCCTCCTTCATCTGCTGCCGGACGGCCCAGAGGTCCTCGTCGGGAATCTCCAGGATGCGGTCGAGCGCCTCCTGGTCGTCGTGGCGGTCCAGCCAGTTGGCGCCGAGGTAGCGATCGAACAGCTCCAGCATGCCCGCGCCGATCCACGTGGGCACGTGCACGCCGTTGGTGATCGCGCGCACCGGCACCTGGTCGGCGGGCAGATCGGGCCAGATCGGCTGCCACATCCGGCGCGTGACCTCGCCGTGCAGCGCGCTCACGCCGTTGACGTGCGCCGAGGTCCGGAGCGCCAGCGCCGTCATGTTGAAGAGGGTCCCGCCGCCGTTGTCGTACTCGCCCAGGGCGAGAAACCGCTGGCGGTGCTGGCCCAGGTCGCCCCAGCAGCCGGCGAGGTGCTTCTCGACCAGGTGGAACGGGAACGCGTCGTGTCCCGCAGGCACGGGCGTGTGCGTCGTGAACACCGTCGAGCGCCGCACTTCGTCGAGCGCCTCGTCGAAGGTGCGGCCCTTCTCGATGAGGTCCCGGATGCGCTGGAGCGCGACGAACGCGGCATGGCCCTCGTTGAGGTGCCAGACCGCGGGGTCGATGCCGAGCGACCGCAGCACGCGGACGCCCCCGACCCCGAGGATGATCTCCTGCTGGATGCGCGTCTCCCGATCGCCCCCGTAGAGCCGCGCCGACAGCTCCCGATCCCACGGCGCGTTCTCCTCCAGGTCGGTGTCGAGCAGGTACAGCCGCACGCGCCCGACGCGCACGCGCCAGACCGCCGCGAGGACGGTGCGGTCGCCGAGGGGCACGGCGGTGATGCAAGGCTTCCCGTCCGGCGTGATGGCCGTCTCGATGGGGGAGTCGGTCCACGAGATCCGCTCGTACTGCTCCTGCTGCCAGCCCTCGTTCGAGAGCCGCTGGTGGAAGTAGCCCTGCGGGTACATGAAACCGACGCCGATGAGGGGCACACCGAGGTCGCTGGCCTCCTTGCAGTGATCGCCGGCCAGCACGCCGAGGCCGCCCGCGTAGATGGGCAGCGACTGGTGCAGTGCGAACTCCGCGGAGAAGTAGGCAATGCCGCGCCCGTTGGTGCCCGGGCCGTGGGCCGCCCACCATGTGTCCTTCGACTGCCGCGCGTGATCGAGGGCAGCGACGGCCGCGTCGTACAGCCGTTGAATCTCGGGATCGGCGGCGGCCGCCTGCAGCCGCTCGACGTCGATCGTGCGCAGCATGCGCACCGGGTTGTGCGACGTGGCGCGCCAGAGATCGTAGTCGAGCTGGCGGAAGAGCTGCCGGGCTACCGGGTTCCAGCTCCACCAGACGTCAAGGGCGAGGTCGTGCAGCCGGTGAATGCGATTCGGCAGAGGGGCGGCATTCGCGAAGCGTTCCATGTCTGTCGGTATCTCGGTCTCAGGGACACGCGCCGACGAGCGACGCGAACTTCGGCAGGTCGATGTTGCCGCCGGACACGATCGCGACCACCCGGCCGCGGCCGGCGCGGCCGAGCGTGGCCGCGGCGATGGCGCACGCGGCGGCGCCTTCGGCGATGACGTGCAGTCGCTCGGCGGCGTGCTTCATGCCGGCGGCTGCCTCGTCGAGCGACACGACAATCGATCCGTGGACCAGGCGGCTGAGGAGCGGCCACATGGTCGGCAGCACGGACTTGCCGCCCGCGCCGTCGACGAACGACGCTGTCCAGTTCGGGACGTAGCTGGCCTCGCCGCGTGCGAGCGACACGGCGAGCGGTGCGGCGGTCGCGGGTTCGGCCGCGTAGACTTTCACCGACGGCCTGAGGGCCGCCACCGCCGCGCCGATGCCGGCGAGCAGGCCCCCACCGCCGAGCGGCGCCACGATGGCGTCGACGTCCGGCAGGTCCTCCAGAATCTCCAGCCCCGCCGTGCCGTTCCCGGCGATGAAGTCGTCATCGTCAAACGGGTGCACGAAGTGGCCGCGCATCCGGTCGGAGCGATGCGATTCGACGGTGCGCCACGCTTCGTCGTAGGTGACGCGAACGATGCGGGCGCCGAGCCGCTCGATGGCGCGGACCTTGGTCTCCGGCGCCGTGTCCATGACCATCACCGAGCAGGCCGCGCCGGCGCGCCGGGCGGCGAACGCCACGCCCTGCGCGGCGTTGCCGGCGCTCACCGTCCAGACGCCGGCCGCCAGCGCTTCGCGCGGCAGGCGCCGGACGGCATTCCAGGCGCCGCGGATCTTGAACGAGCCAATCGGCTGCAACGACTCGAGCTTGAGGTACACCTCGGGACCGCCGTCGACAACGGGCAGGTCCAGGCGGAGCAGCGGGGTGCGAACCGCGGCGTCGTAGACGTGCCTGGACGCCTCGCGGATGGCATCGAGCGGGATGTCACGCATCGAGAGCGTGTGATCGTATCATGCTCGCCATGTCGAGTGGACCTGCCGTGAGCGATCTCGCGCGCCACCTGGCGCTCCTCGCCGTCGTCGTCTCCGCCGCGGTGGGCATCGTCGGCGCCGCCCAGTCGGCCCCCCGCCCGCGCGCGCGCGACCTGGGCCTCGCGCCAGGCGTGTTCCAGCCGGGCCCGCTCAACGCCATCACCGACGTGGGCGGCGTGGCCGTCGGCCACGCGACGCTCGTCGAGGGCGATCACGTCCGCACCGGCGTCACCGTCGTGGTGCCGCATGGCGGCAACGTCTTCCAGCAGAAGGTGCCCGGCGCCGTGTTCGTCGGGAACGCGTTCGGCAAGCTCGCCGGGTCGACGCAGGTCGACGAGCTCGGCACCATCGAGACGCCCATCGCGCTCACGAGCACGCTGAGCGTCGGCGCTGTCGTGGACGGGCTCGTGCGCTGGACGCTGGCGCAGCCCGGCAACGAGCACGTGCGCTCGGTGAATGCGCTCGTCGGCGAAACCAACGACGGCGGACTCAACGACATCCGCGGGCAGCACGTGCGGCCCGAGCACGTGGCGGCCGCGCTCGCCGCGGCGCGGGGCGGCGCGGTCGAGGAGGGGAGCGTCGGCGCCGGGACCGGCACGCGCGCGTTCGGGTGGAAGGGCGGCATCGGCACCGCGTCGCGCCGGCTCGACGCGCGCTTCGGCGGCTACACCGTCGGCGTTCTCGTGCAGTCGAACTACGGCGGCGTCCTGACCATGGGCGGCGCGCCCGTCGGGCGCGAGCTCGGGCGTTACGCGTACGCGCCGGCCGCCGGCGCCGGCGACGCCGACGGCTCGTGCATGCTCGTCGTGGCCACCGACGCGCCGCTCGACGCCCGCGATCTGAAGCGGCTGGCGGCCCGCGCCGTCTTCGGCCTGGCGCGCACCGGCTCGTCGTTCAGCAACGGCAGCGGCGACTTCGCGATCGCCTTCTCCACGGAGCCGTCGCTCCGAACGGCCTTCGGCGCCGACCAGCCGCAGGCGCGAACCGTGCTGCCCACCGACGGCGTGTCACCGCTCTTCCAGGCTGCGCTCGAGGCCACCGAGGAGGCCGTGTACAACTCGCTGCTCCGGGCGACGACGGTGACGAGCCGGTTCGGGACGGCCGACGCCATCCCGGTGGACCGGGTGCGCGAGATTCTGCAGCGATATCGCGCGGTGCCGTAACGCTGGACGGCATGCGCGGCCGTACGCTATATATTGAGATTCCTGCCTGTACGAACGGCGCTTCGAGTGCGGAAGTGGCGGAATTGGCAGACGCGCAAGCCTCAGGAGCTTGTGCCCGCAAGGGCGTGGAGGTTCGAGTCCTCTCTTCCGCACCAGCCTTCGCTCGCGCCTGACCGCCGCACGACAGCTTCGGCTGGGCGCTGCCCGCCGCTCGCCCCTCACCCTGAAAGGGCCGCGTCTACCGGGAATCCGGCACGCCGACCGCGTTGCACGGCGAGCCGTCCCTGATTCGCCCGCCATCACACCCCGCGCGCCTTTGGCAGCCATCGTGCACGCCTGTCCCGTGCTGTCACGGGAGGCGCCTATGCTCGCCGTGCTCGTGGGGATTGTCTGCCTCGCGGCGGCCTGGCCCGCGGCCGCGCAGAAGCCGCTCGCGATCGCCGACCTCGTCAAGCAGGTCACGCCCGCTGTCGTCTACGTCGCGACCTTCGACGCTGCCGGGCAGCAGGACGGCCTCGGCTCGGGCTTCGTCGTCGACGCCTCCGGCCTCATCGTCACCAACCTCCACGTCATCGCCGGGAGCCACGCGGTCACGGTGAAGATGTCGGACGGCGAGGTGTACGACCGCGTCGAGGTGCTCGACTTCGACGCGCGGCGCGATCTGGCCGTGCTCCGGATCCGGGCGTTCAAGAAGCTCCCCACGGTGCCCCTGGCCGACTCCGACGCCGTGGCGGTGGGCGAGGAGGCCGTGGCGGTGGGCAACCCCAACGGCCTCGAGCACACCGTGTCCGCCGGCCTCATCTCGGGTTCCCGTCAGTGGGAGGGCTACCGGCTGCTGCAGATCAGCGTGCCGATCTCGCCGGGCAGCTCCGGCGGCCCGCTCTTCGACCGCGCCGGCCGCGTCATCGGCGTCACGACGGCGCAGCTGCGCGGCGAGGGGCTGCAGAACCTGAACTTCGCGGTGCCCATCAACTACGCGAAGCCGCTCATCACCGCGACGACGATGCCGCTCTCGCT
>JBFMCA010000100.1:0-16958 GCA_040754955.1 Acidobacteriota bacterium | reverse complement strand
TTGGGGGCCTGGGGCCTGGGGCCTGAGGTAAAGTCCAGAGCCTGAAGCCTGAAGCCTGAAGCCCGAAGCCTGAAGCCCAAGCCTCAAGCCTCAAGCCGTTGTGGGGAGCATCAGCCAATGCGCATCGCGGTAGTCGGGTCGGGAGCAGTGGGCGGGTACTTCGGGGCGAAGCTGGCGCGCGCGGGGCAGGACGTCACGTTCATCGCGCGCGGCGCGCATCTCGAGGCGATTCGCGCGAAGGGCCTCGAGGTGAAGAGCGCGCGGCTCGGCGACTTCACCGTGCAGGCCCGCGCCGAGCAGGACACGTCCTCAGTCGGCCCGGTCGACCTGGTAATCTTCGCCGTCAAGACCTACGACAACCCGTCGGCGCTGCCGCTGCTGCCGCCGCTCGTCGGGCCCGACACGGCCGTCCTGACCCTGCAGAACGGCGTCGACAGCGTGGATGAGGTGGCCGGCGCGGTGGGCGAAGGGCACGTGCTGGGCGGGACGACGTATGTCGCCACGGCGCTCGAGGGGCCGGGCCTCATCGTGCAGACGGGCGTGCACCGATCGATCCTCTTCGGCGAGGTGTTCGGCAATCGCGCCGCGGTGTCGCCGCGCGTCCGGGCCATCGCCGACGTGCTCGGACCGGCGGACATCGAGGTGACGCCGGTGGCCGACGGGCGCGTGCCCATCTGGGACAAGTTTGTCTACCTCGTGCCGTTCTCCGGCTTCACCGGGTCCGCCCGCCTTGCGATCGGCCACATCTGGACGTTCCCGCACGTGCAGGATATGTTCTACGCGGCGGCGCGCGAGGTGGCCGCCGTGGCCGCTGCCGAGGGCGTGGCCATCTCGCCGGATCGCTTCGAGCGGCTGAAGCAGTACATGGACAACCTGCCGCCGACGACCCGCTCGTCGCTGCTCATCGACCTGGAGTTCGGCAAGCGCATCGAGGTGGAGGCGCTGCAGGGCGCGGCCGTGCGGCGGGCTGCCGCCCGCGGCGTGCCCGTGCCCATCGTCTCGACGCTCTACGCTGCGCTCAAGGCATGGGAGCACGGCGACCCGCGCCGCTGATCGGCCGTGGATCCCACACTGACGACGCTCGCCACGCTGACGCTCGTCGCCCTGGCCGGCGTCGTGGCCGGCGGCATGGGCGCGCTGCTCGGCCTGGGTGGCGGCGTGTTCCTCGTGCCCTTCCTGGTGATCGGCCTCGGCCTGCCGTTCCAGACCGCAGCGGCCGTGAGCCTGACCACCGTGATTGCGACGTCGAGTGCGGTGGCGGCGACGCGCGCCGGCCAGCAGCTCATCAACCTGCGGCTCGGCATGCTGCTCGAGGTGGCGACGGCCGCGGGCGGCGTGCTGGGTGGCGTGACGGCGGCGGCGATTGCGCCGCGCACGCTTGCGCTGCTTTTCAGCGCGGTCACCGCGGCGATGGCAGCCGTCACGCTGTCACGCCTCGACCGCCGTAACATCCTCGACGAGCACGTCGATCCCGGGCGGTGGGGCGGCCGCTTCCTGGACGAGGATACAGGTCGCCTGGTGGCCTACCGCGTGCGCCGGCTGCCGCTCGGCCTGGCCGTGTCCTTCGTGGCGGGCAACATCTCGACGCTCCTGGGCCTGGGCGGCGGCATCCTCAAGGTACCGCTCCTCAACGCGTGGTGCGGCGTGCCCATGCGCGTGGCGGCGGCCACGAGCGCGTTCATGATCGGCGTGACGGCCACCTCGGGTGCCATCATCTACTACGGGCGCGGCATCCTGCCGCCGGCACTGGCGGCCGCGGCGGTGGTCGGCGTCAGCGCCGGGAGCGCGTTCGGCATGACGATCGGCGCCCGGTGGCACGTGCGCCGTCTGAAGATGCTGCTCGCGGCGGTGCTGGCGACGGTGGCGGTGTCGATGTTCTGGAGGTCGTGGTGAGCGCGCCCACCGATCTGGCGCTGCGCCTCGGCCGATTGCTCGGCGTTGGCAGCCGCGCGAGCACCGTGGTGCTGGCGGCGGGTCTCGTCGCCTACCTCGTCGATCCTGCGGGCGCGCCGGCGATGTGGCTTCTCGACACGGGGCTCATCGTCCTGATGGCCACGCCCGCGGCGCGGGTGGCGGTGGCCGCCGTGACGTATGCACGGGACGGCGAGTGGATGTTCGCGGCCATGGCGGCTGCGGTCCTCGGCGTGCTGTTCGTCGGGGCGGTGTTTGCGACGGGGTGAACCCGACCCATCCTCGACGCGGCCGTCTCATCACGCCGCTCGTCCCCGTCGCCCGTTTCGAGGGTAGGCGGCTTCGGTGCGCGCGACGCTGGCCGATCGCGATCGCATCCAGTCGGACGATCACGTCATCATCTTTCTTTCCACGTTCAACGACGGACGTCAGGCCTTCGTGTTCGGCGTCAACCCGCTGGGCGTGCAGATGGACGGCACGGTGAATCCCGATTTCTCGCAGGTGGAGTCCGACGCCGGGCAGTTCCAGTTCGATCCCCGCCAGGCCCTGTTCTTTCCGGAGAAGCGGCCGTTCTTCCTCGACGGCATCGAGCAGTTCGCGACGCCGAACAACCTCATCTACACCCGCCGCGTGGCGGCCCCTGTGGCCGCGGCCAAGCTGACCGGCAAGGTGTCCGGACGCACGAACCTCGCGTACCTGACGGCCGTCGACGACCCGTCGCTCTCCGCGACGGGCGACACGAACCCGGTGTTCAACATCCTGCGCCTGCAACGGGATCTCTTCACCTCGTCGCGCGCAGCGTTCGTGTACACCGATCGCATCGATGGGCCGCGATCGAATCGCGTCGTAGGCGCCGACGCGCGGCTGGTCTGGCGCGACATCTACAGCCTGTCGCTCCAGGCGGCACTGAGCCGCACCGTGGGCACTGGCCCGGCGGCGACGGCGCCGCTCTGGCAGGGCGTGTTCGCGCGCACCGGACGCCGGTTCGGCGTCCGGTACTCCGCGCGCGGCGTGGACCCCGACTTCCGGGCCGCCGCCGGCTTCATCTCGCGGACCGGCATTGCCGTCCTCAACGCGAGCCACCAGCTGACGACCTACGGCCGCCCCGGCGCTGCGCTCGAGCGATGGACGAGCGACGTCGTCGTCGACGGCACGTGGCAGTACGACGAGCTCGTGGCGGGCCGCTCGTCGCAGGATCGGAAGCTGCACTAACAACTTCACGTTCCGCGGCGGCTGGCGGGTCGGCGGATCCGTGCTGGTCGAGAGCTTCGGGTACGACGAGGCGCTCTACACCGGTTACCGGCTGGGTGAGCCGACGCCGGAGGGCGTGGTGTTCCATCCCTTCGTCGGGGAGCCGCGCCTGCCGAACCTCGACTTCGTCGTCTCGGCGTCCACGCCGCCGCGCCGCGGCGTGGAGCTGGACCTCTTCTGGATCTCGCGCGACGCCTGCGCGGTGACTGGCTGTTCCTCTACCAGCCCACGCCAGGCACGGTGCTCTTCGCCGGGTACGGGAGCGCCTTTGTCGACCCGGCGGATCCGCGGGAGCGCCGCCTGGCGCGCGCGGCCGACGGGTTCTTCCTGAAGCTGAGCTACCTCTTCCGGCCCTGACAGCCCCGCACGCGCGACGCGCTGCGACCCGGGCGGCCGTTGGCGCTCACCAGAGCGTGCGGACGGGATACTGGCGGATCAGGTCGTCCGGCGTCACGAGCACGAGGCCGGCCGCGAGCGCCTGTGCGACGAGCAGGCGATCGAACGGATCCCGGTGGAGCGGCGGCAGCTTCGAGATGTGCAGGCACGCGTCCTCGTCGATGGGCAGCGGCTCGATGCCGTGCGCGGCGCGCTGCGCGGGCACGAACGACACGGCCGGCTCGGGAAGTCGGAGGCGGCCGAGCTGCTGCTTGAGCGCGATCTCCCAGGCCGACGCAGCGCTCAGGTAGACGTCGTTGTCCGGGTCCACGAAGGCCTCGCGGGCGCGCGACGAGACGTCCGGCGTGCCGCCCACCAGCCACAGGAACGTGCACGTGTCGAGCAGGAGGCGCACTATCAGCGCTGCTCAAACGCGTCGAGCACGTCGTCGGGAAGTGGATCGAAGAACGACGGTGCGACGCGCACGTCGCGGCACAGCCCGACCGGGCGCCGGGTCCGCCGGCGCCTGGGCAGCGGCCGGAGCTCGGCGGCCGGCACGTTGCGGCGGCAGATGATGACCGACTCGCCGTCCGCGACACGGTCGATCAACGCGGACAAGTGGGTCTTGGCTTCGTTGACGTTGACCTTCTTCATGATTCGAAAGTAGACCATATTGCTGGTCATGTCAAAACGGGCGCGTCGTTGGCCGGATGGCTGGCGTTCGCGCCATAGGCCGCGACCGCAGGGGCGCGCAGCGACGCCGGCAACAGCGGAAAGGTCGAGACGATGTGCGTGTACTCCTCCGGCGTGAGGCCGTAGAGCCGGGCGACCACGGCGTTGAGGCGCGCGTAGTCGGCCGGCGCGGCCTCGATGCCGGCGCGCGCCAGCGCGCGCGACAGCCCCACCAGCTCGGCGAAGGCCGGATCGCCTCGCCGCGGGCGCGGCACCGGCAGGCGCGCCATCACCGCCGCCGTCACGTGCGTCGTGATCCGCATCCGCACGAGGTAGTTCGCCACGAGCGAGTTGAGCAGCGCCACGAGGCAGCGCTCATCGGCGAGCGGCAGCCGCCTCTTCAGGCAGAAGACGGTGTGGGTCGTGAGCGCGCCGGCCGGGACGAGCGCCGCGATGAGCGTCAGCCGGTTGGTGGCGCTCGCGACGTCGCGGTACGCAACCCGCGCGCGCCGCCAGGGCCGACCGGGCAGCAGGCGGCCGGCAGCCTCATGCGGGATCTCGACGTCCGGGGCGCCGCGAACGCGGAACGGGTCGAGATGCTTGCCCTCGTAGAGGGGCAGACCGCCCCGCGGCCCGCGGACCACCGGGCGGAAGTGACGGCGGTCGTCGGTGGCGTTCAGTTCACGCCCGAAGGTCGCGCCCCAGCCCTCTGGCGCCGAGAGCGCGGGCACGGTATCGGCCACACGCGCGAGGATGGCGACGTCGGCCGGCGTCGCGGTTTCCGGCCAGCTGGCATGCTGCGGATCCCATTGCTCCAGCCTGGCGCGGGCGATGTGTATCGGCGCGGCCTCGGGGGGATCCTCGCGCGGCGAGTCGGGCAGGCGCTCGAGCGCGCGCGGGTCGGTGACGCCGTACCGCGCCCGGACGGTCTCGGTCGCCGCGCCGGTCGTGGCCGTGACGGCAAAGAACCGGACGCTGCGGTGAATCGGGAAGATGCTCTCGCGGTTGTGGAACCCGGTGAGCGTGTCGAGCCGCGCGCGGTCGAGGAGCGCGCGCCGGAGCGGGGCCGCCGACTGATCGGTGGCGAGCGTGGAGGGGAGGATGAGCCCCAGGCGTCCGCCCCCCGGCCGCGCGAGCTGGAGCGCCCGCTCGGTGAAGAGCCGGTACAGGTTGGGATGCCCGCTCCCCTGCAGGCCGTAGACGCCGCTGTCGCGGACGAAGCTTGCCAGCCGGCGTGCGTCCTCGCGCTCCGCGGTTGCTCCGTCGGTCTCCCGCGCGTCGGCCCGCAGCATCTCCCACGGCGGGTTTCCAATCACGGCGTCGAACCCCGCGTCGGGCCGCATCGATCCATCGGCCGCGTAGAACACCTCGGGGAACGCGATCTCCCAGTGGAACGGCTGCAGCACGCCCGCCAGCGCGGCCGCGCGATCCACCAGCGGCCGGCGCGCGTGGGCGGGCAGGATCGGCGCGCCGCCCGCGAGCCCGGCCAGCACGTCGCCCATGACGCCCCGGGCGGGGCGCGGGCCGGGCCAGCACCAGGCCGCGCACCAGGCGTCGGCCGCGCGCCGCCAGGCGTCGAGCGGCGCGCCCGCCGCGACAAGGGCCGCGAGGTCCCGCTCCTTGCGACGGACGGCCCCGATCGTGTCGCTCGGCTCGTCGGCGAGCCGGGCGCGCGCGGGCAGAATCGAGCGCGCGAGCGCGTCGGCCGCCTCGTCGAAGAGCGGCAGCACGATCGGCCGCGCAGCGCGGCGGCGCTCCGGTCCCGGCACGCGCGCCAGATCGGCGAGCCGCGCGCCGACGAGGCTGTTGCCCACCGCGAGGCGATGATCGAGAAACGTGAGCGGGCAGTCGACGGCCAGCGTCGTCAGCCAGAGCGACAGCCGCGCGAGCTGAACGGCCACGGGGTTGCGGTCCACGCCGTACAGGCACCGCTCGGCCACCGCTCTCCGGAGCCGCGCCCGCGCGGCCGGCGTGTCGTCGTCGGCCGTCCACACCCCGCTCTCGAGGTTGGCCTGCGCGCACGCGTCAGCCAGGTAGCGGCAGGCCGCGACCAGGAATGCGCCGCTGCCCATCGCGGGATCGACGATGCGCAGCGTCAGGATGTCGGCGGTGGAGCGGCCGGCCACCAGCGGATGGAGCGCGCGGCGCACGACGAACTCCGTGAGCGCCCTCGGCGTGTAGAAGCTGCCGGTGGTCTTGCGCGCCGTGGACGTCCGCTCGAGCGCGACGCCGCGCATCCGACGCACGGCGTGGTAGTCGAGCACCGCCTCGTACACCGACCCGAGCTGCTCGACGCCGAGATCGGCATACGCGATGGCCCGCCGCCCGCCGGCCCGCCGCTCGGTGGCCAGGGCGAGCAGCACGTCGCGGGCGATGGCGTCGGGCACGCGGACGCGGGCCGCCAGCGGCGCCGACGCCGGAGCGAACAGCCGGCCGTTGAACGGCGTCACCTCGAGATCGCCCGCGCGGCAGCCGGCGTGCGACAGTCGGGCAATGGCTTGCAGGCCGGCCCAGAGGCCGGGCGCCGCGCCGCGGCGCGCGATGCGGCGACAGAGCGACTCGACGGTGTACGCCTCGCGGTAGACGCGGTGCCACGTGGGCACGAGGGCGCGCGCCTCCGCGAAGAGCAGGAACAGCACGCGGTAGACGAGCGTGAGGGCCTCGTCGAGCAGCGCCGACGGCTGCCGTCTCAGGCCCGCGGCGGCGTCGAGCGCGCCGACGAGCGCGCCGAGCGCCTCCAGGACGCCGGCGCCGAGCGCCGCGCACGCCCCGCTCGTCGCGCGGTCCGACGCGTCAACCAGCGCCGCGAGGGCCGACCCGCCATCGGGCGCCGGCGCGAGCGTGGCTGCCTGCGCCACGGCGACCAGCACCGGCGCCGACTCGGGGTGCGCGAGGGCGATGGGCAGCCGGGCCTCCAGCGCGCGCCGCGTCCACGGCCGCGCCGCCTCGATCACGCGAAGCGACTGGCCGTTGGTGACGATCGCCCAGGGGACGCTGGTTTCGAGCCCAGCCCGGACGGCCCTGCCCCAGGCCGGACCGAGCGGCGCGTCCCATGGCAGCGCCAGGAGGACCGCGGCGCGGCGGCCGACGCCGTCGTGGAGCAGGCCTTCGAAAGCGCCGGACGCGGCGGGCGCGACGCGCGCGGCGACGTACCCCAGGCGCTCGACGAGCGGCAGCACGACGACGTCGAGCACGCGGCGCGGACTCGACGCGGGACCCATGGCGCGCGAGGCGCGCGCCCACCACCGCGCCAGCGCGCGGGCCGCGTCGCGATCGGCGGAGGTGACCCGCGCCGGCAGGTCGCGGGCCAGGAACGTCGGGGCCAGCAGATCGCCGCCCAGACCTGGGAGCGGCGCGTGATCCGTCACGGCAGCGTCCACGCGGCCACCAGCCGCGGCCGGGCCGGATCGGCGGCATCTATCGCGGCGACCTGATCGCGCCGCGCCCGCCAGTACGCCGCCGCGGCCGCCCGCGCGGCGTCGCGTCGATCGGCCGCCCGCGCGGCCCGCCGATCGAACAGGGCGGGCTGCACCGCCGTGGGCGCGACATGCGACGAGCCTGTGGCGATGGCGTCGAGACGGGCGAGCCAGCCGTCCGCGCACGCGGCCGCCCGACGGCGTTCCCGGTCCAGGGCTGCCCGCGTGCCGGCATCGACCACCGCGAGCACCGGCGGCGCCCCCGCCAGGGCCGACAGCACCCGCGCGAGCGCCGCACGCCGTCGCGGGGGCCGTGCGAGGTCCACCTGCACGGCGACGACGTCGCCGGCCACCAGGCTGCCCATCCCATCGACCACGCCGACCTCGAAGACGAGGATGGCGCGCGTGGCCGGCGTTCGGACGTGGATCGGGATCCGACTGTCGGGCGGCATCTCGCGCGCGGTGGTCTCAGCCACAGCCGGCTCGCGCGCCGGACCGGGAACCGCGGCGGCCGCCGCGTGGTTCGCGCGGCCTGCGCGCCGGGCGATGACGTAGTCTTCGATCGACCCGTCGCGTACCAGGTGCACGGCGTGCACCGCGCGATGCTGGCCCACGCGATCGAGGCGGCCTGCACGCTGCTCCACACGCACCGGGCTCCATGCCGGCTCGAAGTGCACGAGCAGCCGGCAGCGCCGCTGCAGGTTCAGACCCTCGCCGGCCGTGTCGGTGGCGACGAGCACGGCCGCGTCGCCGTGGGTGAACGAGGCGACCGCCGCGCGCCTGACCGGCTCGGGCATGCCGCCGTGGACGACCGCCACCCGCCACTGCGCGGTCAGCCGGGCGCGCAGGTCCTCGACCGTGTCCCGGTACTCGCTGAAGACCACCACGGGCTCGGCCACCCGCGCCAGCCGCGCGGTGAGCGCGGCGATCTTCGATGGGCGCCGGCCCGCCCGCGCGGCGAGCGTCAGGAGGCGATCGAGGCTGGCGGTTTCCTCCGCGCGATGGGGCAATGGCGCCGCGCCGACCACGCGATCCGGCTCCACATCGTCACCGCCGTCGGTCTCGTCCCACGGAAGCGGGAGCGGCCGCGGCTCAGGCGCGGCCCCGGCATCGCCCGCCAGGAGCTGCCGGCGCCGCGCGAGCGTGCGCGACAGCGCCGCGGCCGACGATGCGCACCGCCGCCTGAGGACGGCGTCCAGCAGGTGCACGGCGTCGCCGGCGCCCGCTGACGCGGTGAGACGTGCCAGGTAGGCGTCGAGCGCGGCACCGAGCGCGCGTTCCTCGCGGGTCGGCCGGACCCTTACCCGGTGCTCGCGCCGGCGGGGACGCGCGGCGACGGCGGCCGCGGCGCGGCGCACGACCGCCATCGGCGCCTCGGCCGGGCCGACGGCTCCCGCGTCCGTCAGGTAGCGGAACGCCGCGGCGTCGCCCGAGTGCGGCGTCGCCGTGACGAGCACCACCCACAGCGCGCGCGCCGCGAGCGCGTGCACGAGCGCGCCGCGGTCGGTGCGCGGCGCGGCGTGATGCGCTTCGTCCACGATGAGCAGATCGATGGGCACACCGTCGAGCGACGCCGACACCTCGGGCCGCTTGACGAGGTCGATCGACGAGATGACGAGCGGCGAGGCGGCCCACGGGTTGCTCCCCGGCGGGAGCGCGGCCACGTCGCGCAGGATGGACGCGTGATCCAGCACCCGCGCGGCGAGGCCGAGCTTCGAGGCGAGCTCGTCGGCCCACTGCGCGCGGAGCGCCGCCGGCGCCAGGACGAGCACGCGGTGCGCGAGGCCGCGGGCCACCAGCTCCGCTGCGATCAGGCCGGCCTCGAGCGTCTTGCCGAGCCCGACGTCGTCGGCGACGAGGACGCGCGTGGCGCCGGCCAGGATGGCCGCGAGCGGCGCGGCCTGCCAGGGGAGCAGCGTGACGCCCGGGACGGTGCGCGTGCGCGGGGTCGTCCACCCGGTCCGCGCCGTCAGCGCCGCCCGCGCGCGATGGAGCACCTCGCGGAAGGGACGCGCCCGCGGCTGCTCGAACGTGCGGGACGGGACGAGATCGTCGAAGGGGTGGAGGACCGCGAACGACTCCCCCGCGTTGGCCGGGCCGGCCCCGGTGAGCGCGACGACGCGGCAATCGTCATGCGGTGTGATGCGCGCGACGCGCCAGCGTTCGCCGCGCACGGTGACCACCGCGCCGCTCGACGATGGTGGCAGATGCTGCAACACGGCCTCCCCGGCCGCGCGGCAGAAATCGCCAGGAACGCCGCGTCAGCCGCGCGTGCGGCGGACCAGAGCAATCGGCGGGCCGAGAGAGGAGACCGTGGTCGCGTTCTGGCGCTCAGGAGCCGAGTGCGCTCACCGGCGACGCCGGCCGACGCGCGCGAGCGGCTGACCGCGAGGACGAGGCCGCCGACGAGGAGGCCCCACCCCATCACGGTGACGAGGCTGTGGCTGATCGGATAGGACACGAAGTCGAGCGCGTTGGCGGGCAGCAGGCCCGGCACGACGGCGACGCGCTCGAGGCCGGCGAGGAGCAGCAGCGGCCAGAGCAGATCGAGAGAGAGCGACGCCGCGACGAGCGTGCCGGCTGACGTGCGAGGGGCCGCGCGCCGCGCCGCCAGAGCGAGGCCGTAGTGTCCGACGAACGTGCGCCCAGCGTACACCCGGCCGCGCGTGGAAGGCCGGGGCGCCTAGCTCTCGTGTCCGCTCTCGTCCAGGTCTTCTTCCAGCAGCTGTCGCGCGCGGCTCATCGACTCGGCCACGGCCGGGGCGTCCGCGTCGGCGGCGCTGTGCCGCTGCGGGTCCAGGCGGTCGAAGAGTGCAGCCAGGCCCGCCTGCTCAGGGTCGTACATCCCCCACTCGTCGACGGCGGGACGAGGGCGGGTGGGGTGTTTGTCGTTCGAGGGCGTCATGGCCACAGCGACTCCGGGGGGTCCCTCCCGCATCAGCAAGGCTCGTGCCCACGCGGTGCGCGTGCCGCACGCGGGCGCAAGTGACCTTGAACCCGCAGCTTAGGCCCCGGCGCGCGTCTGGCGGCGGTCGTGGGCGGCGGCGTGTGCGCGACGGTTCTCGCGTGCGGCGTTACAGAAGTGAGGGCCGTCCCGGCCGGTCCGCCCGATGATCTCGGCCGAAACTGCCCGCGAAGTGCGGTTGCCCACGATTGCACGGTGCTGGCACGGCGGTTGCGATGGGCCCTTCTACATGGTGGTCACGTTCTTCGGCACCAAGGGCGGCACGGGGACCACGACCCTTGCCGTCAACTGCGCGGCCGACCTCCGCCGTCTCACCGGCCGGCCGACCATCGTCGTGGATCTCAAGGCGGGCCCTGGAGACGTCGCGGTGTTTCTCGGTCTCCGGCCGCGCCTCACCATGCTGGACCTGATGGACCAGCTGCCGTGGCTCGATCGGCAGCTCGTGCAGCGCTTCGTCGCGGAGCACGACTGCGGCCTGCAGGTGCTGGCGGCGGCCGACGAGTTCGGCCGACCGGCGCCGCGCGATGCCGAGGCGGTGGAGCAGGCGCTCCGCCTGCTCTCGGGCACCTACGCCTACGTCGTCGTCGACGCGGGCGCCACGCTCAACGCGTGCGCGGCGGCGGCGCTGCACGCGGCCGATCACGTGCTGCTCGTCGCCAATCCCGATGTGCCGTGCCTCAGGAACCTGCAGCGCCTGATCGACGCGGTGCGCCTCGCGGGCGTGGTGTCCGAACGCGTGAAGGTCGTGCTGAACCGCGCGTCGGAGCACGGCGTGCTGGCTGTGGGCCAGATCGAGCGCGTGCTCGGCCGCGCCATCGACTTCAGCGTGCCGAGCGACTACCGGACCGTGGCGGCCGCCATCAACACGGGCGTGCCGGTGTCGTGCCTGCGCGGCGGCGACCTCCAGCTGCAGCTCGCCGCCATGGCCCGCGCCATTGCGGGATCGGAGCTGGCGGCCGTTTCTTGACAGTGGCGAATGGCGAATGGCGAATGGCGAAAAGAGGAACATGTCTTCCTTCGCGCTTCGTCATTCGGAGTTCGCCATTTCTGCCAGTGTCACTACGGTCGCGCCCAGGTGCGACTCGGGGGCGTCTCGGTAGGAGGCGACCAGCGGGTGTGAGGCGAGCAGGCGGTGGACGGCCGCGCGCTGCACGCCCTTGCCGCGGCCGTGGATGAGCCGCACTTCGCGGAGACCCCGCTCCGCAGCCGCCTCGAGGAAGGCTTCGACGACGCTGATGACGTCACGCGGCGCGAAGGCGTGGAGGTCGATGGCGTCCTCGATGGGCACGACGAAGGGCGTGTCGTCGTCGGGGTCGTCCATGGATCCCCCTCGGGGGCGGGGTTCAGCCGCGCGGAGCGCTGTACTCGGCGGTCACCCTCGTTGTGATGCCGCCGCGCGCCGTGAAATCGCCCACCACCGTCATGCGGCGCGGCTGGCAGGCGGCGACGAGGTCGTCGAGGATGCGGTTGGTGACGGCCTCGTAGAAGATGCCCTGGTTGCGGAACTCGAGCAGGTAGTACTTCAGCGACTTCAGCTCGATGCACCGCGCGTCCGGCACGTAGCGGATGCGGATGGTGCCGAAGTCGGGCAGTCCCGTCTTCGGGCACATCGAGGTGAACTCGGGACAGTCGATCGCGATTTCGAAATCGCGCTCCGGCCGCGGGTTGGGGAACGTGTCGAGCGTGCCCGGGCTTGACATGCGGAAAATTCTAGCATTCGCGCGCGGGCGTGCGGCCGCCGCGATTGACAGCCCCTGGACCACGCGCTAGCATTACCCACGTTTTTCGGCACTTTTTCCGCGAGCGGACGGAGCGCGCCCGCCGTCATCGCGGCGTCTTCGGGAATCGCGCGCGCGTCACTGACACCAGGGGGGACCACACATGGCAGAAGCCCGCCGCATGGGCAAGTCGGAACTCTTCTCGCACTTCGCCGAGCGCTTCGAGATGAAGCGGACGCAGGCCCGCGAGTTCTTCGACGAGCTCACCACGCTCTGCGAGAAGGAACTGAAGCGCTCGGGCGAGTTCGTCCTGCCCGGGATGGTCAAGCTCGTCGTTCAGAAGCGCAAGGCGCGCATGGGCCGCAACCCGGCCACCGGCGAGCCCATCAAGATCCCCGCCAAGACGGTCGTCAAGGCGCGCATCGTCAAGCAGCTCAAGGACGCCGTCCTGCCGCGCAAGTAGTCACGCGCCCCCCCGGGGGGCGGCGTCGTTCGGAAGGGCCGGGCCGCACGCGGCGCCGGCCTTTCCTCTTTTCCGGCAGCCCGTGGCGGGGGCGGTCAGCCGCCCTTCAGCTTCCGCGTCAGCTCGCGGATGTCGAGCCGGTCGATCTTGAACTTGAGCGTGCTGAGCGGCACCCCGAGGTAGCGCGCCGTCTGCGTGACGTTCCAGCCGCTCTTCTCGAGCGCGCGGACGATGAAGTTGCGCTCGAAGGTGTCGAGGGCCCGCTCGAGGAGGCTGCCGCCGGCGCGATCGTGGTCGCGGTCGAGCTTGGCCACCTGGAACTCGAAGGGGAGGTCCTCGTCGGTGATCCACTCGTGCTGCGCGGTGGCCACGAGGCGCTCGATGAGGTTCTCGAGCTCGCGGACGTTGCCCGGCCACCAGTGGCTCGCCAGCATCTCGAGCGTGGACTCCGCGATGCCGCGGACGTTCTTCCGGAAGCGCGCGTTGTAGCGCTTGAGGAAGAAATCGGCCAGCGCCGGCAGATCGTCGATGCGCTCGCGGAGCGGCGGCAGGCGCACGGGGATGACGTTGAGGCGGTAGTAGAGATCCTCGCGGAACGAGCCCTCCTTGACCGCGCGCTCCAGGTCGACGTTGGTGGCGGCGATGAGCCGGAAGCTGGTCTTGATGGGCATCGAGCCGCCGACGCGCTCGATCTCGCCCTCCTGGATGGCGCGAAGGAGCTTGGCCTGCAGGTCGGCCCGGAGATCGCCGATCTCGTCGAGAAAGAGCGTGCCGCCGCCCGCCAGCTCGAACTTGCCGATGCGCTGCTGCACGGCGCCGGTGAACGCGCCCTTCTCGTGCCCGAAGAGCGTGCTCTCCACGAGGTCGCGCGGGATGGCCGCGAGGTTCACGGCCACGAACGGCCGCTCCGCGCCCTGCTCCGAGGCCCGGTGGATGATGCGCGCCAGCAGCTCCTTGCCCGTGCCGCTCTCGCCCAGGATGAGCACCGTCGCCGAGAGCCCCGCGACGCGCTGCACGACGTCGAGCACCTCGCGCATCGCGCGGCTCGGGCCCGAGACGAACTCGCGCGCGCCCAGCTCCTGCACCTCGGCGCTGAGCGTCAGCACCCGCCGGTTCAGGTCCTGCCGGTCGCTTGCGTGGGCGACGACGGCGCGCAGCGCGTCGGGCCCGGTGTCTTTCGGCAAAAAGTGGTACGCGCCGAGCTTGATGGCCTTGACCGCCGCCTCGACGTCGGTCCCGTCCGAGACCAGGATGGTTTCGGCGAGCGGGTAGTTCTCGCGGACGATCTGCAACAGGTCGAAGCCCGTGATGCCGGGCAGCGTCACCGCCGCCACCACCAGATCCACGTCGTCGCGGCTCATGAGGCCGAGCGCGGCCTCACCCGACGCCGCGCGAAGCACGCGGTAGTCGCGCTTCAGGGCGCCGGCGAGCGCTTCACGCCCGCCGTCGTCGGCATCGACGATGACGATGGTCTTGCGGCGCACCGACACAGGCGGCAGTATAAGACCTGATGACCGCGTTGTGGTTCGTGACCGTCGCCGGCTGGGTGATCGCGCTCGCCGCGTTCGTGGCCGCCCGCCGCGCCGCCCGCGCCGTCGCCGAGCTCACGGCGCAGTACTGGGCGCTCAAGTACGAGGTCGGCGAGCTCAAAGCCCGCCTGCGCGCGGTGGCCCCGACGCCGGACGAGGCCGCCGCCGCCGCACCCGCGCCGACGAGTGCGTTCGTACCGCTCTCGGCGATCAAGAAGGGCTCTGGGCTCTAGACCAGGCTCTGGGCTCTTGGCTCTGGGCTCTGGGCTCTTGGCTCTGGGCTCCGCGCCGTCAAGGGCTGTGGTGTGCAAGGGGCCCTGCGCGACCGGGCTAAGATGGATTCGTCGATGTCGTCCGAGACGCCACCCACGCCAGCGCCCGAGACGCCGCTTCCGAACGTCCCGCTGATCTACCGGCCGGGCGCCGCCGCGGCGGCGGCGTTGCAGCGCGCGCCGTTGGCCGAGCGCAAGCAGCTGCTGGTGGTTGACGACGAGCGGCCCGTGCTCAACCTGGTGGTCCGCACCCTGCAGACGGAGAACTACGCCATCCGGTCCGCGGAGTCGCCCGAGGAGGCCATCCGACTGCTCGACGCGGACGGCGCCGCTCCGGTCGACCTTCTGGTGACGGATCTCAAGATGCCGGGCATGTCGGGGCGCGAGCTGGCCGAGGTCGTGCGGGCGCGCTATCCGTCGGTGCGCGTGCTGTATCAGACGGGCTTCGCCGACCGGCTCTTCGCCGGGCAGCACGAGCTGGGCAGCGGCGAGGCTTTCATCGAGAAGCCATTCAGCATCGACGGGCTGCTCGAGGCCACCCGCCTCCTCATGCAGGGCTACATTGCGAGCAGCGAAGTGCCCTCCGACGGCCGCGACACGGAGGACTGGGTCGACCGCCGCCTGCGCGCCCGCGTGGTGCGCCTGCTCAGGCGCCTCGGGTTCGCCTAGCCGCCCGCGGCGGGGCGTCCGCCGGGCCCGCGGCCGGCGGCGCCCGTGGAACGGCCGCCACCACCGGGCTTCCCGGTTCGGTTGCCCTCCCGCTGTCCGATACGCGACAATTGAAGGCTCGCGTTCCCGTACCGGGAATCGCCGTCACGTCACTAGGAGTCGAGAGTTTGGCAAACGAGTACGACATCGTCGTGATCGGCGCCGGCACCGGCGGGTATGTGGCCGCCATCCGCGCCGCGCAGCTCGGGATGAAGGTCGCCGTGGTCGAGAAGCAGAAGGCGCTCGGCGGCACCTGCCTCATCTGGGGCTGCATTCCGACCAAGGCGCTCCTCGAGCACGCGCACGCGCTGAAGATTGCGCAGGAGGCGAAGGAGTGGGGCCTCACCGGCCTCGATCCCGCCGCCGTGCGCATCGACATGCCCGCCGTGCACGCCCGGAAGGACAAGATGATCGGCGGGCTCACCGGCGGCATCGAGATGCTCTTCAAGAAGAACAAGATCGACTGGATCAAGGGCGTCGCGCGCCTCACCGGCGGGCGCGGCGTCGAGGTGACGCCGCACGACGGCGGCGCGAAACAGGCCCTGACGGCGAAGAAGGAGGTCATCGTCGCGACGGGGTCGGCGGCGCGCAGCGTGCCGGGTATCGAGGTGGACCGGACGCGCATCATCTTCAGCGACGAGGCCATCCACCTCCCGGAGGTGCCGAAGTCCATCGCCATCATGGGCAGCGGGGCCGTCGGCGTCGAGTTCGCGTCGATTTTCCGCAGCTATGGGAGCGACGTCACCCTCATCGAGCTGCTGCCCGCGCTCGTCCCGTCCGAAGACGACGCGGTCTCGAAGGAGCTCGAGCGCGTGTTCAAGAAGCGCGGCATCAAGGTGCACACCGGGACGACGGTGACGGCCGCCACGCCGGGCGAGGGCGGCGTCGCGATCCAGATGACCGCCGGCGACGGCAAGTCGCAGACCCTGACCGTCGACACGCTCCTTGTGGCAACCGGACGCGGGCCCGTCACCGAAGGCCTCGGAGCCGAGGCCGTCGGCCTCGAGATGGACCGCGGTTACATCGTCGTCGACGAGCTTTTCCGCACGAGCGTGGCCGGCATCTCGGCCGTCGGCGACGTCATCACCATGGGCGGCCCGCACTACCAGCTCGCGCACGTGTCGTCCATGGAAGGCATCCTGGTAGCCGAGCGCATTGCGGGCCAGGAGGTGCGGCCCATCAACTACGATCACGTGCCGCGCTGCACGTATTGCGACCCGGAGATCGGCAGCGTGGGGTTGACCGAGGCCCAGGCCAGGGCGCAGGGCTACGATGTGCGTGTCGGGTCGTTCCCCTTCCGCGCGCTCGGCCGCGCGCGCATGGCGGGGGAAACCGACGGGTTCGTGAAGATCGTGGCCGACCGGAAGTACGACGAGGTGCTGGGCGCGCACATCATCGGTCCGCGAGCCACCGAGCTCGTCGCCGAGGCCGTGCTGGCGCTCAGGCTGGAGTGCACCGTGGAGGAGCTCATCAGGACCATCCACGCGCATCCGACGATGTCGGAGGCCGTCGGTGAAGCCGCCCACGCCGCGCACGGGGCGGCGATTCACATCTAGCAGGACGATGAAAAAGTGACTCGCGGGACGACTCGGAGTCGGTCGGGTGTGGTCATAAGGCAGCGAATCTCCTCTGGATCGCGCGTTGCCGTGTCGGACCGGCGCTTTCGTCGCCGTGCATC
>JBFMCA010000099.1:0-17123 GCA_040754955.1 Acidobacteriota bacterium | reverse complement strand
CGACGGTGGTCGCCGGAAAAACAGGCCCGACCCCTGTTTTCGGGCGCGCGGCATAGCCGCGCTCGACCACATCCGCGGCATCGACGATCGGAGGCGTCGCCGCGGTGGGCGCGTCAACGGCCATGGCGGCCAGCGCGCGGCGGCACTCCGCACACGCGGCCAGGTGGCTGACCACGCGCTCGCGGTCTTCGGCCCGCCCCTCGTCGAACCAGCGTCGCAGGTCCCCGGCCGAGAGATGCGTCATGCCGGTTGCCTCCGCTCCTCCCCCGGAGTCGTCGCAGCCTCGATGTTCATCCGCAGGCGCTCGAGAATGGCCTGCACACGCGCGCCGGTCAACTGCTCGAGGTGCAGCGCGCGCCGAATCTCCGAAAGCGTGAGGCCGTCTTCGTAGCGCATCGCGACAATCACGCGGTCTTCCGCGGACAGGGCCCCCAGGGCGCGGTCAAGGAGGGCGCGGCGCTCGGCAGCATCAAGAGCGGCCTCGGGGTCGTCGCCGGCCGCCACCGGATCGACGGCGAGTTCCCCCGCCTCGGACTCGAGGCGCTCGACGCGGGCGGTGCGGCCTGCCATCAGCAAAAGCTCGCTGCGCTGCCTCGGCGTCAGCGCCCGCTCGACGCGCTCGAGCGAGCCAAACACTTCGGCCAGACCGATGGGCCGGCCTTCGTCATCCCGCACGCGGTCGGCCATCTCTGCCGGCGTCTGCCGACGCCAGTAGTAGGCCTCGAAGACCCGTCGATCCACTGTCGACAGCGCCCGGATCGACCCGAAGAGCCGCTTGCGGCCCTTCTCCGACCGCACCCAGTCCACCAGCAGGCGGCGGACGACGGTGCCGAGCCACGCGCCAAGCGCGCCCTTGGACGGGTCATGGCGGCGGAGCCGGGCGCAGTCGTCGGCCGCCAGATGCTCGCACGTCAGCACGTAGAGGTCCATGATCTCGTCTCGCTCGCGCAGCCCGGCCTGCTCGATCGCCGAGATCAGGCGCGGCGTGAACTGGTCGATGAACACGCGCCAGCCGGCGTCGGGGTCCTCGAGAAGGAGGCGGCGCAGGTCTCCGTCGGAAAGCGCGCTCTTCATGACCTAACGGACACGCCGCCAGACGAGAACCGCGGTGAGCACCAACGCCAGGATGCCGCCTGCCACCGCCCACGTCGGCAGGGGGCGGTCGGCCCGCACGGGCACCGTGGCGGCGGCGTGGCCGGTGACGATGAAGGGCGCCCAGTGATACGGATGCGCCCAAGGTCCGCCCCGTCCGATGAGTGCCAGCTTGGCGCGCCGGGCGGCATCATCAATGCGCGCGCCATCGGCCAGCGCTTCGTAGAAGGGCCGCATCAGCTCCGCTGTGGATCGATCGTCCACGTTCCAGAGGCTGGCGAGCACCGCCCCCGCGCCGGCATAGAAGAAGGACCGCGCGAGGCCCACCATCCCTTCACCCGTCGCCTGCTTGCCGAGCGCCGTCTGACACGCGGAGAGCGTGACGAGTGCGGCGGTCAGCCGCAGCCCGAACACCTCACGCATCTGCAGCACGCCATCGCTCTCCGGGGGGCTGGCCGTCAGGGCCAGACCGGACCGCTCGGGACGCTCCTCGTCCACGAGCCCGTGCGTGGCGAAGTGGATGACCGCGGCGTTCGCGAGTCGATTGGGGTTCAGGGCAGCCTCTGTCGCGTCGGCACCCTCGACCACGCGCGCCGCGCGTCCGTAGACCTCGCCGATCTGGCGCAGCTCCAGCCCGCTGAACGCCAGCGGCTTGAGCAGGCCGACGCGGTCGATGCCCGCCCCGCGTTCGAGGGCCACATCAGAGCCCCGAATCACCGGATTGCCCACCGCCACCACTTCGGCCCCTCCCGTAGGGCGACCGCGGAGGAACGCCAGGCTCGAGGCGGAAGGGGCATACGCCACGGTGTGGCGCTCGATCAGGAATGCCCCGTCCGGCGTCCGAAGGGCCTCAAACGGCAGATAGTGGAGCATGCCGTGCGGGACAATCAGCAGGCGACGCTCCGCCGAGAGGTCGAACGGCAGCAGTTGAGCGCCGAGCGCGTGCGAACGTGCGGCGTAGTCGCCCTGCGGTGTCGACAAAGCGGCGAGCAGCTCGCGCACATCCTGTTCGACCGCGGCACGCGCCGGCAGACGCCGTACCTCCAGGCGGTCACGCGCGATCATCCACACGGTGCTGCTCTCGGCGCCAAGGAAGTACTCGATGAGCACCTCGTCCTCGCCGAGCAGGCGCGCCTGAACGTCTTCGACGGCCAGCAGCCGCGGGTAGCGGGCGTCGCCGAGCCCCGGATGCGCGGATGAGATGCGCGCCCGGAGCGCCAGCAGACGCTGCTCTGCCGCATCGACTCCCGCGGTCAGCGCCCGGCGGCGCTCCGCCGCGAGATCGGCCGACCGCAGCTCCGCCTGATCGCGGGAGATGCTTTCCAGAATGCGGCGCTCTTCGTCGACGAGGTCGGGCGCCACGCCGGCGGCTACCTGCTCGCGGGCCATGGCGAGCTGGTCGAGAAACGCCCGCGCGCGCGCACGCTCGGCCAACCGGAACGCCTCCCGCTCGCGGCCACCTCGCAGGAGCAGGTCCAGATACAGATCGTAGGGGTCGTCGTAGATCGTCAAGGCGCCGCTCAGAGCGCCGGCGCGGAACCCCTCGAGCAGCACGGTGCCGTTCTGTGCCTCGAGAACCGTCAGCGCGCTCTCGAAGTAGGCGGCGGCCCGGTCCGGCTCGACGTCCCGGTAGAAGGTGCCGAGCTCCATGCGGCCCTGCCAGCGAATGCGCCCGTTGCCCTTCGCGTCTGCCACCTCGACGGCACGCATCAGCATGGCCGCCGCGGCGTCGCGCCGGCCCGTCTCACGAAGCACGATGCCCATGTTCTTCAGCAGGAAGGCATCCTCGAATCCGCGTCGCCGCGCGATGGCGAGACCTTCGCCGTAGCGCCGCTCCGCCTCTGCATAGCCCCCGGGCCGTCGGAAGACGTTGCCGGAGTTGTTCAGCACGGCAATCAGGCCGAAGTCGTCGCCGAGGGCGCGGAAGCGGGCGATCGCCTCGTCGTAGTGCGCCACCGCGCCCGCTTCGTCGCGGTCCAGGCGCCAGAGAGCAAGGCCCAGCTCCGCGTGCGCAGTGGCCGCCAGTCGAGCCTCGCGAATGGCCTCCGCCAGTTGCAGCGAGGCCTGATAGCTGGCGAGCGCGGAATCCCGTTCCCGGAGTTCCTGGTAGACGCGCCCGCGGCGGTTGAGCAGCACCACCATCGCGGGCCCCTCGGGCTCGGGAGCGACGTCGTAGGCGCGCTGAGCGTAGTCCAGCATGCCCGCCCAGTCTCCCAGCTCCCCCTGCGCCTCGGCGAGCATGCCGAGCGCGCGGCTCATCAGCGCGCGATCGCCGGCCGCCTCAGCCAGCTCGACGGCGCGGCGGAACAGCGGCCGGCTGCCGAGGGCGTCCCCGCGATTCAGCAGCGCGGCGCCGCGACTGAAGAGACTCGATGGATCGGCAGGGGCGGTGTCGACGGACTGCGCCCGCGCGGGGGACCCCGCGAGCAGAAGGACGGCCACGACGACCGCCGGACGCCCCGCTGTCATGGCTCAGTCGCCGAAGGATATCCCGATCGCACGCGCGGTGTGGATCAAATCGTAGTCGAGGGGCACGGTCCTCGTCTTGCCGACGACGTCGGCGAGCGGCACGGGGACGATGTCGGGCGGGTGGTTGGCGACCATGCGCCCGAAGATGCCGCGCTTGAGCAGTTCGACCGCCTTGCCGCCCAGCCGCGTGGCAAGCACCCGGTCGAACGCCGTGGGCGCCCCGCCGCGCTGCAGGTGGCCGAGCACGACGAAGCGGCTCTCCTTCCCCGTCATCTTCTCGAGCCGGTGCGCCACCTGCGCGCCGATGCCCCCAAGGCGCTCCACGTGACCCGCGCGCGCTTCCTCGACGAGCGTCACCTGGCCGCCTACGGGCCTGGCGCCCTCGGCGACGACGACAACCGAGAACTTCGCGCCGAGTGCCTCGCGCTCCCGGATCCGCGTCGCCACCTTCTCCAGGTCGAACGGAATCTCCGGCATCAGAATCACGTCCGCACCGCCCGCGATGCCCCCGTGCAGCGCAATCCACCCGGCATAGCGGCCCATCACTTCGACGACCATGATGCGCCGGTGCGCCTCGGCGGTCGAGTGCAGCCGGTCGATGGCGTCGGCGGCGAACGCGACGGCCGTGTCGAAACCGAAGCAGCTCGTCGTGCCCCAGATGTCGTTGTCGATGGTCTTCGGCACGCCGACGATGGGGATGCCGCGCAGGTAGAACTGGTGGGCGATGGCCAGCGTGCCGTCGCCGCCGATGGCGACGAGGGCGTCGAGGTCCATCTGGTGGAACGTCTCGACGCACCGGTCTGAGTAATCCACGCGCCCCTGCTCGGAGTCGGTCGGATACTCGAACGGGTTGCCCCGATTGGTGGTGCCGAGGATCGTGCCCCCCAGGCGGAGGATGCCGGTGACATCCCGGGGCGTCAGGGGGCGTGTCCGCGAGGGATCGAGCAGACCGTCGAAGCTGTCCTCGAGGCCGATGACCTCGATGCCCGAGTTGACCGCGGCCTTGACGACCGCGCGGATGACTGCGTTCAGTCCCGGCGCGTCGCCGCCGCCGGTGAGCACCCCTATCTTCTTGACAGACGTCATCTTATCCCGACTATACCATCTGACTTTTCCGCCCCAAAAGGCTGCGTGCTATAGTGATGGGGCTTCCACCCACCGAGGCACTCCCAGCCCTCGACGCGACAATCAGACGGGCATGCGCGGCGGTCTCTCTGATGGGCCGGCGCGGTGAAAGGGCAAAAGGACTGTACCGATGACTCTCAAGAAGGCCACGGGTCTGATGGCTGCGGCGCTGACGGCGCTCGTGCTGGCGAGCTCGCAGGCTGCGGCGCAGGCACCCACTGTCAGCGTCAGCGTCAACGGCACCACGGTCAATCTGACGTGGACGGCCGTCTCCGGCGCAACCGGCTACGAGGTGGAAGTCGTTCTCAACGGGCAGACGTTCGTCGTTCCGACAACCGTCCCGTTCATCACCGCATCGCCGGCGCCGAACGGCAGCTACATCGTCCGCGTCCGCGCGACCGCCGGGTCGACGACGGGCCCCTGGTCGAGCATCATCACCTTCGTCGTTCCCACCGCCGCACCGACGTGCACCCCACCGACGCTGACCGCGACCGTTGCCGCGGCACGGGTGACGTTCTCCTGGACGAACAACAGCGGCGCCACGAGCGGGCAGATTCGGATGGGCCGCGCGCCCGGGCTCGTCGAACAGGTGCAGACCGTCACGGGCAGCGATTCCAGCCTCGTCGCCACGGCGCCCGCGATTGGCACCTACTACGCGACGCTCGTGCTGACCGGTCCCTGCGGGTCGCTGGTCTCCGCTGAAATCACCATCGTGGTCACCAGCATCGCCTCCGGCCCGGGCCCGCGGACGCCCGATCCGCCCGCCGGCCAGATCCTGCCACTCCCGAGCTACGGCGCGAGCGTCGTCCAGCAGGCCGTCATCGACTTCCGCGGGGATCTCCTCAATTCCTGCGTGGAGCACGGCGGCAACAACACCTTCCTCTTCCGCCTGCTCCAGCGGTTGCGGCAGATCGACTCGCGTTGGGGCCTCAACTGGAAGCGGGGTAACCGCGGCGACATGTCACAGGACGTCGTGACCTACAACTTCGGGACGGGCGCCGACGAGGACACCACCAACGTGTACATCATCGACGTCATCAGCGGTCATTGCGGCAGCCGGCCCGACTGGAACTGGACCGATGTGACGGAGGCCACGCGTCAGGGTGGCTCGATCGGCCGCTGGACGCTTCAGCCGTACCTGGCGGCGGGCTTCCCTGCCGACCAGCGGTAGCGATCGTGCGTGGCGGCCCGGGGCGCAGCCCCGGGCCTCGCCTTCCCCGTTTGCCATGCCGCGCTGGCCAGTCGCCGTCCTCGCCGTCGCAGTCCTTGTGGTCGCGCCGATCGGGAGCGCCGCGAACAGCTCGCCCCCGCTGACGGTGGCCGAGCTCACGGCCATCTCGCCCATCATTGTCGAAGGCCGGGTCGCGGAGGTGACCTCGCGCTGGGACGACGACGTGCGCGGCATCTACACCTACGTGATCGTCGATGTCACCGAGTCGCACCGCGGCCCGGTGGGCCGCGAGCGCATCGCCGTCAAGCTGCTCGGGGGGCGTATCGGCGACATCGAGCTGGCCATCGCCGGCCAGGCGCGGTTCCGCGCGGGCAGCGACGTGCTGCTGTTTCTCGAGGTGCGCCCACGCGACGGCTCGCTCTATCCGGCTGGGCTGTCGCAGGGTGCCTGGGAGTTCACGGGAGCCGATCGAGCAGTTGCCGTCCGCGCCGGGCAGTCCGGGCTCGAGCGGGTGGACGTGGGCGCGCTGCGCGCCGCGGCCCGTCAGGCTCCGCTGAGCGTTGCGGCGCCGCCCGTCTTCAACACGTGGCCGCGCGAACTTGGACCGGAGACCGCCTATACGTTCCTGCCCCCCGCCGAGGGCGGCCCCGCCCGCTGGCACGAGGCGGACGCCGGTACGGCGGTCGCCGTCGACTACCAGACACCGCCGTCGGGTCTCGGCGGCGGACTCGCGGAGCTGGACGCGGCCCTCTCGCTCTGGAATGGCTCGGGGATGGCGCTGCGGCTGCAGCGCGCCTCGGCTCGAAGCGCCCGCTGCCTGGCGACGTTCGACGGAGACGGCCGCATCTCGGTGGCCTTCGGCGATCCGTGCGGCGAGATCTCCGACAGCGGCTCCATCGTCGGCCTTGGCGGCGGCTATTTCACGTCGGGCGACACCCGCGTCGTCGGGGGCGTGGAGTTCAAGAAGTTCCTGCAGGGCGGCGTGATGCTGAACAACAGCGCGGGCGCCCTCACGTTCCTCCAGCAGCGTGGCTGTTTCCAGGACGCGCTGACGCATAACCTGGGACACGCCATCGGGCTGGGCCATTCGACGACCACGACCGCAGTGATGTGGCCCGACCCTCTGCCAGGCTGCAGCAGCGGCCCGTCCGCGCTGCACACCGACGACCTCGATGGCGCGCGGGCAATCTATCCCTCGGGCCTGGGCAACGTGCCGGCTATTCCGGATCCCCCGACCGGCCTCGCCGCCACGGTGACGGGCGACCGCGTCACGCTCACCTGGGCCGCGCCCACGGGCGGCACGCCGACCAGCTACATCATCGAGGCGGGGACCTCCTCGGGCCTGAGCGATATCGTCACCCACATCACCAACAGCACGGCGACCTCCATCGCGTTCAGCGGTGTGCCCGCCGGCCTCTATTACGTCCGGCTCAAGGCACGGAACGTGCTCGGCACGAGCACGGCGTCGAACGAGATCACCGTCGGCGTCGGCTGCGAGGCCGCGCAGCCGCCGACAAACCTGGCGTTCACCAAGTCTGGCCTGACCGTGACCTTCTCGTGGACGCCGCCCGCGACCGGCGCCGCGCCCATCGGGTATACGCTGCTCGTGGGCAGCCTTCCCGGCACAGACAACCTGCTGGTGTCGAACATCGGCACCACGCCGGGCATCGCGGCGTCGGGGCCGGCCGGCACGTATTACGTCCGCGTCCGGACGCGCTCAGCCTGCGGGGCCAGCGCGCCGTCGAACGAGGTCGTCGTCACGCTTCCTTAGAATGCGGAGCCTCGTCCACCGGGTCTCGGCGGTCGCGCTTCTTGCGCTGGCGTTCGTGCTGCGTCCGGCGGCGCAGGCGCCGCCCGAGCCGATCTTCATCGACACGGTCCCGGTCACGGTGGAACGCCAGGCCGGTGCCCTTGCCGCCCGCGCGGGCGCGCCTGTCATCCGCCGGCAGGTGGTGGGGCTGCGGCTCGATCGCGTGTTCGGCGACGACGCGTCGACCCGGCGGATCGCCCTGAACTTCGGCAACGGGACGGTCATCGCGGTGCGGGAGCGCCTGGACCAGGTGAACGGCCATCGCGTGTGGGCCGGGCGGCTTGCCGATGACCTGCGCAGCGACGTCACGATCGCGGAGCGCGCTGGCGTGGTCTCCGGCCTGATCACGCGGCCGGGCGCGACCTATCAGATTCGCACGCTCGCGCCCGGCGTCTACGCGCTCGAGCAGGTGGCCTCCGCGGGCCTGCCGCCGGAGCTCGAGCCGCTGGTTCCGCCCGCGGGCTGGGAGGCGTTCTCGGTGGCGCCGCCGTCCGCCGCCGACTCGGGCGCGGAAATCGACGTGCTCATGCTGTACACGCCGGAAACAGCGACCCGCGCCGGCGGCGCGTCGCAGGTGGCGGCGCTCGCGGCGCAGATCGTCAGCAACACCAACAGCGCGTTCTCGCGCAGCGGGGTCTCGACGCGAATGCGGCTGGTCGGCACCTCCGAGTTGATCTATACCGAGCACGCGTCGAACATGAGCTCGGATCTGTCGGCGGTCACGAATTCGTCCGCCGCCCAGACGCTGCGCAACCAGGCGGGCGCGGACCTGGTGCAGCTGCTCGTGCACTCGAATGCCTCGGCCTGCGGCGTCGCGTGGCTCATGACGTCGCTCTCGACGAGCTTCGCGTCGCTCGCCTACAGCGTCTCCGACTGGCGGTGCGCGGGCCAGTACACCCCCACCCACGAGTTCGGGCACAACATGGGGTCGCACCACGCGCCGGAGGACGGCGCGACGACCGCGCTGTACTCGTACTCCTTCGGGTACAAGAACGCTGCGCTGGCCTTTCGCACGGTCATGGCCTACGCCTGCTCCTCCGGCACGTGCCCGCGGGTCCTGAACTTCTCCAACCCCGGGGTATCGCACAACGGCGGCGCCACCGGCACGGCGTCACAGAACAACGCGCTCTCGATCAACAACGCGGCCACCACCGTGGCCAACTTCCGTCAGGCCGTCCCGACGACGACGCCGATGCCAACGCCCACGCCGACGCCCCCGGTGACGCCGCCGTCGGCGCCGACGGGGCTCACGTCGACCGTCATCGGCCAGACCGTGACCGTGGCCTGGAATGCGGTCACGACCGACGACGGGACCATCGCCTACTCGCCGGCAACGAGCTACGTGGTCCAGGTGGGGACCACTGCCGGCGCCGCCAACCTCTACAACGCGAACGTGGGCAACGTGACCAGCACGTCGGGGACGGCCGCGACGGGCCAGTATTTCTGGCGGGTCTTCGCCGTGAACAGCGCCGGCACCAGCGCCGCCTCGGCGGAGGCGCAGTTCGTCGTGGGGACGCAGCCGCCGGGCACCTGCACAGCCGCGCCCGGGCCTCCACAGAATTTCACGCACGCCGTGACGGGCGGCGTCGTCACCCTCGCGTGGCAGCCGCCTGCGCTCGAGGTCGCCACGGGTTACATCGTCGAGGCGGGATCGGCGCCGGGCCTCGCCAATCTGTACAACGCGCCCGTCGGCAACGTGCTGACGCTGACGGCGGCGCCTGGCGCCGGCGCGTACTATGTGCGAATCCGCGCAACCAACGCGTGCGGCACGAGCGGTCCCTCGACGGAGCGGACCGTCATCGTACTCTGAGGTATCATCGAGGCCTCCCTCCTGGTGGATCGCGCATGGCTCGACACCTGACCCGCCGCCTGCTCCTGATCGTCGCGCTCGTGGCCGCGGGCGCCTCGCCGCTGGCCGCCCAGACGTTGCCCGGCGCGCCCGGCGCGCCGACGGTCACGACCGGCCTCGGCATGATCACCGTCACGTGGACCGCGCCGACCACCGGAACCGCGCCGACTGGCTACCGGCTCGAGTTCTTCAGTGCCTCGCCCAGGGCGCTTCTCGCGGTGTTCCTGACGGGGCCGGATCGCGTGTTCTCCGCAGCTGTACCGAACGGCTCGTACCTGGTGAGCGTCGGGGCCATCAACGCGGCCGGCACGGGCCCGCAGTCGGCCGAGACCGCGTTCACCGTGGGACCCGCGGCGCCCAGCGTGCCGTCGGCGCCCATCGATCTTCGCGCCGTCGTCAATGGGCCGAGCGTGACGCTCACCTGGAACCTCCCCGCCACGAGCCCGGTGGCGCAGAGCTTCTGGGTCGAGGTCGGCACGGCGAGCGACGCCAGCAACCTCGGCGTGTACGACACCAACAGCGCGAGCACCACGGTCACCTCGGCGATGCTCCCGGGGCTCTACTTCGTGCGCGTGCGCGGCCGCAACGCCGCGGGGGTGGGCGCCGCGTCGGCGAGCGTGTCGTTCCTGGTCACCGCCGGCACGGGATGCACGCAGCCGCCGTTTGCGCCCATCGGGCTCACGCGCTCGGTCGTCGGCACCCAGGTGTCCTTCGCGTGGAACGCGCCCATCTCGGGCTCGGCGCCGACGCAGTACGTCGTCGAGGTCGGCTCCCAGTCCGGCCAGGCCAATCTCGTCCAGTTCGCCACGGGCACGCCCTCGACGGTGCTCACGACCACGGCAGTGTCCGGGCAGTACTTCGTGCGTGTCCGGGGCGCCAACGCCTGTGGCGTCGGCCCGGCGTCGAACGAAGTGATCGTCGCCATTCCCTGAGGTAAGCTGTAGCGGTTCGATGCCGCGCGCGCTGTCGCCCGGCCGTGCCGTCGTCTGGGTCCTCGCCGCGGCCTGGCTGGCCGGCCTCATTCTCCTGCCGCCACGACCGTCGTTCTGGCTCGTCCTCGCGTCGGGCCTCCCGCTCGCCGCGGTCGCGTCGTGGACGATGGCACGCCGCCTCGATCGCACGTGGCCCGCGTTCGTCGCCGCGCATCCCGACTGGCACGGCCTCGGCCTCCTCGTGCTCACGGCCGCGGCCCTCCAGATGTCGGCAACGCACGGCGTGACGACCGACGGCGCCATCTACTTCTCGCAGCTCCGCAGCCTCGTGTTCGATCGCGACCTCGACATCGCGGCCGAATTCGCGTTTCTCGCGCAACCGCCTCGCCCGCATCATTTCGTGCCGGTCGGCCCGACGCTGCTCTGGGCGCCGCTCTACCTGACGGTCGCGGCTGTCGACGCGGCCGGTCGCGCGGCCGGCGTCTGGCCGGCGCCGGACGATGCCGTCGGCCTGGGCCTGACGCTGCCCTACGTCCGCGCGGCGCTCCTCTCCTCCCTGGCGATCGGCGCGCTGGGGATCGTCGCCATGCACGCCCGTCTGCGCGAGGAGTTTCCGCGCGGCGTGGCGTTCGGCGCGTCGCTGCTCATCACCGGCGCCACCGCGCTCTGGTGGTACCTGGTCTACGAGCCCGCGATGACCCACGCGGCGTCGTTCGGCTTCGTCGCCCTGTTCGTCGTCGCCGCCGCGCGGTGGGTGCCCGGGACGCCGACCACGCGGCAGGGGATGGTCCTCGGGGCGCTCCTGGGCCTGGCCGCGCTCACCCGCCCGCAGGAGGCCGTCTACGGGCTGTTTCCGGCGGTGCTGACCCTGTGGCAGCGCCGGCCGTGGGCCGAACGGCTCCGCGGCGCAGGCCGCCTGCTCGGCCTCGGCCTCGCCGGGGCCCTGCCCTTCATCCTGCTGCAGGCGGCGCACGGCACCGCGCTCTACGGCCGGTATCGCTTCGAACTGGCCGGCGAGGGCGGCTACCTCCGATTCTTCGACGCGCACATCGCCGACGTGCTCTTCTCCTCGTGGCACGGGTTCCTCTCCTGGGCTCCGATCGCCTACGTGGCGGTGCTCGGCACGGTGGCGTACCTCAGGCGCGACGCCCGGTGGGCAACCGCCGCGCTCGCGATTCTGGGTCTCATGGCGTGGGTGAACGGCGCGGCGCAGGACTGGTCGGGCGGATGGGCGTTTGGCGGCCGACGGTTCACCAGCGTCCTGGTGATGCTCGCCCCCGGCCTGGCCCTGGTCATCGAGGCGCTGGTGCGGCGGCCCCTGCTCGCGCTCGCTCCGCTCGTGGTGGCGGCGCTCTGGTGGAACCACCTGCTCGCCGGCCAGTACACCCTGGGCCTGCTCCCCAAGGACGAACCGGTCTCGTTCGCCCGGTTGGTCCGCCAGCAGGCGGAGCTCCACACGCGAAGCCCGTACTTCTACCCGTTCGCCTTCCCGGCCAACGCCTGGTTCGCGTGGCGCGAAGGACTGCCCATCGACCGATACGATCTGCTGGCCCCCGAGCCCCTGCGCGCGGCTCTCGATCTGGCCTTCGACCGCCGCGTCGATCGCTTCCTGCTCGACGGGTGGGACGCGCCGGGGCCGGCGGACGCGTGGGGGCCGTCCTGGTGGATCGGCGGCTCACCGGCGTCCCTGGCGGTGCCGCTGGATCTTCCCGCCGGCCGCGACGTCCGCATCGAGATCCTCGCGCGCACCCGGTTCGAGGAGCCGGTCGTCCACGCCCGCCTCGCCCTCGTCGTCAACGACGAGACGGTCGGCGAGTTCGCGGCCGAGGCGCGGCAGGCCTCGACGCACGGCTTCGTGGTGCCGGCCTCCAGCTTGGGCCGCGTCTGGCGGGCGGGCTACAATCGGGTGGCCTTCGTGAGCCGTGGCGTCGCGCGCGTGGACCCCGCGGACACGCGTCCGCCCGGCCCCCTGGCGCGCCGCGTGAGCGGCGGCACGTGGCCCGTGGCGATCTACCGCCTGCGCATTGCGCCCGTCGAATGATCGAACGCCCCCTCATCTCGGTCGTCATCCCGGTGTACGAGGCCGCCGATCTCGTGGCGCCCTGCCACGCGGCGCTCGCACCCGTCCTCGACACGCTGGCCGGGGGAGCCGAGGCCATCTACGTGGACGACGGGTCCAGGGACGGCACGGTCGACGCGCTGCGCGCGGTGCAGGCTGCCGACCCGCGCGTCCGCATCGTCGAGCTCGCCGCAAACTTCGGCCAGCATGCCGCCTTCACCGCCGGGTTCGAGCACGCGCGGGGCCGCTACCTCGTCACGCTCGACGCCGACCTGCAGTGCGACCCGGCCGACATCCCCAGGCTCATCGAGCCGCTGACGAACGGCTACGACCTGGTGAGCGGCGTGCGCCGCAACCGCCAGGATCCGGCAGCCCGCCAGATCTTCTCGCGGCTGACGACCGCTCTGGTCGCCCGGCTGGCTGGCGTCACGCTCCGCGACATCGGATGCCCGCTCAACGCGTTCACCGACGACGTGGCGCGCAGCCTGTCGGCGTTCGGCGAGCTGCGCCGGTTTCTCAAACCCCTGGCGGTCCGCGTGGCGCGGCGGGTCACCGAAGTGGAGATCGAGCACCGCCCCAGGCCCAGGCGGCGCGCGTCGTCGTACACGTCCGCGCGGCTCGTGCGGCTGTTCATGGACTTCTTCGTCAATGCCATCGGGGACGTGTTCGCGTGGGTGTTCCTCGCCGCGAGCGCCCTGGCCGTGCTGCTGGGCGCGGCCGCGGTCGTGACCGGCGTGGCGGCCGCGGCCGGCGTCATGTCCCTGAACGCGGCGCTGGCGCTCGGCGCGCTGTCGGTCGAGGCGGTGCTCGTCGCCCTGCTCGCCCTGGCCGGCGACTACGTGCAGCGCATCTACCGGCAGAGTTCCGGGCGTCCGTTCTATCTCGTTCGCCGGGTACACGAACCGGTCCGGGAGCCGTGCGCATGAGCGTTCGGCGCCTCGACGCCTCGGAGATCGGCCGGCTCAATCCGCTGATTGCCGCGTGCGCGTTCAAACCGTACCGGAACTACCGTGTGCTGTCGCGCAAGGCCCAGGAGGAGGTCCTCCGCGCGGAGATTGCCGGCGCCCTGGCGCGCGGCGCGGTGTTCTACGGCGAGGCGGGCGCGGCGGCTGCGGCCCTCGTGTACCGGCCGCTCGACTGGGACAGCCAGTTCTTCGGCATCTCGATGGGACGCCTCGACTACCTCCTGACCAGCGACCCCGCGAGTCGGCGGCTCTGCGCCGAGATCCTGAGCACGTGCATCGAATCATGTCGCGATGCCGGGATCTGGCATCTCACCGCGCGCGTGGACGTCGCG
Organism: Acidobacteriota bacterium; assembly: GCA_040754955.1. GTDB lineage: Bacteria > Acidobacteriota > Vicinamibacteria > Vicinamibacterales > UBA2999 > JBFMCA01. Next base: position 3,319 of record JBFMCA010000099.1, on the reverse strand, counting down.
GATCTGTTCGGCGTCGGCGTGCTCGAGGAACACGGCTTCCGGCTGATGGACTCGCTCGTCACCTACACGACCCGGCCGCGGAAGGAACCGCCCAACGACGTGCGCGCGATGGGCACGATTCGCCCGTTCGCGCCTCCCGACGCGCCGGAGCTGCTCGAGATCGCGCGGGAGGCGTACCAGGGATTCCGGGGGCGCTTTCACCTCGACCCGCATATTCCGGATGCCCGATCGGACGAGTTCTATGTCGAGTGGGCCCGCCAGGTGGTGGGCGCGCAGATGGCCGACATGGTGCTGGTCGCGGAGGGCGCGGAGGGCCGCCTGCTTGGCTTCCTCGCGTTCCGGCGCCGCGAGCCCGTGTCGACGGTGGGCCGCGTTCCGGTCTTCGGCAACGGGCTCGGCGCGTGCCGCCGCGATGCGCCCGGCGCCTATGCGGGGCTCATCCGGGCGGGCACCCTCTGGGCGCACGAGCACGACGGCGTGGCCGAGTGCCAGACGCAGAACTACAACTTCCCCGTCGTGCGAATCTACGAGGCCGTGGGCGCCCACTACGTGCGCGCGGAGTACACCCTGCACGCCTGGATCGGCCCGGCCAGGGACTTGTGGTGATGGTATAATCACGTTTTGTCCACCCGGGCCGAAGGCAGCCCCGGAGAGACAGCCACGGGCGGCTAGCTCAGTTGGGAGAGCGCCGCGTTCGCAACGCGGAGGTCGTCGGTTCGAGCCCGATGCCGTCCACCAGTTCCCACGGGCGCCGGGCATCCCCCGGCGCCCGTCCATCCCTCCCCAGGCCCTTCCCGCCAGCCCGGCTCGACCGTGATCACCGTGGTAGGCTAAGCCTTCGGGTTCCACCCGGCGTCCAAAGAGGTATATGACGGCTGCACCAGGGGTCCTGCTGCTCGTCTGCACCGCCCTGCTCCCGCAGTCCCCTGCTGCGGAGACCCCCGAGGCCCTGGCCGCCCGCGTCCAGGCGCGCTACGACGCGGTGCGCGACTTCGAAGGAGATTTCGTCCAGACCTACGAGGGGGGCGTGCTGCGCACGCGGACCACCGAGCGGGGCACGGTGGCCATCAAGCGGCCGGGCCGGATGCGGTGGGTGTACACGCGACCGGAGCGCAAGGAGTTCGTCTCCGACGGTGTCCGCATCTACGCGTACCTCCCGGCCGACCGGCAGGTGATCGTGAGTCCGGTGCCCAGCGGCTCGGCGGCGACCACGCCGGCGCTTTTTCTGGCCGGTGTGGGCCATCTCGTGCGTGACTTCACCGCCGCCTTTACGGATGTGCCCGGCGCTGCACCCGGGCTCGTGGGGCTCCGGCTCGTCCCGCGCCGCGCGGACCCCGAGTTCGAGTGGCTGGTGATCGGCGTCGACCCGGTCTCGCTTCAGATTCGCGCCCTCGTGGCCGCCGACCATCAGGGCGGGCGTTCGACGTTCACCTTCACCAACCTGAAGGAGAATCAGGGGTTGTCCGATAAGACCTTCGAGTTCCGCATCCCTCGCGGTGTGGACGTCATCACCAATGGTACGCCCTCCCGATAGCCCGCGCCCGTGCCTCCGCGCCGTCGCGGCGGCGGCGCTGGCCGCCGTCCTGGCCGGCTGCGCCACGACGGGATCGGTCCGCCTCGCCCGCGACGCCGAGCTGCGGCAGGACTACGACGCGGCGGTCATCGAGTATCAGAAGATTCTGAAGGGCGATCCCGACAACCGGGACGCGCGTTCGGGGCTCGAGCGCTCGCGCCTGCGCGCGTCGCAGGATCACCACACGCGGGCCCGCCGCCTGGCCGCGACCGGCAGGCTGGAGGAGTCGCTGGTCGAGTACCAGATCGCGGGCGAGCTCAACCCGGCCAACGGCGAGATCGTGGACGAGGCTCGCAGCGTGCGGGCGCAGCTCCGCGCGAAGATCGCGGTGCGCGAGGACGGCAAGACGCGGCTCGAGAGCCTCATCGAGGAGAGCCTGCGCGCCCCCCTGCCGGGCGCCGAGCTCCCGCAGGGCATCACGCTGCCCGACACCCTCGTGTTCCGCGACGCCAGCGCCCGGGACGTGTTCATCGCCATCGGCAAGTTCACGGATCTCAGCGTCGCGTTCGATCCGAGCTTCCGCGACCAGCCCATCACGATCGACCTGCGCAAGACGACGCTCGCCGACGCGCTCGACTCGCTCACCCGCATGACGCGCAACTTCTGGAAGGTCACGGCGCCGCGCACGGTGACGGTCGTACCCGACACGCCGAGCAAGCGGCGGGAGTACGAGGAGGAGATCGTCCGGACGTTCTACCTGAGCAACGCCGACCTCAAGGAAACCATCGACATCCTGCGCATCGTGGTCGACATGCGGCGGCTGGCGGCGCTGACCGCCACCAACGCGATCACCATCAAGGACACGCCCGACCGGATCGACGCCGCGGGCCGCATCATCGCCGCCATCGACAAGGCCAAGCCCGAGGTGGTCATCGACGTCGAGCTGCTCGAGGTCGATCGGACGCGCCTGCAGGAGTACGGGCTGCAGATCGCCTCGCCCGTCAGCGGCGGTTCGCCGAGCGGCATCAGCGGCCAGGCCACCATCACGCCGGGCACGACCTCGGATCCGTTCACGCTCCGCGACCTGCGGAACCTGACGCAGTCGGACCTGCTCCTGACCAACCTCCCCGGCCTGTACTACCGGCTGCTCAAGACCGACACCAACACGCGCGTCCTCGCCAACCCGCAGCTGCGGACCTCGGAAGGCACCGCCGCGCAGGCCCGCTTCGGCGAGCGCGTGCCCGTTCCGGTCACGGTCTTCGCGCCGGTGGCGGCCGGCGGCGTGCAGACGCAACCCATCACGTCGTTCAACTACGAGAACATCGGCGTGAACATCGACATCACCCCGCGCACCCACCACGACGACGAAGTGTCGTTGGCGGTGAAGGTCGAGGTGAGCAGCATCTCGGGAACCGGCTTCGGCGGGCTCCCGACCTTCGGCAACCGGCAGATCAACACGGTCATCCGGCTGCGCGACGGCGAGACGAACATGCTGGCGGGCCTGATCCGCGACGACGAGCGGCGCGTCATGTCGGGCGTGCCGGGCCTGAGCGATCTGCCGCTCATCGGCCGGCTCTTCGCCCACAACCGCCGCGAGTCGCAGCAGACCGACATCGTCCTCACCTTGACGCCGCGGATCGTGCGGGTGCTCGACCTGACCGAGGACGACCTTGCGCCCTTCCGCGTCGCGCGCGACAGCGGCGCCCCGCTCATCGACATCCCGATGCCGCAGCCGCTACCGCAGCCGGCCGGCCGCCCGCCCGGCGGCGGCGATCCGGCGGACACCGGCGTGCCGAGCATCCCGTT
>JBFMCA010000098.1:0-17603 GCA_040754955.1 Acidobacteriota bacterium | reverse complement strand
CCGGGCGCCGCGCCCGGATCATCTGTCACCGACCGTCGGGTCCGGGACACTAGAACACCCCGCCGAACGTGATGTACAGGTGCTTGCCGTCGCGGCTGCCGAAGCCGGCGTCGATACGCATGACGACGCCGTTGTCGGTGTTGAACCGAAAGCCGAACCCGTAATCGCTCTGCAGGTCGTCGAAGTTCAGGTGGCGGCGGCTGAACGCCACCTTGCCGGCGTCGTAGAAGAGCGCCGCGTCGAGCGCCGACCAGACCTCCCAGCGATACTCGGCCTGCAGCAGCATCGCGTGCGGGGCGCGGAAGCGGTACTCCCGAAAGCCGCGCAACGTGTCGTTGCCGCCCAGATACGGCATCAGGTAGAACGGCACCTGGCGGCCGTCGTCTGCGACCGCCGACGACACCCACCCGCGCAGCGCGATGATCCGCCGGCCCGCCAGCATCCCGATGTACTGGCGCACGTCGGCGTCGACCCGATCGAAGGTGAACTGTCCCGACGTGCGGTCGTTGAAGTGGCTGAAGTCGAGCCGGTACCAGCCGCCGCGCCGCGCGTTTCTCGGCTCGCGGTAGTCGACCTCGAGAAACGCATGGGTGCGGAGGAAGTTGGCCCGACTCCACAGCCCCGGCACCGTGCCGGGCGAGAAGACCTCCTCCACCGACGGCACGTCGGAGCTGCGGCCGCGGCTCGCCCGCGGCGCGAAGAACTCGACGCCGCCCCCCGTCAGCAGCCACCTCGTCGGCCGGATGCCCGCGCGCCCGCCGCCGCTCGTCTGACGCAGCATGAAGTTGGTGCGATCCGCACGGCGAGTATCGGGGCCGAGCCCGAAGAAATCCTCGGACGGGTACTCGCGCCGGCGGGCGAACGCCTCCGCGTAGTACCGGCTCTGCGGCGGCGTGAACAGGGCCCGCGCGTCGAGCGCCCAGTATTTCTGCAGGCTGGCCGCCGCGAACACCTCGACGATGCCGCTGTGGCGCAGGAGATCGCGATCGCGGTAGCCCACACCGTAGGCAAAACCGCTGCCGGTCGTGAGCGACCCGAGCTTGGGGAAGAAACCCTCGCGCGCGATGAGGAACAGCCCGCGCGACTCGAGCAGGCTCATGCCGCGCTCGAGAGCGTTGGGCGTGTACGGTTCGAGGGCGTTCGCCTTCGCTTCGCGCTCGGCTCTGAGCGCCTCGGCACGCGTCGCTGGCTCCTCGGCCGGGGACTGGGCATGCGCCACACCCGGCGCGAGGGACAGGGCGAGCGCCACGACCACTGACCGCATGTTTGCCAGTCTAACCTTAGATCGACCGGCGGCCCCCCGCACGCCGGTCAGCGCCGGCCGAAGCGAATCAGGTGCTCGGACCGGCCACTCATGAAGAAGCGCGCGGTGGCGCCGGCCACCTTGTCGGTGCCCTCGCCCGGCGTCAGACCCATCACCTGTGGATACCAGCGGCCCCCGTTCAGCAGCAGCGTCGGGCGCGACCAGCCCGCCGGGTCCTCGACGTCGGGATTGTACGAGATGTAGATGCCGCCCTGCTTCCAGTCATTGGAGATCGCACGGTTGAGCAGCATCACGTAGACGCCGAGGGCCGTGTTCCAGTGCACCGCGGCGCCCCAGTAGACGTCCACGGCGCTGGTGCGGTTGTCCCACCGGTCGACCGCCGCGTGTACCGGCGTCGCAAACGGGTAGATCCACGACTCGACGATGATCTCGCCGCCCCCCTCGCCCTCCTCCTCGTCGTCGTCCGGCTCCCTCACGACCTCCGGCCTCGCCGGAAGCCACGCGCCGTTGTGCCACACCGTCATCCGGCCCACCGGCGCATCCCGGTCCGCCCAGGGCATTCGCGCCACGCTCACGCCGAGCCAGCCGTCCTGTTCCAGGTACTGGGTGTAGTGGAAGTACAGGTACTGCTCGTCCCGATCGAGCACCGCGCTGAAGTCCCCCACGCCGCCGTGAAAGTAGTGGTTGCGTGTGTTGCACTGCATGGTCGAGAGCGGCGCCTCGAGAATCGTCCCGAGGTCCGCCCAGGTGCGGCCGCGATCGGTCGAGCGCGCCGCGCCGATGCGCGGTACGACCTTCCCCGAGCCGGGACAGACCAGGTCGGCGACCTCGTTGTGGTAGTAGCCGTACCAGACCCCGCCGGCCTCGATCACGCTTTCGATCCAGAAGCCCCCGAGCGGCGCCGCCGTCGAGAAGGCCACGTGCGGCAGGGCACGCAGCCGATCCAGGCTGGGACCCACGCTGTTCTGCGCCTGCCCCGCCACCGACGTCAGCACGAACAGCACGGGCTGGCCCCGGAACAGCTCCCACACCGCCGGGCTGTTGGAGTCCGCGTCGCCGGCCAGGGACAGGGCGGGGGCCGGACTCAGCGTCGCAAACGGCTGCCCGGCCGCCTGGGCGTGGAGATCTGCCCCAGTCCGTGTGGCAAGGGTGGCGGCGGCGACACCCACAACGAGCAGGGATTGACCCAAACGGGCGACACTCGAACGCTGCAGCGTCATACATCGGATACGCCAGCAACCGCCGTGCCTTAACCCGGCCTTTACATTTCAGCCTCGGGGCCGCCCGCCCGAACCGTCGATAATGAACGTGCATCCGTGACGGATCTCTCCATCCTCCACCCGGCGCTCCTGTTCGCGGCCGCCGGCCTGTCGGCCTGGGCCGCCGTGCTGGCGCGCAGCCGGAGCGCCACGCCGGGCCTGGCCCCGTTCGTGTGGTTGATGATCGGCATCGCTCACTGGAGCCTCACCAGCGGACTCCATGCAACGGTGCCGTCCTACGACGTGCGGATTGGCATCTCGATGCTTCAGTACGTCGGCATCGCAGCGGTGCCGCCGCTGTTCCTGCTGTTCGCCAGCGAGTACGCGCGCGCCCGCTGGACGGCCGATGCAACGCTCCGCGGGCTGCTGTGGCTGATTCCGGCGGTCACGGTGGTGGTGGCCTTCACCAACCCGTGGCACGGGCTCCTCTGGCAGGCCGTCGTGCCGGTGCCGGGCGGCCGCCTGCGGTACGACCCGGGTCCGTGGTTCTGGGTGGCCGCCAGCTACGCGTACGCGCTCATGTTCGTGGCCACAGTGCTCCTCGCGCGGGCGCTGACGCGCTACCCGCTTCCGCATCGGCGGCAGACGATGCTCATCGCGACCGGCGCCCTGCTCCCGTGGGTGGGCAACCTGGCCTACCTGCTGCGTCTGCTGCCGCCGGGGATCGATCCGACGCCGCTGGCCTTCGCGGCCTCGGGCTCGTGCATCCTCTGGGGCATGCAGCGGCACCGGCTGCTCGGCGTCGTGCCCATCGCGCGCGATCTCGTCATCGAGAGCATGGAGGACGCCGTCTTCGTCCTCGACGGCAACCGCGTCATCGTCGATCTGAATCCGTCCGCACGGCGGCTGACCGGCCGCGGCGAGGACGCCGTCGGCCTGTCGATCGACGAGGCCGTGCCGTGGTGGAGCGCTGCCGGGGCGGACGGTGCCGGGACCGACGCCCACCCCGCCGTCGTGACGCTCGAGCCGGGGCCGCGGCAGTACGAGGTGGACGTCACGGCGGTCACCGATCCGCATGCGCGCTTCGCGGGGTGGCTGGTCCGCATCCGCGACGTCACCGCGCGACTGGCAGGCGAGGCCGATCGGCGCGCGCTCGAGCAGCGCATGCAGGAGCGGCAGCGGCTGGAGAGCCTCACCGTGCTCGCCGGCGGCGTGGCGCACGACTTCAACAACATCCTGACCGGCATCCTCGGGAACGCCGACCTGGTCGCCATGCAGGCGGCGCCCGGCTCCGCGCTCCGGCGCACTGCCGAGGCCATCGTCCTCGACGCGCATCGGGCCGCCGACCTGGTATCGCAGATGCTGGCCTATGCGGGCGAGGGACAGGTCGTGGCCGAGGTCATCGACCTCGACGCGCTGGTGACGGAGGCGCTCGATCTGCTCCAGGCGTCGGTGGCCCGTCACTGCACGCTGATCTTCGCGTCGGAAGGCTCGCTCCCGCCGATCAAGGCCGACGCCGCCCAGGTCCGGCAGATCTTCCTCAACCTGATCGCGAACGCGGCCGAAGCGGTGGCCGACGGCGCCACCATCGACGTCCGCACCGGCGCCGCCGCCCTCACGGCCGGCGACCTGGCGCGGATGACGTTTGCGCCGACGGCGTCGGCAGGCATCCACGTGTGGCTCGAGGTCCGCGATCCGGGCCCTGGAATGGACGCCTCGACGCTCGCGCGCGTCTTCGATCCGTTCTTCTCGACGAAGGCGACGGGACGGGGGCTTGGCCTCGCGGCCGTGCAGGGCATCGTGCGCGGCCACCGCGGGGCCATCGACGTGACGAGCTCCCCGAGCGACGGGACGCGCTTCCGCATCTGGCTGCCGGCCACGACCGCCGATGCCGCGGCACGGCCCGCGCGGCCGGCAGACGTCAGCGAGCCGTCGGTGCCCTGAGATCGCGCATCAGGCGCGCGAGCGCGGCCAGATCGGCGACGCGGAGGCAGTCGGCCCCCGCGTACAGCCCGGCGACGTCCACCAGCACGGCATCCGCCAGCCCGGCGGCGCGGGCGCCGACGACGTCCACATGGTAGAGGTCGCCGACGTGCACGGTGTCGGCGGCCGTCGCGCCGGCTGCGTCCAGCGCATGCTGAAACAGCCGTGGATCGGGCTTCTCGACACCCCACAGATGCGAGTCGATGACCGCGTCGAAGGCCGGCGTGAGCGCCAGCCGGTCGAGCAGGTGATGCAGCCGCCCGTTGGCGTTCGACACGACCACGAGGCGCAGGCCCATCTCGCGGAACGCCGCAAGCGCCTCACGGAGGCCCGGCGCCGTGTCTTCCCACAGGTTCTCGCGCTGGTGGTAGGCGTAGATCGCCTCGAGGGCGGCCTCGACGCCCTCGGCGGGAGGAACACCCGCGTGCCTCAGCACCGTGCGGAAGTACAAGCCGCCTCGCGACCGGTCGGTCGTGCGCCCGATGACGGCGGCCTGGTCGATCTCGAGCTTGGCCGGCGGCTCGGCCGCCGCCAGCCGCTCGGCCGACACGACGACGCCCTCGCGCGCGAGCGCCTCGCTGACGCGCGACCAGGACGGGTTGACGAGGACGCCGCCCGCATCGAGGAACAGCGTGCGGCAGGCAGCGAGCGCGGCGGACATCGTGCTAGCTTAGCGGACGATGGGCGTCGCCGCGCACCTCACCATCGATCTGGACGAGTACGACGCGAAGATCCGGACGTTCGTGCCGCACTACGAGACGATGCTCGAGGTCGTCGCCGAGACGCTGGCGGCCGCGGCAGGCAGACAGGCGCGCGTGCTGGACCTGGGCATCGGCACGGGCGCGCTCGCGCGGCGCTGCCTCGAGCGCGCGCCCGGCATCAGGCTCTGGGGCATCGACGCCGATGCCGGCATGCTGCGGCAGGCGGAGGCGCGTCTCGCCCCCTACCGGCGGCGCGTCACGCTGGCGCGCGGGAACTTCACCCGCACACCCCTGCCCGCCGCCGAAGCCGTCGTGGCCTCGCTGGCCCTGCACCACGTGCGCACCCGCGCGGCCAAGGTGCGCCTCTACCGGCGCATTGCGGCCACACTGCGGCCGGGCGGTTTCCTGCTCACGGCCGATGCGATGCCCGGCGCCTCGCCCCGCATGGCGCGGCGGACCCGGGCCGCGTGGGAGGCGCACATGGCCCGCTTCCACGCGCGCGCCGACGTCCAGCGCTACCTGCGGGCGTGGGCGGGCGAGGATGTCTACTTCCCGCTCGCGACCGAGCTGGCGATGATGCGCTCCGCCGGCCTCGCGCCGGACGTGGTGTGGCGATGCGAGGGGTTTGCCGTCGTGCTCGGCATGGCATGAGCCGCGGGCCGGCCCGGACGTTCTGCCGCACGGGTGGCCCGGATCACGGCGACCGATGCGCCCGCCGCCGCCGCGGCGCCCGCGAGCAGCACCGCCTGGTTGACATGAGCGAGGGCTCCGCCGTGGCCGACCAGGTGCTCCAGCCCCACGCCGAGCACCACGAGCCCCAGATACAGCAGCACGTGCGCGTGGCTCCATGCCTGGAACTTCAACACCTCCGCCCGCGTGCGTGTGGGTCGCTCGGCCGGACCCTTTGCGACGTCGAAGTAGAGCCACCAGAAGCCGAAAACGGCCGCGATCGACCCGAAGGCCGCCGCGGCGGCCGCAGGCGTCCAGGTCGCCTGATGCTCCATCCCGCGCATGATTGAGACGAGCGCCTCGCCGAGCAGGATGAGCGTGAACAACCCGAAGCGCTCGGGCAGATGCGCCTTGTCAGGCGGCGCGAGCACCGCGTGGTGCTCCGCAATCACCGGCGTGGCGAGATCGATGGCCATCGCGACGGCCCACAGCGCAAACCGCGCCGGCGCCGGTATCAGCGCCGATGCCAACCACAGGAGCGCCGCGGCCGCGATCCCGCGCGAGTACGCGCGGGTCAGGGGGCGCGACGCTTCCACCGCCGCGGCGCGACGATACTGGGCGACCAGCGTCAGCCGCAGCACCGCGTACGCGGCCGCGAACCCCGCCGAATCGCGGCTGTCCAGCGCGCCTGTCGCGTTGGCCGCCATCGCCGCCACAGTGAACATCTGCGCCAGTGTCAGCAGCCGCTGGATGCCGTCATCGGGATCGAAGCGCGTGGCAAACGCCGTCTGCCCGCTCCACGCCCACCAGATGAGCAGGAAGAGCAGCATGAAGCGGAACACGCCTGCGGGCGTGTAGTCGGCCGCCAGCGGGCTCGCCACCTGGGCCACGGCCGCCACGAAGGACAGGTCGAAGAAGAGCTCCAGCCACGTCACTTTCCGCTCGTGCGAGTCGAGCGTGCGAAGTCTGAGAGGCGGCGCGAGCGCGGCGAGAACGTGGGGCATGGCCGCGACCTGTGATGCCGCGGTCCGCCGCCGGGTTACGAGGGGTCGAACACCTCGTCCGGATCGCCGCGGACGCCCGTGACGTCGACCGGCGGATCCCCAGCTGGCAACGACCGGTGATACTCGACGAGCGGCCGATCGTCGGTGAGCAGCGGCCCGGACCCCACGAACCGCCGCATCTCGTCGGGTCCCGCGGTGTACCAGCTGCGGAGCACCTCCGGGCCGGTGAGCCCCACCTCGTTCAGCGCCTGGCGCAGCGTCGCGTCGGCGCGCTTGCCCTCGACCAGGCCGTGAGCCACGCGGAGCGGCGCGAGCGCGCCCACCATCAGCTGGCCGTCGAACCACAGCGTCGCGTGCGGGAACACCTCGATGAAGGTCCGCATGATCAGCTTGTACTGCGACTCGGGCCGATGCCCGATCCACTGCAGGACCAGGCCGCCATCGGCGAGCGCGTGCCGCACGAGCTCGAAGTACTCCACCGAGTAGAGGTTGCCGGCGCCCGCGTGAATGGGCTGGATGATGTCGGCCGTGACGACGTCGTAGCGGCCGGTCGCATAGCGCAGGAAGTTGCGGCCGTCGTCGATGCGGATGCGCACGTGGGGCGCGGCCAGCAGGCCGTAGTTGACGTGCGAGAAGAGGGCCGCCGCCTGCCGGACGCTCTCGGACAGCTCTACCACCTGCACGTCGACGCCGGGATGCCGGCTGACCGCCCCGGGCGTGGCGCCCCCGCCAAGCCCGATGACGAGCGCGCGCCGTGGATTCGGGTGCAGCACCATCGGCAGGTGCCCGATGATGCGATGCAGCCGCACCATGTCGGGCGTGTCGTTCGCCTGGTGCAGCCCGTCCAGGTAGAGCGTGCGCCGGAACAGGCTGGCATGCACGCTGACCGCCGTCTGCACGCCCTCCTGGCGCCAAATCTCCTGCTGCTCGCTCCCGTACCGGCGCGCGTGCGCCACCCGGAACGGGTCGGGCACCTCGGAGGCGGCGTACACGAAGAGCAGCGCGCCGGCCGCGAGCGGCACCAGCAGCCGGTTGCGGGCCGCGTGCACGCCCACGAGCAGCGCGGCGCCGGCGAGGTAGAGACCGGCCATCGCGATGAGGGCCGCGCGGCTGCCGAGGAGCGGCAGCGCCAGAAAGCCGCCGGCCAGCGACCCCGCGATGGCGCCGGCCACGTTCACCGCATACAGCCTCCCGACGCGGCGGCTCACGACCGCCGGCTCGGCCGTCCGGCCGGCATCGTCCGCGGCGATCCGCAGGGCGACGGGGAACGCCACGCCCATGAGACACGCCGCGGGGAAGATGGCCGCGACGCACGCCTGGATATCGCCCGACGTGCGCCAGCCCGCCGCGTAGCTCCAGCCCAGGAAGATGAGCGAGACGAGCGCCGCGAGCCCGGTCCCGAGCTGGAGCCAGGCCAGCCGCTGGAGCCAGTCGCGATCGCGGCGCAGCAGACGCGCGCCCAGCCCGCCGCCTGCGGCGATGCCGGCGAGCACCGTGCCGAGCATGGTCGTGAAGGCGTAGGTCGTCGCGGGCAGGAACTGCAGCAGCACGCGAAACCAGACGATCTCGAGCGCGAGCGAGGCAAAACCGGACAGGCCGACCACGAACCAGACGGCCCGATAGGCGGCGGAGGACGGCGTGGCGGGCGTCGGAGCCGGTGTCACCGCCGGCTCCGCCTCGGCCACGTCGCGCGCCAGCAGCAGCGCGAGCGCGCCGATGGCCAGATTGACCACGGCCGCGAGCACGAAGGTCCGCGACATGCCGAGCGCGCCGATGAACACGAATCCCGTCGTCACCGCGCCGACGACGGCCCCGGCCGTGTTCACGGCGTAGAGCGCGCCGACCCGCGCGCCGAACGACGATCCCCGCACGAGCGCCGAGGCGCTCAGGAGCGGCAGCGTCATGCCCATGAGCGTCGTCGGCACGAGCAGCACCACCATGGAGCAGACCAGGCGCGCCACGGTCAGCAGCCCGAGCGAGTCGGGCGCCGCGCGGTGCAGCGCATCGTAGGCCAGCGTAGCCGCGTCCAGTCCGAGAGGGGTGGCCAGTGCCGACACGCCGATGAGGATCTCCGCCAGGCCGAAGGCGACGAGCGGCGGCAGCCGGCGAGCGGCCCGCGTCGCGGCCAGGCTGCCGAGCGCCAGCCCGGCCATGAACGCGGCCAGCACCGTGCTGGCGGCGTACACCGTCACGCCGAAGACGAGCGACAGCAGACGGAGCCAGAGGACCTGGTAGACGAGCGCGCACGCGCCGGAGCCGAAGAAGAGCGTGAGGAGCAGGACGAGCCGGGACATCTGCATATCAGCGGGGAGTCCGGACCTCCACACGCGCGCCTTCCTGGAGCGTATCGCCCGGATGCGCGACGACGACATCGCCGTCCTGGAGGCCCGACAGGATCTCCGCGTCCCGGCCACTGCGCCGGCCCGGCTCGACGAACGCCTGGCGGGCCCGGCCGCCCTCCACAACATACACCGCCCAGCGGTCGCCGCGGCGGAAGAGCGCGCTCCCCGGCGCGAGCAGCACGTGCTGGCCCTCGGAGACGACGATGCGCACCTCGACCCGGTATCCGTCGCCCAGCGCGGCCCAGGCGTCGGCGGGCCCCTCGACGTCCATCACGACGTTCACGCGCTGCTCTTCGACGCCGAGCGCCGAGATCTTGGTGAAGGCCGAAGGCTCGACCCGCCGGACACGCGCCGCCAGCGGACGATCGCCGCCCCACGCCTCCACGATCACGCGCGCGCCGGGCGCCACGCGGACGGCATCCGAGCTGAGGAGATCGGAGACGAGCTCGATGCGGGACGGATCGCCGATCTCCACCAGCGGCTCACCCTGGCGTACCACGCTCTCGCTCTCGCGGAGCCGCCTCAGCACGACGCCGGTCACGGGCGCCTTGACCTCGACGACGGCGCCGGCGGCGGCCGGCGCGGGCCTGAGGCGCGCGCGGGCACGCTGCAGCTCGGCCTCCGCGGTCGAGGCAGCGAAGCCGGCGGCGCGCACCGCCTCGTCGGCCGCCCGCGCCTCGGCCTCGCGCGCGTCGAGCGCCTGCGCTGTCGCCAGGCCGGCGTCGAACAGCTCGCGCACGCGCCGCAGCTCGGCTGCGGCGAGCTGCTGCGCCGTCACCGCGCGGTCCAGCTCGGCCGACGCGCGGCCGACGCCGGCTTCCGCCGCGCGCGCCGCCGCCTGCGCCTCCGCCAGCGTCCGCGCATCGAGCAGCGCCGGCGGCTCGGGCAGGAGCCGCGCGAGCACCGTCGTGTTGCGTGCCACGGAGTCGCCCGGCTCCAGCGCGATCCGCAGGAGCCGGCCAGCCACCGGCGCCGAGACCACGAACCGGTCGCGCACGCGCGTCTCGCCCTCCTCGTCGATCGTCACGACGAGCGGCCCCCGGCCGACGACGGCCGTCTCGACCGGCACCGCCTGCGGCCAGAGCGCCACCGCCAGGAGGCCCGCCACGATCGCCAGCCCCGCATGGAGCCGCCAGTTCCGCCATGCGCGCCACATCGGTCACTCCCGGGTCTTGAGCACGGCGACCAGGTCGAGCTCGTCCAGCCGCCGGCGCACGACGAACCCCGACGCGAGCGTGGCCCCAATCACCGTCAGACACGTCCAGGCCACGGTGGAGCCGGTGAACACGAACGTGATGCGGTACACCTCGTTGGTGAAGATCGTGCTGAGCAGCTGCGCCAGGCCCCACCCGAGCGCCACGCCCACCGGCAGCGACACGAGCGTGAGGAGCGCCAGTTCCCCCAGGAGAATCATCGAGATCTCGGCCCGGGTGAAGCCAAGCACACGGAGGCTCGCCAGCTCCCGGCTGCGCTCGGACAGCGAGACGCGAGCCGAGTTGTACACGACGCCGAACGCGATGATGCCCGCGAACAGCACGTTCATGAAGATGATGAGGTTCATGTTCTCGGCCATGGTGTCCTGGAGGTTGCGGAGCGCGACCTCCCGTACGCCGACGCCGGCGACGACCGGGAGGGCCTTCAGCCGATCGTAGAGAACGGAGACGGCCGCCTCGTCGACGGCGAGCGTCGCGCCCGACACGGTGGGCCCCTCGCGCATCATCCGGCGCAGCGCGCCGATCTCCAGGTACGCCTGCAGGCCTGCGGCGTCGTCCACGAGCCTGGTGACGGGCAGCCGGCGCACGGGGCGCCACGACTCGAGCACCTCGACCTCGAGCAGGTCACCTGGCGCGATCTGCAGCACGTCGCCCAGCATGCGCGAGATGACCAGGCCGTGCTCGGACGGCTCGTAGGCCCGGCCCGACCGGTCCACGATGCGCTGCAGCGTGGCGCCGACCGGCAGACCGGTGATGGCGAGCGTGCGGTGACGGGCGCCCGCCCGCAGCCGGGCCGGCACGATCCGCAGCGGCTCGACCTCGAGCACTCCGGGGAGCCGTCCGAGCTCGGCCATGACGCCGGCCGCCCGCGGCTCCACCAGCGCCACCGTCACATCCTGACGCATCGCGTCGAAGAACTGCTGGCGGATGAGCACGTCCATCGAGTCGAGAAAGCCGATGCCGATGATCAGCACGGCGCCCGCGCAGGCCATGCCGACAATCGACAGCACCGCGCGGGCCGGCTGCCGCTCGAGGCTCCGGAGCACCATCCGCGTCGTGTGCCGGATCCGCGCGCGAAGGCGGGGCGTCTCGAACACGCTGGGCCGGTACCGCGCCGGCATCTCGGGCCGCATGGCCTCGGCCGGCGGTACGGCCACCGCGCGCCGCACGGCCGATTGCGCGCCGAGCGCCGCCACGATCAGGCTGCCGACGCCGGCGGCGACGGCCACCGGTGCCGACAGGCGGTAGTCGAGCTCGGGGAACCGGAAGAACTCGTTGTACATGACGGCCAGCTCGGAGCCCAGCCACCATCCCGCGGCGATGCCGGCGGCGGCGCCGGCCGAGGCGATGGCGAGCGCCCACTTGATGTAGTGCCACGCCAGCTGGCCGTTCGAGTAGCCGAGCGCCTTGAGCGCCGCAATCTGGTTGCGCTGGAGCGCCAGCGCGCGCGTGAGCGCCACGTGCAGCACGAAGGCCGCCACGCTCAGGAAGATGAGCGGCGTCGCCGTGCCGAAGGTGCGAAGCTGGGCCAGCTCGTTGTCGAGCGTCCACACCGACATCTGCAGCGACCGCGGCACGGCGCCGCGCCCGCCGTAGGGCTCGAGGAGGCGATCGAGCTCGGTGATGACCGCGGCCGGCCGCGCGTCCGATGCCAGCCGCAGCGTCACGTCGTTGAAGCCGCCCTCCATGTCGAACGCCGAGGCCAGCGCGCGCCGCTCCATCCAGAACACGCCGTATCGCCGGTTGTCGGGAAAGAGATCGCCGGGCCGGATGGCGTAGACATACTCGGGCGACAGCGCCACGCCGACGATCGTCAGCCGCCGGCGGCGGCCGTTCACGATGGCCGACACGCTGTCGCCGAGCGCCAGACCGTGCGCCTCCACGAAGATCTCGTTGGCGAGCACCTCGTCGGGCCGCGCAGGATCGAGCCAGCGGCCGGCCTGCAGGTGCACGTCGTTCAGCCGCGGACGGTCGCGCCCGGGCACGGAGATCAGCCGGCCCGTGGCCGGCTCGTCGAGCCCCGGCACGTCGAGCGTCACCTCGGCGACGACGCGCGTCTCGACGACCGCCACGCCCGGAATGGCCGCCAGGCGCGCTTCGAGCGACTGCGGCGCGCGCACGAGCGAGGCGAACACGTCTGCGAGCCGCTGCCGCTCGTAGTACGCGTCGAGCGTCCGCTGCAGCGAGTCGAAATTCGAGAGGTAGGTGACGAACATCGTCACGCCCGCCGCCACGATCGCGGCAATAGCCAGCGCCTGGCTGCGCATCTCCCAGAGATCGCGGAGGAGCTTGCGGTCGAGCGCCGGAAGGCCGCCGAGTCGCGTCACCATGACAGCTCCCGCGGGCTTACCTTGTGGGTGTTGTGCTCGATGGACGCCACGCGCCCGTCCGCCAACCGCACCACGCGGTCCGCCATCCCCGCGATCGACGCGTTGTGCGTGATGACCACCGTGGCCGTGCCGAGGTCGCGGTTGACCTTCGCAATGGCCTCGAGCACCACGACGCCCGTCGTGATGTCGAGCGCACCGGTCGGCTCGTCGCAGAGCAGCACGTCGGGCCGCTTGGCGATGGCGCGGGCGATGGCCACGCGCTGCTGCTCCCCGCCGGAGAGCTGCGCCGGGAAGTGGTCCAGCCGGTGCGTCAGACCGACCAGATCCAGCGCCTCTTCCGGCGTCATCGGCGCCTCGGCCAGCTCCGTCACGAGCGCCACGTTCTCGCGCGCCGTGAGGCTGGGGATGAGGTTGTAGAACTGGAACACGAAGCCCACGTGGTGCCGCCGGTATTCCGTCAGCGCCGCTTCGTCGGCCGTGGTCAGATCGTGATCCTGATAGACGATGTGCCCCGCGGTCGGCGTGTCGAGGCCACCGAGCAGGTTGAGCAGCGTCGACTTGCCGCTGCCCGACGGCCCGAGCAGGACCACCAGTTCCGTGGGATACAGCTCGAAGTCCACGCCCCGCAGCGCGTGGACCACGACCTCCCCCATCGGATACACCTTGGTGAGGGCCTTCGCGACGAAGACCGGCTGGCGGGCATCGGGCACGGCTGGGCCGGGCGCCGCACCGCGCGGCGCCGTCCTGCCGCTATTTTTGCAAGAACGAGGCCGCCAGCCCCAGCATTCCCTGACTGTTCACGACGGGCACCCCCAGGGCCGAGCGTACAACCAGCAGGCCGACCTGGGAGCACATCCAGCGCGTGGCCGAGGGGGACGCGATTGATCGCCGCCAACCCACGCGCACGGCAGGTTGGTGCGCGACATGTCGTTGTGCGAGGCGAATGTCAGATACGGGCGCGTGCGCGGCGCGGCGGCCGCGATCGGAGGTGGAAGCGCCGCGGCCAGCGCGACCGCGGCAGCCGCGGCGGTGAACAGGTGCCTCATGACGTCCCCCAAAAAGCGACGGGCGACGGCGTGCCGACGACGTCGGTGACTGGCCTGGACCGTCGCGGATGCGAAAGGTCAGAGACGCCCGCGCGGGGCAACGTCAGGGCTGCCGGTAGAAGTGGATCGTGAAGTCGGAGCGGCCGCTCATGAAGAAGCGCGCCAGCTCGCCCGCTTCCTTGTCGGTGCCGCGCCCGGGGTCGAGGCCCATCACCTGGGGATACCAGCGCCCGCCCGTGAGCAGCGGCACCGGGGGCGTCCAGAGGCGCGGATCGTCGAGGCGCGGCGCGAACGAAACGTACACGCCTTTCTGGTCCCACTCCGGCGACCCGGCGTGGTTGAGCAGCATCACGTACAGGTTCAGGTGCGTGTTCCAGTGAATCGAGGGTCCCCAGTGGACGTCGACCTCGGCGTCGGCGTCGTCCCACGGGTCGCGGGCCCGCAGGAAGGGCGCCGCGGGCGGGAAGCTGTAGACGGTCACGGTGCCGCCGGTGCCGTTCGGAACGCGGGAGGATCGGGCGGGCGCCCAGGCGGACCCGTTCCACACGGTGACGCGGCCGGCGGGCGCCGTCCGGTTGGCCCAGACCATGCGCGCGAGCGATACGCCGGTGCCGGGCTCGAAGTACTGGCTGTAGAAGAAGTACACGTACTGCTCCGCGTGGTCGAGGATGGCCGTGAAGTCGCCGACCCCGCCGACGAAGTAGCGGTTGAGCGTCTCGCACTGCTCGGTGCCCGCCGGCGCCTCGAGGATGGGGCCGAGATCGCGCCACGTCCGCCCGCGATCGCCGGAACGCGCCGCGCCAATGCGGGGCAGCACTCGCCCGCTGCCCGGGCAGACGACGTTCTCGCGCTCGTTGTGGTAGTAGCCGAACCACACGCCGGCCGCGTCGGGGATGACGCTCTCCATCCAGACGCCGCCCGACGGCGGAGCTCCGGTCCACCGCACGGGGGCAAGCGGCGCGAGGCGGTCAAACGACAGCCCTCGGCCGAGCGATGGCCGGCCTGCCACCGATGTCAGGATGTGCAGCTGGTCGCGTCCGCTGACCAGACCCCAGACGGCGGGGCTGTTGGAGTCAGCCGGACCTGGTAACTGGATCGGGGGCGCTTCGGCCAGCACGGCCACCGGCTCACCGGCCGGCTCCGGCTGCTGGGCGCCGGCCGGTTCGAGGCCCACGTCGGCGACCAGCACCAGACCGATTGCACCTGCAACGAGCGCGATGCGGCCGGTAGGCATGGCTGGATACTACTCGAATGGACGAGCTGGCGCCAGCAGCTGAGCTTACTCGTATCGGAGCGCCGTCATGGGATCGATGCGCGAGGCCCGGACGGCTGGCAGCAATCCGGCCCCGAGCGCGACGAACGTGAGCAGCACGGCCGACCCCGCCAGCACCGCCGGGTCGTGGCCGTCGAGGCGGAACAGGAGCGATTCGGCGACGCGGCCCAGGCCGATGGCCCCGGCGAGGCCGATGAGGCCGCCGATGCCGACCATCCAGCCCACCTGCGCGAGCACGAGGCGGCGCACCGTCCCGACGCTCGCGCCGAGCGCCATGCGCAGGCCGATCTCGCGTGTGCGCTGCGCCACGCTGTAGGCGATGACGCCGTACAGGCCGACCGCTGCCAGCAGCGTCGCGAGGATGGCAAACGCGGCCGACAGCGTCGTGATGACGCGATCGAGGAACACGTTCTCGCGCACCTGCTGCGGCAGCGTCTTGAGGTTCTCGACGGGCAGGTTCGGATCGATGCGGCCCACCACGCCCTGGATGGCCGCCATCAGCGCCTCGGGGCGCGTCCCCGTGCGCACGTAGAAGGTGAGAGATCCCGTGCGCTCGCCCTGGCGGTACGGCCGGAAGAAGAGCGGCGGCACGTCCTGCTTCACCTCGCTGTACTTGGCATCCTTGACCAGGCCGATGATCTCGATGTCGAGCTCCGGCGTGTCCCGGCCGCCCTCGCCCATGCGCTTGCCCACCGCATCGTCGCCGAGGTTGAACTTGCGCGCGAAGGCCTCGTTGACGACCGCTACCTTCGCGCCACCCTTCGCGTCGGCGCGCGTGAACTCGCGGCCCCGCACGAGCGGCATGCCGAGCACGGTGAAGTACGACGGGCCCACCTCGTTGTAGCGCGAGCCGTTGTCCGTGTCGGGACCGACCTCGAAGCCCTGCACCCGGACGCCGGTGCCCCAGTTGCTGCCGCTCAGCAGCGGGACCAGGCCCGCCGTCACGCCGGTGACGCCGGGGATGGCGGCCAGCTCGTCTTCGAGCCGCTCGAAGAGCGCGAGCGACCGCTCCTGCGAGTAGCCGTTCAGCTCGGGCGACACGCCGAAGGTGACCACGTTCGTCGTGTCGATCCCGAGGTCGACGCGGCTGACGTTCATGAGGCTGCGCGTGAACAGGCCGGCGCCCACGAGCAGCGCCATCGAGAGCGCAATCTGCACGGTGGCGAGCGTGGTCCGGAACCGCGCAGCGCCTTTCGAGACGCCGCGCTGGCCGGCGGCGTCCTTGAGCGTCGAGACGAGGTCGGGGCGCGTGCTGTTGAGCGCAGGGAAGAGGCCGAAGAGCAGGCCGGTGCCGAGCGCCAGCGTCGCCGTGAACAGCAGCGCGTTCGTGCTGAGCGTCACCTCGATGGTCGCCGCCGCCTCCGGCGGCAGGATCGAAACGATCGCCGCGAGCGTCCACCGCGCGGCCACCAGCCCGAGGAGCCCGCCGAGCACGGCCAGCACCAGCGACTCGACCAGCAGCTGCGAGACCAGCTGCCCGCGCCGCGCGCCGAGCGAGAGCCGCACGGCAACCTCGCCGGCGCGGCCCGCGCCGCGTACGAGGAGCAGGTTGGCGATGTTCGCGCAGGCGATGAGCAGCACGAGCCCGGTCACGCCCATCAGCAGCGCCAGCGGCACCCGCGCTTCGTCGTCCACCGAGCTCTGCCCCGCGAAGCCGTCGGCGAGCAGCACCTGGCGGGCCTTGAAGCGCTGCATCGTCTGGTCGCTCATCCCCGTCTGCAGGGGGGCCTCCACATCCTGGAGAATCGCCTGGTACGGCACGTTGAGCGCGACGGCCGCCTGCTCGCGCGTGACGCCGGGCCTGAGGCGCCCGAACACGTACGCCCAGTAGCTGCGCCGGTTCTCGAAGCCGTCGAAGCCGGGCTGCATCAGCCGGCGCAGGGTGATGGGCACGTAGACCTGGGGGCGCGCGCCGAGCGTGGTCCCGTCGAAGCCCGGAGGCGCCACGCCCACAATAGTGAGGGCCTGGCCGTTGACGATGAGCGTTTGGTTCAGCACGCCCGGGTCCTGGCTGAAGCGCGTGCGCCAGTACGCGTGGCTGAGGACCGCCACAGGCGCCTGGTCCACGGCGCGGTCATCTTCGGGGCCGATGAGGCGCCCCAGGGCCGGCGTGACCCCAAGCAGAGGAAAGTAGCCGCCCGACACGAGAACCCCTTCGCCGTTCAGCGTCTGGCCTTTGTACGAGAGGTTCGTGCTGAACAGGCGGTGCGCCGCAAGGCCCGTGAAGCTGGTCTGCACGCGCTCGAGGTCCCGGAACATCGGGTAGCTGAACACCTCGTCGCAGTCGCCCGCCTGGTTGCAGGATGTCGAGCCGGGCTTGGGGCCCGGCGCGCTGAGGTTGACGAGTTCCGCCGGAGCCCGGACCGGCAGCGGACGGAGCAGCATCTGGTCGAAGAGCGAGAACATCGCCGCGTTCGCGCCAATGCCCAGGGCGAGCGACACGATGGCGACGAGTGAGACAAAGGGAGTGCCGAGCAGCCCGCGGAGGGCCAGGCGCAGGTTCCGCATGTTGAGTAGTGACGAGTCCCACCCCCGCTTGGTTTACCCGGAAAAGGTGCCAGGCACCTTTCCGCCAAGC
>JBFMCA010000097.1:0-17891 GCA_040754955.1 Acidobacteriota bacterium | reverse complement strand
AAGCCCCCACCCCTCCAAGCCTCCCTAGAACGCGATCAACCACGTCATCTTCGCGACGATGGCGCGGTCGATCATGTCGCCGCTGCGCGAGTCGCGGCGCTCGTTGTAGACGAGGTAGATGTCGCTGAGCGGCCGGTGGATGATGTTGAGCCGCGCGTTCGAGCTCCACTGCCGCGTGTCGGTGTTGTACTGCAGCAGCGCGTTGACGAACACCTGCGTGTTGAAGAAGTAGTTCACGCGGCCCGTCAGCAGCGTCGTCGTGAACGAGCCTGTCGAGAGCTCGATGTCGTTGATCGACGCGTTCATCGACACGTTGAAGTGCTGGTTGGCGCGCACCGCGGCGCCGATCGAGTAGCTGCGGCGGTAGCCGTCGTAGAAGTCGCCCACCCCCCAGCGCGTGTTGAACGACACGCGCCGCGAGTTGTTCGTGTTGGCGAGCAGGAAGTACTCGTTGAACTCATAGCGGCCGGGCAGCACGCGGATGCCCCGCCGGCTGTTGATGGTGAACGGGTTCCGAATCACCTCGACGTTCGGGTTCACGCCGATCTCGAGGAACGAGCTGTCCTGGAACGTCACCGGCCAGTGCCAGTCCATGTAGCGCGATTCCAGCCCGCCGCCCTGCTGCCGGCTGAAGTTCTCGAGCTGGAAGTGGGGGCGCGACTCGCGAATCCACTTGCGCGCCCAGGTCGGACGGAGCGTGCGTCCGAAATACACCTCCACGTTGTCGACGCCCTTGCGCGGCACGAAGCCCATCTCGGCGTTGAAGCGCTCGCCGATCGACTGGAACTCGCCGCGCGCTTCCCAGCGCGTGTTGCGATACCCGCCACCGGCCTTGGCGTACCAGTCGCGCCCCGCTGCCGGCACCACGCTCTCGGGCGAGAACGTCTTCGCAGCCGCCACGTTCATGGTGAGATCGCCGAGAAACCGGAAGTTGGCGTCTGCGCCCACCGCGCGGTTGAAGTGGGCGCCTGCCGCGTCCTTGTTGAGCACCATCAGGCCGATGTCGGAGTTGGCGAAGACGTCGCGCCGGACCCGGAGGGCCGTGAAATTCGTGGACGGGTTGGCGCCGAGCTCACGCTGCTGGATGTTCATCGCGCCAATCGAGAAGCCGCCCGCGCGCCCCGTGATGCGCGAGCCGCCCAGGATGGGAATGGCCGTCCCGTCCGTGGACAGGCCGATGCGGCGCGAGAAGAACAGGATCATGTCCTGCGACGGGTTCTGGCGACCGCCGCCGCCACCACCGCCCCCGCCGCCGCCGCGCTGGTTGCCGGCGCCGAACTGGAACACGCCGGAGTTCTCCAGGAAGAACTCGCGCTTCTCCGGGAAGAACAGGCTGAACCGCGTCAGGTTGATCTGCTGCTCGTCGGCCTCGACCTGCGAGAAGTCCGTGTTGACCGTGAAGTCCCACGTCAGCCCCGAGGTCACGCCGTACTTCACGTCGAACCCGGCGTCGGCGTCGCCGGCATTCGCGCGTCCAGCCACCTGGCTGAGGCTCGACAACGCGTACGGCTTTACCCGCAGGTTGGCGCCCGGCCGCAGGCCCTGCAGCCCCTCGAGCGTGCCCGCCATCGACACCCGCGTGAGCTGGTGAATCCGCTGGATGGGCGACCAGTAGCTGTTCTCGTTGAGCCGCCGCAGGCGCCGCTGAAAGTTGACGCCCCACGTCTGGACGTCCTCGGCCTTGAACTTCAACGTCCGGAACGGAATCCGGATCTCCGCGTACCAGCCGTCCTCGACGATGCGCGTCTGCACGTCCCAGACGCCATCCCAGTTGCTGTTGTTCTCCCGTCCCTCGTTCGACATCTGGGCGTCCCACTTCGCGCCACGCGGGTTCACGGTGAACTGGTACCCATTCCGCTCGTCCTTGAAGGTGTCGAGGACAACACTGAACGTGTCGCCGTTGCCCGTGTTGAAGTCCTTGCGCAGTTCGTTGACGATGATGGCCGACGGGTTGTCGTCGCGCGCGAAGACGCCGATGTACAGCGCCTGAGCGTCGTACACCATGCGCACTTCCGTGTCGAAGGTCGCCGGTTCGCCCTCGCGGGGATCGTTCTGGATGAAGTTCTTCGCGACCGGCGCGTCGCGCCACGCGCCCTCCTCGAGTCGTCCGTCCAGCTCGATGGGCGTTGACGCCTTCACGGCCGGCAGGCGGCGGGACAGTCGCGCCGTGGCGTAGTCGATTTTCTCGTCGGCGCCCGTCGGCTCGCCGCTTGCCCCAGCGGATGCCGGCAGGGCACACAACGCGGCAGCGAGGCACAACCCCACCAGCCGTACGGGTGCGCGGTTCGGACGCATATCAGGCCTTCTCACTTCGGATGAGGACGGAAGCCGTAGTGTGCCCGAAAACCCACGGGTGAGGTGTAAGCGAATGTAACGATGGGCGTACAATGCCCGCTATGTCACCACGTCCCGACCGCGCCGCGCTCGTTCTCCTGCTGCTCCTCGTCGCTCAGTGGGCGCCCGCCTCGGGCCAGGAGGCCCGCCGCCGGTGGGAGATGGAGCGGCAGATCCGTCTCGACAAGTTCGAGCAGGTGCTCCCGCTCGCCATGCGATCGGCCGGCATCGACATGTGGATCGTGGCCGTCAAGGAGAACCACTACGATCCGCTCTGGCGCGACCTGGGCCGCGGGTACGTGACGGGCGTGGGCTACTACGTCTTCACCGACCGTGGAGGCAGCCGCATCGAGCGCGCTGCGCTCGGGCCAGCCGGCTACCTGCTCGACCAGTCAGGCGCCTACGATCATTTCGGCCCCGCATCGTCGCTGGCCGCCTTCGTCAAGGCGCGCGACCCGAAGCGCATCGGCGTCAACATGTCGGACGAGATCGGACCCGCCGACGGCCTCTCCGTCACGATGCATCGGCACCTCAGGGCGACGCTGGGCGAGCCCTACGCCTCGCGGCTCGTGTCGGCCGAGCGTCTCGTCTCCGACTTCCGCTCGCGCCGCGTGGCCGCGGAGATCGTCGCGTTCGGCGAGGCCGCCGGCATCGCCATCCAGATCGCCGAGCGCGCGCTGTCGAACGCCGTCGTCACGCCCGGCAGGACCACGCTCGAGGACGTCGCCTGGTGGATGCAGGACCGGCTCCTCGAGCGGGGGCTCGGCTCGGAGTTCGACATGCCGTCGGTGTACATCACCGGTCCCGAGGGCATCGTGGCGACGTCCACCGCTCGGATCATCCAGCCGGGCGACGTCGTCATGATCGACTGGGGCGTGCAGCTCATGAACTTCGGCACCGACGTCAAGCGCGTCGCCTACGTCCTCAAGCCCGGCGAGACGGCCCCGCCCGCCAGCATCCAGCGCGCGTTCGATCGCGCCATCGCCGTGCGCGACGTTCTGAAGCCCGCGATCAAGCCGGGCCTCCGCGCCGACGAGGCCATGAAGGCCATGGACGAGGCGCTCCGGGCCGCGGGGTACGGCGTCATCGAGTTCAACCGGCCCAACGCCGACGACCGGACCGACGTCGTCTACGGCTTCCACCCCGTCGGCAACACCGGCCACGACATCGGACCGTCGCTCACGACGTGGCAGCCGCTGCAGCGGACCTTCACGCTGCACCTGCAGCACATGTTCGCGTTCGAGTACTTCGCCTACACCCCCATTGCCGAGTGGGGCGGCAGGAAGCTCCGGATTCCGATCGAGGACGACGCCATCCTCATGGAGCACGGCATCCAGTTCCTGCACCCCGCGAACTACCGGTTGCTGGTGATCAGGTAGCGGCGCGCGCACTCAGCGCCCGGCGAGCCACGCGCGCGACGCCCGCGCGACGAGGGCGGCGGCAGGGGAGGGACTCTCCAGGTACAGGGCGGCCACGCCGTGCGCATCCGCCCAGGCGAGGCCCGCGTCGGGCCCCATCACGAAGAGCGCGGTCGACAGGATGTCGGCGGCGAGGGCCTGCGGGTGGCGCACTGTCACCGAGCCGGCGAACGGAGCCGGCCGGCCCGTGCGCGGGTCGAGGATGTGACCGACGCGCCGGCCGTCCACGACGAGATCGCGCTCCGACCCCGCGCTGGTGGCGAGCGAGTCGTCGCGCACGACGGCCGCCACCGCTGGCCGAACCCGGTCGAGCGGGTGTGCGAGGCTCACGGGCCAGCCCCCGGACGCGCGCGCCCCGCGCGCCGCGACCTGGCCGCCCAGATCGATGAGCCACGGCGTCGCGTCGTCGGCCAGTGCGGCCGCCACCGCGTCGAGCGCGGCGCCCTTGCCGAAGCCGCCGACGTCGATCTGCACGCCGTCGGCGCGCCGCACCGTGCACCCCGGGGCGTCGAAGCCAAGCCGTGCCCAGCCGCTGGCGGCGAGCGCCGCCGCTACGGCGTCGTCCCCCGGCACGCGGCCGGCGCCGTGAAGGTCCCAGGCCGACGTGAGCGCCCCCGTCGCCGCGTCGAAGGCGCCGCCGGTGTCGCGCGTCCAGCGATCGAGCGCGCGGAACGTTTCGCACGTGGCCGGAGAGAGAGCAAAGAGGGCGCGCGCGGGGGCGCTGTTCAGACGGCTGATCTCGCTGTCGGGGCGCCAGGTGCTGAGCGCGGCCTCCACGCCTTCGAGCACGCCCAGCGCGCGCTCGAGCCGGGCCAGCCCCCGCGCGCGGTTGTCGTCCACCGTGGCCAGCCGGGCGCGCGTACCCATGAGGATGACGTCGCGCGCGACGACGGGGGCCGACGACCCGCCCGCGGCCTGGAGCGCCGTCGCCGCCGCGGTGGCGAGGACGGCAGCCGACAGCCGGCCGATCACGCTGCGGCGCGCATCTGGCATTGGCGGGGCCGCGCACCGGTCCGGTGGCCGATGACGAGGTGGGCGAGATACGCCGCCGCGAAGACGCCGCCGCTCACCAGGTGGGCGACGAGGCACACCTTCGACACGAGCGGCGTCGTGACCACCTGCAGCAGGTACCCGCTCAGCGTCATCACCGCGAACGCAGCCAGCGCCGCGAGACCCGTGCGCCGGTTCGGTTTGACGCCGCGGAGCTTGCGCGAGATGTGCGAGCTGAACACGACGCCGAATGCGACGAGCAGCGCGGGCGCCGCCAGCACGTGCACCGCCAGCATGGCACCCTGCCAGGGATGGTTGACCACGGCGAACGGATCGTCGGCGACGAGGAGGTACTTCATCCACGCGTAGGCGACCCCGCTCGCGGTGACGAGCGCCGTCGACAGGTGGAGAGCCCACCGCTCGAACGGCCTCATCTCCCGCCTCCGGCGCCGACCACCGCGTCGATGGCCAGCACGCGGCGCACCGCGTCGTTCACCGCCCGCACGGTGAGGGTGGCGCCAGCCACGGGCCGGATGGCCCGCTGGAGCTGCAGATCGGGGCCGAGGCCGCGCCCGGGGTACTGCTGGAGGAACGCGTCTGGCGCCAGGTACTCCTCCGGTTCCAGGAATGCCGTGACGTCGATGCGCTTGACGCGTCCGCTCGCGTCCAGGCTGATGAGCAGCGTCTCGGCCTTGGTGCGCACGGTGTGGGTGTCGATATACGCGCGGCCCTGCGCGACGCCGTCCCGGACGGCCCGGTAGCGCCCCACGAGCGCCGACGGCACGGCGACGCCGGCGGAGGAGGCGGCGGCTTTCTGCTGGTCCGGGGTCAGGAACAACCGCTCCGCCGTGAGCGTCGCGCCTGGATAGGCCAGACGCAACGCCTCGTCGCGGCTCAGGAGCTGGCCGGCTGCCGGCGAGGGCATGGCCGCCGCCGCCGTCGCGAGCAGAGCCACGGCCGGGAGGAGACGCGCGCGCATCAGAACACGTAGCCGAGGTTGATGTTGAACTGGTTGCGGCCCGTGCCCGCGCGGTTCGAGACCTTCTGGTAGTCGGCCTTCAGCACGATCTGCGGAATGGGCTTCACCTCGACGCCAAACGTGTGCAGTGTCTGGTTCTGTGCCGGGTCGGCGAGGAAGCCCGACGGCACACTCGACTGCGTGTTGATGCGCTCGAGGCGGTAGTAGGGCGTCAGCGCCGTGGCGGCCGACACCTGCGAGAGTAGGTTGTACCCGAGCTGCAGGTAGCCGCCCTGGAGCGCGTCACCCACCGACCGCGCGCCGGTCAGGCCCAGCGCCCGGTTGAGCGCCGCCACGTCGTCGAGCGTCGCGCGCGCGAAGAGACCGCGGACGTCCACTCCCCGCACCTGCGCCTGGCCGTGGACCTCGACGATGGTCGTGGGAACCGAGGCGCTGCCCACCTGGTCCTGGCCCGAGCCGCCGCGGTAGAGGCCAACGCCGGCGAAGACGCCCGGCGAGACGTCGACGTCGAGCCGGCCGGCCGCGGCCCAGTCGGCCGCCAGCGCCTGCGCGCCCTTCTGGCGGCCGCCGCGCAGGCCCGCGGCGGTGAAGCCGGAGCCCTTGAGACCGTTGACGAGGAAGGCGCGGTAGCTCACCCGGCCGCGGGAGCCGAGCACGCCGACGCCGTTCTCGCGCCAGGTAGAGGGGATGATGCGCTGCTCGGTCTCCGGCCGGCGCGCGCCGACGAACACCGTGGGCTCGTGGAACTCGTTGACGAGGCCGAGCGGCACCAGCACCAGCCCGCCGCGGAGCGTGAGGTCGTCGCGGACCTTGAAGTCCACGTACGCGAACTCGACGAAGATCTCGGTCGCGTGCTCGACCTCCAGCTCCGAGTTGAAGATGAAGCGATCGTTGAAGCGGTAGCCGGTGTAGAGGATGGCGCGCAGGAAATCGATGCGCGGCGTGCGGCCGTCGGCGTTCTCGTAGAGCATCTCGCCGTAGCCGGCGAAGGAGACACCCGAGGGCTTGCGGTAGGCGGATGCCGCAGCCGGGGCGAGGCCCAGGCGGCGCTGCTCCTCGGGAGAGAGGGGCGGGGCGTCGGCCTCGCCGCTCCTGAGGCGCTCGACCTCGGCGGCCAGGATATCGAGCTGCCGCTTGATCTCGGCCAGGTCGTCGGCGGCCTTCTGGGCGTCGTCGGGTTGCTGGGCGGTCCCGGTCACGGTCACCTGGGCGGCGTCGGCCGTGGGGGCCGCGGGCTCGGACTGAGCGGCGGCGGGCGAAGCGGAGAGGAGGACCGCGAGGGTCCAGGCGGCCGGGCGGATGAGGACGGGGAACATGAGTGCAGGCTCCTTGAGGCGAGAACTAAAAATGAGACTCAATCTCATTTAATCCGGCCAGACCCCTGCTGTCAAGGGGCCCGCCCGCGCGTGCCGGGCCGCCGGCAGCCTGACGCCAGGCCCGGCCTCCCACCCGACAGCCGGCGCCGGCGCGTGCTACCCTCGCACCACCTGTTCCGAGGAGGACGGATGCCCACCCGACACCTCGCCGCGGTCGCCCTCGTTGCCCTGCTCTCGGGCCTGGGCGCGCTGGGCCTCGCCCAGAACGCCACACCCCAAGGCCCGCCGCCGGCGCCGGCCCCCGGCACGAGCGCCGACCCGTATCTCGCCAACCCTGCGGCCGGCGCGTCGAGGTTCCCCCTGGCCGCGCCCTCCGGCGTCGACAGCAACGCGCGCGCGGTTGCCCCGTCCGGCGCTGTCAATACAGGCCCCATCGACCCGGCCACCTGGACGTACGGTCCCGCGTTGGCGCCGCCGCCGGGCGCCGTCATCTGGAATCCCGTGAAGCTCAAGCTCCTCGAGGGCGGCACGGTCACCGGCGGGACGCTCTTCGCCGCGACCGACCCCGAGATCTACTGCGCGATGGCCAACGCCGGCTACGACTTCATCTGGACCGAGATGCAGCACTCGCAACGCGACTGGCAGGCGGCGGCGCGCATGTGGCGCGCCTGCCCGCACGCGAAGGCCGTGCCCGGCGTCCGCGTCGCCTACACCGACGAGCGCGAGTTCCAGCACGCACTCGACGCCGGCGCGCTCGTCATCGTGGTCCCCACCGTCGACAGCGTGGAGGAAGCCATCGCGGCGCGTGACTGGACCTACTTCCCGCCGATCGGCCGGCGGAGCGCCGGCGGCGGCCAGGCGTTCGACGCCGCCATGTGGGGCGGCGTGCCGGGCGGCTACCGGCAGACCGTCAACGACAACCTCGTGCTCATCCTGATGATCGAGACGCTGGAGGGGCTGCGGCACGCCGATGCCATCGCGAAGGTGCCTGGCGTCACGGCGCTCTTCGCGGCGAGCGGCGACCTCGGCAACTTCACCGGCTACCGGCAGGGCACGCCGGACTACGAGCGCGCCATCAACATCGTCCACGACGCGGCCATCGGCGCGGGAGTGCGGCTCTGCGGGCCGTTTGCGTGGCGAGACCGGCCGGACTTCACGTGCTTCCAGGCGGGGAGCGAGCTGGCGGCCATCGCACGCGGCGCCGCAGCCGAGCTCGGCCCGCTTGCCAACACGCAGGGCCGTCCCACGGCGGGTCCGTTTGCCGCGCCGCGGCCGTAGCGCCGGCGGCGTCCGTCAGCGTCCGTGGCGCGACCAGAGGACGTAGAACGGCAGCCCGGCGGCGACGAGCCCGAGGCCGGCGATGGATGCTGTCGGCCGCTCCATGAGCGTGTTCCAGACGAGCGCGAGCGATCCCAGCACGAAGATGGCCGGCACGATGGGGTAGCCGAGCGCGCGGTACGGACGCGGCGCGTCCGGCCGGCGCGCGCGCAGCACGAACACGGCCGCGCCGCCGAGCGTGCCGAAGAGAACGGACGCGAACGTCACGTAGGTGAAGAGCGCCTCGTAGCTGCCCGTCAGTGTCAGGAACGCGGCCCACGTGCTCGTGATGAGGAGCGCCACGTGCGGCGTCCGGTGCACTGGATGGACCCGCGCCGCGACGCGGAAGAACCGCCGATCCTCCGCCATCGCGAAGCACGCGCGCGAGGCGGCGATGACGCCGGCGACGTTGCAGCCGAAGGTGGACACCACGACGCTCGCGGCCACCAGGCCCGCTCCGGCCGGACCGACAAGCGCGGTGACCGCGCGCTCCGCGATCCGGCTCACGCCCGCCATCTCGTCGAGCGTCAGGGTATACATGTAGGCGATGTTCACCACGACGTAGATGCTCGTCAGCGCCAGCGTGCCGTAGATGAGCGCGCGCGGGACGTTCCGCGTCGCGTCCTTGATCTCGCCCGCCGCGAACGCCACGTAGTACCAGCCCTCGTAGGTCCACATGACCGCGATCATGATGACGCCGAAGGACGCGAGCGGCCGGGTCGCCTCCGGCGGCACGACCGGCGTGAACGACGGCTCGACACGCAGATACCAGGCGGCGACGAGCGGAATGGCGACGAGCGCGCCGACCTTGGCGAGCGTGAGCAGGGTGTTGGTCAGCGCGCCGCTCTTGATGCCCGTGTAGTTGATGGCCGTGATGATGGCGATGGATCCCGCGGCGACGAGCTGTCCGGCGCTGAGGACCCACTCGCCCCACGGCATGGCCAGCGTGACGACGATCCGGTCGGTGCCGAGCGCGGGAAAGAAGTAGCTGAAGTAGTCGGCGAATCCCACGGCCACGGCCGCCACCGAACCGGTCAGGATCACCAGCACGCACGCCCAGCCGAACAGGAACCCCACCACCGGGCCGTACGCCTCGCTCAGATACACGTACAGGCCGCCCGAGCGCGGGTACATCGACCCCATCTCCGCGTAGGTCAGCCCGCCGGCCATGGCCAGGAGGCCCCCGGCCACCCAGGCCGTGAGGACGAGCGTGGTCGACGGCAGCTCGGCGACCATCAGCCCGGTTGTCAGGAAGATGCCCGAGCCGATGACGCTGCCGATGACGAGGAGCGTGGCCGCCCAGAGGCCGATACCGCGAACGAGCTGCGCCTCCGCGGCGGGCACCTCCGGCGGCGGCGCGGCGTCGGGAGTAGACATGGCGCCGCGGACTGTAGCATGTTGGCGTACAGTGACGCCATGTCCAGCCTGTCTCCGCCCTCCCGTCGCGCGTTCCTCTCGGCGGGCGCCCTTGGCGCCGCCCATGTCTGGCTGCCCGGTTCCGTGAAGGGCTATTCCTCGGCGGAGGTCGCCGCGCAGCTCGACGGCAGCCAGGCCGTCGGGATCTCGAAATGGGATCTCGACACGCCGGCGCTCTGCGTCGATCTCGACCGCTTCGAGCAGAACCTCGCCGCCATGCAGGCGGCCGTCGGGCGCTTCGGCATCGCGACGCGCCCGCACGCCAAGACGCACAAGAGCGCCGACATCGCGAAGCGGCAGCTCGCCGCCGGCGCCATCGGCATCTGCACGGCGAAGGTCAGCGAAGCCGAGGCGCTCATGGCCCAGGGCGTCGATCAGATCTGCATGACGACGGCGAACGTGTCGGCGTCGAAGATCCGCCGGGCCATGCGGCTGTCGGCCCGCTCGTCCGGGTTCATCCACGCCGTCGACGAGGAGCGGAACGCGCAGGATCTCTCCGCCGCGGCGAAGGAGGCCGGCGTCACCGCCAATGTCGTCATCGACGTCGCGGTCGGGACCCGCAGCGGCATTCCGGCCGACGGCGCGCTGGCGCTCGCCCAGCTCGTCGACACGCTGCCGAACCTCCGCCTGCGGGGCATGCTGGCCTACGATGGCGGGGCGCAGCACATCGCGGGATTCGCCACGCGGAAGGAACGCGCCCTCGCCAACATCGAGGCGCCCGCGCGCGTGTTCGAGGCGATGAAGAAGGCCGGGCTCAACACCGAGATCTTCAGCGGCGGCGGCACCGGCACCTACAACATCCAGCACCTCGTGCCGGGCTTCACCGACGTGCAGGTCGGCAGCTACATCTTCATGGACATGCAGTACCTCGCCATCGGCGCCGAGGACGGCAATCCCGTGTACGCGGATTTCGCGCCGTCGCTCACCGTGGTGGCCACGGTGCTGAACAACCGCTTCCCCGGACGGCTGACGACCGACGCCGGCGCCAAGGCCCTGACGCTCAACGTGCCCCGCCCCGGGGTCATCGGCGAGCCCGACGCCGACTACAATCCAGGCTCTGACGAGTTCGGCGTCATCACCTTCAAGACCGGCCCGTCACGCGCGTACAAGATCGGCGATCGCCTCGAGGTGATCGTCCCGCACTGCGATCCGGTCGTGAACCTCTACGACGTGATGTACGGCATCCGGAACGACAAGGTGGAGCTCGTCTGGCCGGTGACGGCGCGGGGGAAGTCCCAGTAGCCCGCGCACGGGTCGCTAGCGCGCGCCCCAGTACCGCGCCGGCGTCGTCGGCGGCGGCGGCACCGGCACGCCGTTGATCCACCGCTCGTAGCTCCAGTCGGTGATCGACCGCCGGATGTCGGCGGCGTTCGGCTGCCGCGCGATGGCGGCCTGGGCTCCGGCGGCGGCGCGCGCCGCGCCCGCGAGCGCCAGCAGCCGCAGGCTTTGCCGGTACCCGTCTTCGAAGTCGTGGGCGCGCACCTGCACGGTCTGCGTGTCGGCTCCGGGCTCCGACCCGGGGAAGAGCGCGGCGTTGGCCGCCTGCGACGGCTCTTCGAACTTCAGCGCGAAGCGGTACGGTCCGGCAAACTCCATCGGCTCCATCTGCGCCAGTGCCTGCAGTGCCTCGCGCGCCGCCGTCTCGATGCGCCGCGACGCTTCCTCCCGCGGCAGGGGCTCGGCCTTGCCGACGTTGACGGCGTGCTTCACCGTCGCGTAGCGCGCCCAGGGCAGGCTGCGCCGGACCTCGCGCTCGAGCTGGTCGTCGCCGCTCACCATCACGACGGGAATCTTCAGCCGCGCGGCGCCCATGGCCAGGATCATCGTCTCGTTGAACGGCACGCCGTTCACCCGGTACTCGATGTCGTGCGCGTTGTAGGTGTGCGCCAGAAACCCGGTGCGGTTGCCGGCGCCCGCGTGCATGCCGATGGCCACGATGGCGTCGATGGAGTGGTCGTAGCTGTCCATGTAGATGTCGAACGGCGTGCTCCGGTAGTGCATCGCCGCCGGAGGTGTCAGCTGATCCTCGAGGACGTCCGGGCCGTCCCCGTTCCCAGACCCGTGCCCGTCCACGACGACAATCTCGGTGGCGCCGCCCGCCGTGAGCCCCGCAATCGCCGCGTTGACGTCCGCGGTGAGCGACCGCCGGCCCTCGGCGTACGCCTCCGGATAGGCGGCGCTCGTCTTCTCGTGCCGGTCCGCGCCCGTGATGCCCTCCATGTCGTACAGCAGCAGCACCTTCAGCGATCGGCGCGGCGTTTGTCCCTCGACCGCCAGCGCGGCGGCGAAGAGGACGACAACGGTCAGCAGCCAGTGAGCGACCCGCATGGTTTCCTCCGTGTGCTGATGCCTGGAGCGTCAGCGGGCGGGCCGCAGCCCCCACTCGGCCAGCCACGCGCCCAGGGCGTAGAGATGATCCAGGTGGTCGGGGGCGGAGTTGCCGGCGTAGCCGCGCACGGTGAACCCGCCGCGCGACGTGGCGCTCAGCTGCTGCATGCCGAGCGGCGCCTCGCGCAGGTCCGCCCGCCGGCGCAGGCCCACGTGGGAGAGCAGCAGGTCCGCCGTCTCCGTCGTCGACGCGTAGGTGCCGGGATACACCTCGGAGTGCGTCACCAGGAAGCGCTTCCGCCCGGCCGCCGCGTCGCCCGCGAACCGGAGAAACGCGTCCAGGTCGCCGCCGTCCACGGGCAAATCCTGCGTCCGCGGTCCCGCGGTGTCCGCGCCAAGGTAACCCGCATGCAGCGAGTCGGCCAGCAGG
This sequence comes from Acidobacteriota bacterium, assembly GCA_040754955.1. GTDB lineage: Bacteria > Acidobacteriota > Vicinamibacteria > Vicinamibacterales > UBA2999 > JBFMCA01. The sequence continues at coordinate 5,363 of JBFMCA010000097.1, read as the reverse complement.
ACCGCGTCGATGCGGGCGTAGTGCTCCGGCACGCGCAGGATGGCGCGCACGGCGCCGTAGCCGGCGCTGAAGCTCGTCAGGATGATGGGGTCGGCGGCGACGGGCGCACCCAGGAGTCGCGCGGTTGCCGCCGCCGCCTGCTCGAGCAGCCGCGCGAATGCGGCGGGCTCCGCGAACGCCGCGGCGTACACGCGTGAGCCGCTGCCCAGGTTGACGCTCACGAGCACGGCCGGCTCCCCAAGGCCCGCGACGTGGTGCTCGGCGAGCCACGGCGCGCCGTGGACGTGCACGATGAAGGGCAGCCGGCCCGCGGGCTTCAACCCGTCACGCACGAACAGCCTCCCGACGTCGAGCGCCGCCCGCTGGCCGCGCGGCTCGTACGCCGCGACGCGCGGGTGCGGGCGAGTCGTGTCCGTCATGGGCGACGGGTTCTGCGGCAGGGGCGGCGGCGTCGGCGCCTGCGCCAGCGCCACGGCCGCGGCGAGCAGGAAAGGGAGCAGCACCGCCATCGACTAGAATCGCGGCACCATCGTGCCACGATTCCCGCTCCTGCTGGTCCTCTTCTTCCTGAGCGGCTCGGCGGCGCTCGTCTACGAGCTCGTGTGGTTCCACCTGGTGCAGCTCGTCGTGGGCGCCTCGTCCATCTCGGTCGCGGTCATCCTCACGAGCTTCATGGGCGGCATGGCGCTTGGCGCGGCGCTCGTCCCGCGGTGGCTCGCGGATCGCTGGCACCCGCTCCAGGTGCTCGCCGTCCTGGAAGTCGGCACTGCCGTCATCGGCGCCGTCATGCCGGCGGCCATCGCGTCGGCCCGGATGGTCTACGTGGCCTTCGGCGTTGGCGAGATGAGCGTCCTCGCGCGCGCGGCTGTCGCGGCCGTCATCCTCATCCCACCCACGGTGCTCATGGGCGCGACGCTCCCCGTCATGTCACGCTGGACCGGGGGCGGCCCTTGGGGCACCTCGCGCCTTGGCTTCCTCTACATGGCCAACGCCGCCGGCGCAGCCTCCGGCACCGTGCTGGCCGGCTTCGTGCTCCTCCGGCTCTTCGACACCGTCGTGGCCAGCGGCGTGGCCGTGACGCTGAACCTTTCGGTGGCTGCCGGCGCGTGGTTCCTGGCGCGGCAGACGCCTGCGCGCGACTCGCAGGCGGGAACGCCGGTCGACACGGCCGCGACGCCGTCGGGCAGGCGCGAATCGCCCGCCGCCTGGCCCGCCCTCGCCGTGGCCGGACTCTCCGGGCTGAGCGCGCTCGGCGCGGAGGTCATCTGGACCCGGCAGCTCGCGATGCTGTTCGGCGCCAGCATCTACACCTTCGCGCTCATCCTTGCGGTGTTCCTGGCCGGCCTCGGGTTGGGCGGCGCCGCCGGCGCGACGCTCGCGCGCCGCAGCGCGCGGCCCATGATCGCGCTGGCCGCCTTCCAGCTGCTCCTTGCGGTCGCCATTGGCTGGGGCGCCTGGGCCATCGTCAGCCTGCTGCCGGCGTGGCAGCCGTCCGCTGTGTTCCTGCCGGAGGTGGCGGCCTCGCCGTGGCGCCGCTTCGGTTGGGACGCCTTCCGCTCGGCCGTCGCCATGCTGCCGGCGGCGCTGCTCTGGGGCGCGAGCTTCCCGCTGGCCATCGCCGCCGCCGGTCCCGCCTCACCCGTCCGCGCCGTGGCCCGCGTGAACGCCGTGAACACGCTGGGCGCGCTGGTTGGAGCCATCGGCTTCACGCTCGTCGGTATGCCGGTGGCCGGCAGCCACCGCTCGCAGGAGGCGCTGGTGCTCGTCGCGGCTGCGGCCGCGCTCGTGGCCGCACGGGCAGCGGGCCGCACGCGCCTCGCCCTCGAGCTCTCCCTCGTCGCCGGCGCCGCCGCGCTGGGCGTGCTCGTGGTCCCCCCCGTGCCAGCAGCGCTCATCGCCTACGGTCGCGCAGTGTCGTCCTGGGATTCGGTGACGCAGGTGCTGTATCTCGCCGAAGGCGCGACGGCGTCGGTGGCCGTCACGGAAGGCATCGGCGGCGCGCGCCAGTTCCACATCGCGGGGAAGGTCGAAGCGTCGGACATGGACGTGGACATGCGCCTGGAGCGCATGCTGGGCCACATCCCGGCGCTGGTGCACCCGAACCCGCGATCGGTGCTCATCGTCGGCGTCGGCGCCGGCGTCACCGCCGGCGCGCTCAGCGTGCATCCCGGCATCGAGCGCATCGTCATCTGCGAGATCGAGCCGGTGGTGCCGGCCAGCGCGCAGGCGTACTTCGCCGAACAGAATCACCATGTGTTCGACGACCCCCGCGTGGAGATCGTGTTCGATGATGCCCGGCACTTCCTGCAGACGACGCGGGACACCTTCGACATCATCACGTCGGATCCGATTCACCCGTGGGTGCGGGGCGCCGCGACGCTCTACTCGCTGGAGTACCTGCAGCTCGTGCGCGGCCGCCTCAACCCCGGCGGCGTGGTCTCGCAGTGGGTGCCGCTGTACGAGACCGACATCGCGTCGGTGAAGAGCGAGATCGGCACGTTTGCGCGGGTGTTCCCCGACACGACGCTGTGGAATCCGGACTTGCTGGAAGAAGGATACGACCTGGTCGCGCTCGGGCGAGTGGGCGGCGGACCGATCAGCGAAGCCGGGCTCGACGCGCGGCTGCGGGCCAGCCACGAGGTGGCGCGGTCGCTGGCCCAGGTGCGGCTGCCGTCGGCCTCGGCGCTGCTCTCGACGTACGCGGGGCGGGCGAGCGACCTCGCGCCTTGGCTGGCTGACGCCGAGATCAACCGGGAGCGGCACCTCCGATTGCAGTACCTGGCCGGGTTGGCGTCGGGCCAGGACGCCCGGTTCGCGATCTTTCAGGCGCTCGTGAGCTACCGGAGGTACCCGGCCGACCTGTTCGACGCGTCGGCCGGGACGGAAGCGCGGTTGCGGGCGTGGTACGCGGCGACGGCCGCGACGCCGCCGTCGCGTCCGCCCTAGCCCTTCTTCTTGCCGGTGCCGGACACGCTGAACTGGCCGCCGGCGATGTCCTGCCTGACCACCAGCCCGCCATCCTTGAGCGTCAGCGTCATCGCGAAGTCGATGGTGCCCTGCGGCGTGTCCTGATTCCACTTGAGCACCAGGTCGGCCCCGGCCATGGAGATGTCGGTAATGGCGATGGGGCCGCCCCGGCCGCCGCCGAGTTCGGCTGCCACCTTGCCGCCCTTGTCGGTGATGCTGAGCGACCGCTCCTGCGGGCCCCGGCGGCCTTCGACCGTCAGCACCCATTCCCCGATGAAATCCTTGGCCTTGGCGGCATCGAGGCTCGACTGCCCGCTGGCGACTGCTGCCAGGGGCAGCGCGAGGCTGACCGCCGCCGCGGTTACCAGAAGGGAACGCATCCTGCGCACCATGATCTGCTCCTTGGCGAGCCGCCCGGATCGACCCGACCTGGCCTCCAGCGCGGCGGCCCGCGACCTCATCATACGGTGGCCGTGGACCGCCCGCTTACCGCCGGGTCCGCGCCTCAGGCCTCGGTGTAGATGCGCGCGCCCACGTAGGCCGCCAGCCGCATTTCGGGGAGGGTCCAGGCCAGCGCGATGCCGCCGCCAGTCCGCCCTCGATGGCGCCCGCGTTGTTGATGCCTGCCATGTGAGCCTCCTGCAGGCGACCCGAACGCGACGGGGGCCGATCATACAATCGATCCGCTGGAGATGTTCCTGGCCGCGCTCGCCGCCGCGGTGGCGATCTTCGCCGCCATGGGCGTCGCCGTCTACGCGGCCGCGCGCTGGCTCTTCCTGCGCGCCGCGGAGCGGATGTCCCGGGATCTTGACCGGGCGCTCAGCCGGGTCGGGACGGGCGGCCTGACGCGACTGCAGGCGTTTGCCGCCGCGCGGGGCATTCCGGCGGCCGAACTGGACCGGCAGTACCGCCGCAGCATCGAGCGGCTGACATGGCTCACCGAGCACCTGGTGCGGCTGCCGCTGGTCGGTCCGGTCGGGCTGGACGTCCTCATGGGGCTCATCCCCTTCGCGGGCGACGCGGCCACCACCGGCCTTTCGCTGCTGCTCGTCGCGCGCGCGGTGCAGTTCGGCGCGCCGCCAGCGCTCGTGTCGCGGATGCTCGCCAACGTCCTGACCGACTTCGTCATCGGCGCCGTGCCCATTGCGGGCGACCTGGCGGACATCTGGTTCCGCGCCAACAGCCGGAACGCTGCGCTGCTGCGGGGCTACCTCGACGGGACGGCCGGGCGGCCGTCGTGACCCGGCCAGCCGCCCGCGCCTGCGGCGCTACCGCCCTCCGCTCGGCGCGGACGGCTGCGCCGGCGCCGTGGGCAGATCGTTCCAGTACAGCAGCGCGTTGAACACCAGGCCGTGCTCGCCGAAAGTCTGCCACCGGTAGATCGGGTTCATCGTGTACAGCAGCACTCGTCCGTTGCCCAGCGTCGTCTCGACGAGCGCGGGCCGGTTGCGCAACTGGTCGGCGCCGCGGAGCAGGCCGCTCAGCACCCCTGCGTCGCCTCCCTGGTAGCGCGCGAGCACGACGGGGCGCTCCGGCGTGCTGCCGATGAAGGCCGCCATCTCGGGGTTGGCCATCGGCACGGTCAGCAGCGGTCCGTCGGCCCAGCGCACCGGCAGCGTCGTGCCGGCGTAGCCGTAGAGCACCGGATGATCCGGCCGGAGGATCTCCGTCTGCACGTACGGGCCCGGCGCGTACCAGGTGCCCTGGCCGCGTGACGCCTCGACGCCGCGGGCGAGCCCGAACTCGGCCGGGAAGAAGCTCGCCACGCCGAAGGTCATCAGCAGGCCGCCGTCCCGCACGAACCGCTCGAACTCGAGCACGCCTTCGAGGCCCATGCCGCCGCGAACGTCGTCGGTCTCCGCATACATGCCGAGCGACTTGAACCGGTCGTTCTTCCGGTAGGCGAGGGGCTTCGACAGCCTGGGCTGCTCGTAAACGAGCGCTCTGCCGCCCTGCGTCTGGTGCGGTACGACGATGACGTCGTACTTGCTGCGAAGGTTCGCCCCGGACCGCACGTGATCCTTGTGGATCAGGTCGAACGGGATCTCCCACCGATCGAACGCCAGCCGCACCCAGCCCACCTTCTCGGTGTTGGCCCACGTCGTGTACACGGCGAGGCGCGGCAGATCCACGTCGACCGTCTCGACCTCTGGGGCCGCGGCCACGGCTGTGGCCTGCAGTCCGAGCGCCACGATGGCGTCGCGGGCACGATCGGATGCGGGCACCAGCAACGACCCGGCCGGGAACTCGTCCTTGCCGATCGTGAACGGGGCCTTCGCGCCGCGGATGGCTGCGTCCCTCAGCCGATAGCGCAGCGTGATGAGGTTCAGCGAGCCGTTGTGGCGGACGACGTATACGCCACCCGCCAGACCCGCCCCACCCGCCCCACCCGCCCC
>JBFMCA010000096.1:0-18228 GCA_040754955.1 Acidobacteriota bacterium | reverse complement strand
GGACCCGCCCCCGCCAGCGAGCCCGCCACGCTCGACCTCTCGGCCCTGAAGGACCTCGGCGTCACGGCGCTGACGAAGATTGCCCGCGACCTCGAGATTCCGGGCGCCACGGGCATGCGCAAGCAGGAGCTCATCTTCGAGATCCTGCGCGCGCGGGCCGAGAAGTCGGGGCTCATCTTCTCGGAAGGGGTGCTGGAAGTGCTGCCGGACGGCTTCGGCTTCCTGCGGGCGCCCGACTACAACTACCTGGCGGGGCCGGACGACATCTACGTGTCGCCATCCCAGATTCGCAAGTTCGACCTGCACACCGGCGACACCATTGCCGGCCAGATCCGGCCGCCCAAGGACGGCGAGCGCTACTTCGCGCTCATCAAGGTCGAAGCGGTCAACTTCGAGCCGCCGGCGCGCGGCCGCGAGCGGGTGTTCTTCGAGAACCTGACGCCGCTCTACCCGCAGGACCGCGTGCGGCTCGAGGCCGACCCGGAGAACCTGTCGACGCGCGTCATGGACCTGATGACGCCGCTCGGCAAGGGCCAGCGTGGCCTCATCGTGGCGCCGCCCCGCACGGGCAAGACTATGCTCCTCCAGGCGATTGCCAACGCGATTACCACGAATCACCCGGAGGTGTACCTCATCGTCCTGCTCATCGACGAGCGGCCGGAGGAAGTCACCGACATGCAGCGCTCGGTGCGCGGCGAGGTCATCTCGTCGACCTTCGACGAGCCCGCGCAGCGCCACGTGCAGGTGGCGGAGATGGTCATCGAGAAGGCCAAGCGCCTGGTCGAACACCGCAAGGACGTCGTCATCCTGCTCGACTCGATCACGCGCCTCGCGCGCGCCTACAACACGATCGTCCCGACCTCGGGCAGGGTTCTGTCGGGCGGCGTGGACAGCAACGCCCTCCAGCGGCCGAAGCGCTTCTTCGGCGCCGCGCGGAACCTCGAGCAGGGCGGCTCGCTCACCATCGTCGCCACCGCGCTCGTCGACACCGGATCGCGCATGGACGAGGTCATCTTCGAGGAGTTCAAGGGCACCGGCAACATGGAGGTGCACCTCGATCGGAAGCTCGCCGATCGGCGCGTCTTCCCCGCCATCGACATCCAGAAGAGCGGTACCCGCAAGGAGGAGCTGCTGATGGCGAAGGAGGATCTGAGCCGCGTCTACGTGCTGCGGCGGGTGCTCACGCCGCTCTCGCCGGTGGAGGCGATGGAGCTGCTGCTCTCGAAGATGGGCAAGACGAAGAGCAACGCCGAGTTCCTGGCCGCGATGCAGAATGGCAGGTAGGGCCGCGCGCGTGGTGAGAGTCGGCCTCACGCAGATGGCCTGCGGGGAGGATCCCGCCGCCAACCTCGCGCGGCAGGTCGCCCTGGTCGAGCGCGCGCTCGCCGGCGGCGCCCGGATCGTCTGCACCCAGGAGCTGTTCCGGTCCCAGTACTTCTGCCAGGCGGAGGACCACCGCTTCTTCGCCCTCGCCGAGTCCATCCCGGGGCCCTCGACCGACGCCTTCTGCCGCCTCGCCCGGGAGCACGGGGCGGTCATCATCGGCTCGCTCTTCGAGAGGCGCGCCGCCGGCGTGTACCACAACACGGCTGTCGTCATCGACGCGGACGGATCGATCCTCGGCGTGTACCGCAAGATGCACATCCCGGACGATCCGCTCTACTACGAGAAGTTCTACTTCACGCCCGGCGACACGGGCTTCCGCGCCTGGAAGACGAGGCACGCCACCATCGGCGTGCTGGTGTGCTGGGACCAGTGGTTTCCCGAGGGCGCCCGGCTGACGGCGCTCGCCGGCGCCGAGATCCTGTTCTACCCCACCGCCATCGGCTGGCACCCCTCCGAGCGCGCCGAGCACGGCGACGCGCAGCACGACGCCTGGGAGACCGTCCAGCGGGCTCACGCCATCGCCAACGGCTGCTGGGTGTGCGTGCCCAACCGCATCGGCCGCGAGCTCGTCCGCGGCGAGGACGGCGCGCCGGTGAGCCGCGACGGCATCGAGTTCTGGGGCCAGTCGTTCATCGCCGCGCCCGACGGCAGCATCACGCATCGGGCCTCGGCCGACGCCGAGGAGGTCATCGTCGCCGACTGCGACCTGGCCCGGGTGGAGTTCAGCCGGACCCACTGGCCGTTCCTGCGCGACCGGCGCATCGATGCCTACGGCGACCTCACCAGGCGCTTCCGTGATTAGGCGCCTCACGGGCACGCCGGCCAGCCACGGCTTCAGCTTCCCGCCCGAGTGGCGGCGCCACCGCGCCACGTGGATCTCCTGGCCGCGCCCCGAAGGCATCTCCTTCCCCGATCGGTACCACGAGTCCATCGTGGACGTCCTGCGCGTCATCGGCGCCATCGCCGCGTTCGAGCCGGTCCACCTGAACGTCCCGAACGGCAACTACGAGCGCCTCGTCCGCGCGCTCGTGGGGGCGGCCGGCATTCCCCCGCGCCGCGTGCGCGTGCACCACATCCCGACCAACGAGTGCTGGACCCGCGACCACGGCCCCGCCTTCGTGCTGCGCCGCCGCCGCGGCCGCACCGAGGCCGCCGTCGTCGACTGGGGCTTCAACGCGTGGGGCGGCAAGTATCCGCCGTACGACGCCGACGATGCGGTGCCGACGCGCGTGGCCGAGGCGCTGGGCCTGCCGGTGTTCGACGCGGGGGGCATCGTCATGGAGGGCGGCGCCATCGACGTGAACGGCGCAGGAACGCTGCTCACGACCACGTCGTGCCTGCTCAACCCCAACCGAAACCCGGGGCTCTCGAAGAAGCAGATCGAAACGTATCTGAAGGACTACTACGGACAGTCCCACGTCGTGTGGCTCGGCGACGGCATCGCGGGAGACGACACCGACGGGCACGTCGACGACCTGGCCCGCTTCCTCGACGAGCGGACCATCGCGGTGGGCGTCGAGGACAACCGACGCGACGCCAACTACCACGTGCTGCGCGAGGCGCGGCAGGCGCTCGGGCGGGCGCGCGACCAGGCCGGACGGCCGTTCGACATCGTCGAGCTGCCCATGCCCCGGCCGATCGTGCACGCCCGCCAGCGGCTGCCCGCGACGTACCTGAACTTCTACTTCGTCAATCAGGCCCTGCTCGTACCCACCTTCGGCCAGAGGGATCGCGACCGGCGCGCGCTGGCCGTGCTCCGCCGCCGCCTGCCGGACCGGGCCGTCGTCGGGGTGGACTGCCGCGCCCTCATCTGGGGTCTCGGCGCCATCCACTGCCTGACGCAGCAGCAGCCGGCCTGGTAGGCCCCGCCGGGGGCGGGGCGGCGGGACCGGGTATGTATAATAGGAGTTTGCCGTCTCGCGCCGGAAAGCGGCCGTCGGGGCCCGGATCCGGCCAACCAAGGAGCACGTCGTGAAAGCAGGCATCCACCCCGAGTACCACGAGGTCACGGTCCACTGCGCCTGCGGCGCAAGCTGGAAGACGAGGTCGACCCGCAAGGACCTCCACCTCGAAATCTGCTCGAACTGCCACCCGTTCTTCACGGGCCGCCAGAAGCTCATCGACACCGAGGGCCGGGTCGATCGGTTCACGAAGAAGTTCGGCGCGCAGACCGTCGAGAAGCGCAAGACGGTGGCGAAGGCGACCAAGGCCGCCAAGGACAAGAAGGCCGCCAAGAAGGGCCGGCCGGCCGCAAGCTAAGCCAGGGTCCTGCCGGGCTGGCGCAGGCGCCTCACGACGACTCGTCGAGGGCAGCCATCAGGCCGCCTGGCACCCGCCGCTGGAGTTTCCGCTCGATGCGGCGGAGCCGGTGTTCGGCATCGGCCCGCCGCGCCTCGTCATCGTCCGCCAGCACGTCCAGCACGAACGCCCGGGCCGACTCGAGGTCGCGTGAGCGGTGCTCGTGGTGTATCGCGAGGGCCTCGCGGGCCTCGCGCCTGAGGGCGCGCGGGCAGCCCGGCGTGTCGAGGATCGCGCGCCAGGCCTCCGCCGCCTCGGCGAGGCGCCCGGCGCGCCGGCGCGTCCAGGCCAGCCACTTGAGCGCTTCGCCGCGCACCTGCGGCTCGCGCCCGACGCGGCCTGCCAGGTCCGCCGCGTGGGCGAAGCACGCCTCCGCATTCTCGGCGGCGCCCGCGCGCGCGAAGATCTTCCCCAGGCCCAGACACTCCCGGGCGTTGGCCGTCGCCGCGGGGCCGCGCTGCACGAGGCCGATCGCACGCGCGGTGACGAGCGCCAGCGACACGAGATCGAGCCGGTTGTGCTCGACCACGGCTGCGAGCGGTTCGGGCCGTCCGTCGCGGACGAACTGGAAGAAGCGCGACGGGATCTCGAAGCCGGGCACGTCGCCGACCCGCGCGACGCCGGCGAGGTGCCGCTCGAGCACGGTCAGGCGACAGCTGTCATCGTCGAGCGGCGGGCCCGCGATGGCCGGCCGGCTGCGCCACAGCCGGCGCGCGGCGTGGAGCATGTCGAGGTGCGGCCGCTCGGCGAAGGGACACGCGCGGCGGTGGAACAGGTACCGGGTTTCGAGCAGCGGCAGATCGAACGACCGCCCGTTGTAGGTGACGAGCGCGTGCGGGACGGGCGCCCAGGCGTCGAGCTCGGCGAGCAGCGCCCGCTCGTGCTCGAAGCCGGGCAGCAGGAACTGCCGCACGGTGATGCCGTCCGCGTCCGCGACGGCGCAGCCGACCAGAAACGCCTGCGTGCCGGCCCCGCCGGCCAACCCGGTGGTTTCGAGATCGACAAAGCAGAGCGCGTCGCCTCGCGCGCCCGCGCTGGCGGGCCAGACGCGGGCCAACGTCGCAAGCGCGTCGCTGCCGCCGAGCAGCGCGTCGACGAGGTCGCCGATGCGCGACCGGCCGTACCGCGCGGCCGACGGGTAGCGGCGCTCGATGACGATGACGGCGCCGTCCTCCCGCTCGACGAGGCGCCCGCCGAGGGCGGCGGCGGCCTCCGGCGACGCGCCGCCGGGGCCGGCCGGGCACGCGCGGGGCTCGGGCGCGCGCGTCTCCGGCGCAAGCCGGGGCACCGTGCCCAGCACCTGCCGCAGGCGATCGCCCAGATCGCGTGCCATGGCCTAAAAGGGGACCTCGTCGGCCGCCGTCGCGGGGCCGACGGCACGGGCCGCGGAGGCCTCCACGAGGTGGTCGAGCAGGCGCAGCGCCACGGTCTTGGCCTGCGGGCCCGTGTGCCCCACGGGGCCGACGCAGCTCGGGCATCCGCTCTCGCACCCGCAGCCGAGGATGAGGTCGCGCGTGCGGGCGGCGAGCTGGTGGTGCATGCCGAAGAGCGGCTGCGAGAAGCCGATGCCGCCCGGATAGGCGTCGTACAGGAAGATGCGCGGCGCCTCCAGTCCGGCGTCGGGCCTCTGTGCGGTTTCTGCCGACAGGCCCGACCCCGAATTGTCGATCGACAGGCCCAGATCGCGTTGGTCGCACATCAGCAGGAGCGAGGCCACCTGCTTCATGGCGAACGCGAGGCCGAAGACGCCGTCGCGCCGGTCGTCGGCCGCGAACGGGAGCGCCGCCATCACCTCGCGCGGCACCTCCAGCCAGTACGACGTCGTGTGCATCTGCTGCTCGGGCAGGTCGAGCTCGCCCGATCCGACGTTCTCGTTCGTGTAGAAGCGGATCTTCTTGAACCCCACGACGCGCGACACGACGTGCACCTCGCCGTGGTTCGCCACGCCCCGCGCGTCGCTCGCGAAGCGCTCGAGCACCGTCACCTTGGTGTAGTCGATCGCGTCGGTGTAGTAGTCGCAGTCGACTTCGCGGACGTATGCCTTGCGGCCGTCGAAATCGAGCCGCTCCACCTGGTACAGCCGGCCCTCGACGATGTAGATGGCCTTGGGGTGGAGCATCGACGGCCCGCTCGTGAAGTCGGTCTCGGCGATCACCGTCGAACCCCGCGTCCGATCCACCACGACGAAGTTGTCGGACGAGATCGATCGCAGGCTCACCGCGTCGGCCGGATACGACTCGCTCGTCCAGTTCCACTGCCCGTTCTCGTCGCCGCCCGATCGATGCACGAGGCCGGCCTCCTGCAGCACGCCCAACACCTCCTGGACGTCCACGCTGCCCCACACCTCGCCGGTCGTCATCGGCAGCTCGAACGCCGCGCACTTCACGTGGTTGACCAGGATGTGCAGGTTGTCGGGGTTGACCAGCGCGTGCTCGGGCGAGGCGTCGAAAAAATACGTCGGGTGCCGCACGACGAACTGGTCGACGGGCGCGCTCGACGCGACCATGACGGCCGCCGAGCGCGACTCGCGCCGGCCGGCGCGCCCGGCCCGCTGCCAGGTGGAGGCGATGGTGCCCGGATAGCCCGCCATGACGGCCACGTCGAGCGCGCCGATGTCGATGCCGAGCTCCAGCGCGTTGGTCGACACGACGCCGCGCACGAGCCCGTCGCGCAGGCCGCGCTCGATCTCCCGCCGCCGGTTCGGGAGGTAGCCGCCGCGGTAGCCGCGGATGAGATCCGGCAGGCCGGCGTCCTCGAAGTCCTCCTTCAGGTAGGTGGTGAGAATCTCGGTCGCCAGCCGGCTCTGCGCGAAGACGATGACCTGCAGCCCCCGCCGGAGGAACTCGCCCGCCACCCGCCGCGCCTCGGCCAGGTACGACCGCCGGATGCCGAGCTCGCGGTTGACGACCGGCGGGTTCACGAACACGAACAGCTTCTCCCCGCGGGGCGCGCCGTTCTCGGCCACGTGCACGAAGGGGCGCTCGGCCAGCCGCTCGGCCAGCTCGCGCGGGTTCGCGATCGTCGCCGACGAGCAGATGAACTGCGGCGACGACCCGTAGTGCCGGCACACTCGCGCCAGCCGGCGCAGGACGTTTCCCAGATGGCTGCCGAAAACGCCCCGATACGCGTGCAGCTCGTCGAGGACGATGTAGCGGAGGTTCTCGAAGAGCTTCGCCCAGCGCGGGTGGTGCGGCAGGATGCCCGAGTGCAGCATGTCGGGATTGCTGAGCACCACGTGCGCGCGGGTCCGGATGGTCCGGCGCGCGTCCTGCGGCGTGTCGCCGTCGTAGGTGTGGACGCCGATCTCGCCGCCGCCCGCCTCGCCCAGCAGGCCCGCCAGCTCGTGCAGCTCCGCCATCTGGTCCTGCGCCAGCGCCTTGGTCGGGAACAGGTAGAGCGCGCGCGTCTCGGGCTCGGTGAGGACGGCGTTCAGCACCGGCAGGTTGTAGCAGAGCGTCTTGCCCGACGCCGTGGGCGTCGTGACCACGACGTGCCGGCCCGAGGCGACGTGTCCGAAGACCTCGGCCTGATGCGAGTAGAGCTGCCGGATGCCGCGGCGTTCGAGGACCGCGCGGAGCCGCGGGTCGAGCGCGTCCGGGAACGGTGCGTACCGCGCCTCGACGGGCGGCAGCCGCCGCACGGCGGTGATGACCTCGTCGGGCGTGTCAGGACGGTCGCCCAGCGGGCCGGGCGCCAGCCGCTCGAGCGCGGTCTGGAGCGCGATTGCCTTGCGCTCGCCGCCGCGCGCGACGGGCACGAGGCCCGACGCGGCCGGGCCCGAGGCGTGGATCGGTCGGTCTGACGCCATGGGCAATTGTGGGCGATCCTACACGATCACCCGGCGAAAGGCGAAAACAGGCGAAACCCTACTGCCGCGCCAGCGTGACCCGGCGGTTCTTCGCCCGGCCTTCGGGCGTCGCGTTGTCGGCCACCGGCTGCGTGTCGCCGAAGCCTGCGGCGACCAGGCGCCCGGCGTCGATGCCGCGCGCGGTCAGCCAGGCCACGACGGCCGCGGCGCGGGCCTCGGAGAGCTTCTGGTTGGCGGCCGTGTCGCCGACGTTGTCGGTGTGCCCCTCGACGCGGAGGCGCAGATCGGGCGTCGCCTGCAGGACGGCGACCACATCGGCCAGCACCGCCTCGGACTCGCTGGTCAGCGTGGCCTGTCCGGTGGCGAAGGTGATGCCGTAGACGTCCACCCGCCCGCTCCCGGCGAGGGCGTCGGCCATCTGCTTCGCCGCGGCGGTCATCTCCTGGGCCATCGCCTGCACCAGCACCGCCGTCTGCGTGTACTGCGGAAACTCGTTGTACATGCCGGCCTGCACCGACACCCACTGCGCGCCCTTGTGCGCGGTGACCGCCGGGTACGAGTGGCCGTCGTGCGCGCCGGTGAACACGACGGTGTAGCCAGCCTTGCGGAGCGCGGCCTCGGCGTTGCGCTGGAGCTGCAGGGGCGAGCCCTTCTCGGGGCAGATCAACGCGAGGATCTCGACCTGGCCTTCGAGCCGCCGCGTGTCGCCGGCCATGTTGACGACGACCTCGGCCGCGTCGAACTCCTTGGTGGAGCACTCGTAGATGCCGCAACCGGGCATGCGGCTGAGCAGGGCCGACTCCTTGCACCCCTCCTCGTCAACGCCGGGTTCCTGGGCGCCGGCCGGCGCGGCCAGCGCCAGGCCCATCATCACCATGAACGCGAGTCTCATGCGAGCAGCTCCTTCAGGGGAGAACGGTCGAGGACGGACTGGAAATCCGGATCGCGCGCGATCCGCCACCGCGTGAGCGCCGGCAGCTCGCGGAGCGGCCGGTCCAGATGCCGTGCGGCCTCCACGGCGTCGCCGCGCAGCGCGGCGAGGGTCGCGATGTAGTACCGCGTGGAGGCGTCGTCGGAGCCTGCGGCCAGACGCGCCTCGAAGGCCGACTGAGCCCGCGCGAAGTGCTGCTCGGCGGCATTGGCATCGCCGCGGCGCAGGTGGGCGGCGCCCAGCTTCTGGTTGATCTCGATGAGCGTGCGCTCCCGCAGGACGTGGTCGGTGGCGGAGAGGAACTCGAGCTCGCGGCGGTACTCGGCGAGCGCCTCGTCGTAGCGGCCGGCCAGGTAGTGCACGTACCCCAGGCGCGTGTGGGCGCCGACGACCAGGAGGCCCTGGGTGCCGGACATGGCCTGCTCCTGGAGCGCGACGGCGGCCTGGGCGGCGCGGCCCGCCTCGTCGAGCCGGCCGCTCATGGCGTAGAGGAGCGCCAGCTGCAGGTGCGCGTAGCCCGACTCCGGGTTGAGGGCGACGGCCGTCTCCAGCTCGCGGATGGCGGCGTCGACGCGGCCCTGGCCGAGCCAGTACGCCCGCCCCAGCGTGCCGTGCGCCTGCGCACTGCGGGGCTCACGCCTGACCGCGTCCTCGAGCAGGCGCACGCCCTCGTCGGTGTCGTGGCGCGTGACGAGCGACTGGCCGAGGCGGACCTGCGCCTCGACGAGGGTGGGCTTGATCGCCAACGCCTTGTGCAGCATGGCGATGGACTTCTCGTTGAGGTCGGGCAGCGAGAGGAACGAGGCCTTGAGCTGCAGCGCCGCGCCGAGGCCCGCGTACGCCTCCGCGTACGACCCGTCGAGCTGGATGGCGCGCTCGAAGAGCGAGATGGCCCGCTCGAACGACTCGCGCCCCGCCATGCGGAGGTTGAGCATGCCGCGCGAGTACGCCTCGTACGCCTCGAGCGACGCCGGCTCGGCGCGGGGCTCGCGGCCGGCGATGGCCGAATCGACGCCGAGCTGCAGGGCCGCGGCGACCTGCTTGACGAGCGAGTCCTGCAGGTCGAACAGCTCCTCGACCGCGCCATCGAGCTTCACGGTCGTCACCAGGCGGCCGACCGCAACCTCCACGAGGTTGGCCGTCACGCGCAGGCGCGACCCGAGGTGCTGATAGCCGCCGGTGAGGACCCACCAGGCGCCCACGCGCCGGCCGATGTCGATGGCCTGCCGCTCGTCGAGGCCCGCGGCGGACGCGGCGACGTTGCGGAGCTGGTCGAAGATCTGCTCGCGCGGGATGACGGTGAGGTTCCGCACGTGCCGCAGGTCGGCGGTCAGCGTCTCCGCGATGCCGAGGCCGATCCACTCGTCCGCCGGATCGCGGGTGATGTTGGCGAAGGTGAGCACCGCCAGCCCGTGCTGCCCCGCCGCCGCGCTGGCGGCCGCGCCAAGGGGCGGCCGCGCCGGCAGCGGCGAGGCCGGATCGGTGAAGTCGATGGGGCCGCGCCAGACGGCAGACCCGCGGTGCGACGACTCGGCGCCGCTCAGCCGGCGCCGGGCGTTGAACAGGTCCACGTACAGCTCGCGCGCCGACTGGTAGCGGAAATCGGCGCGCTTCTCGAGCGCCTTCCGCAGAATCGTCTCCACCTCGGCCGGCACCCCGTAGTTCCAGCGCGCGATGGCGTCGGGCTCGTGGTTCAGGATGCGATCCGCGATGTCCGGCATGGTGTCGGCCGCAAACGGCAGGCGCGCCGCCAGCATCTCGTAGAGCACGACCCCCAGCGCGAACAGATCCGCCCGGTGGTCGGCGGGCTGCCCGCGCAGCTGCTCGGGCGCCATGTAGCTGAGCGTGCCGAGCACCAGCCCCGGCGCCGTCAGACCCGCCATGGTGTGGACCTCGGCCGGGGACGGGCCCGACGTCAGGCGCGCCAGCCCGAAGTCGAGCACCTTCACGAGCTGCCGCGGCGTCACGATGAGGTTCGCGCTCTTGATGTCGCGGTGGACGATGCCGTGGCTGTGCGCCTCGTCGAGCGCGTCGGCCACCTGCATGGCCACGTCGAGCCCGTCGGGCACCGGCAGCGGCCCGCGGGCGATGCGCGCCGACAGCAGCTCGCCCTCGACGTACTCCATGGCGATGAAGAGCCGGCCGTCGTGCTCACCCAGGTCGTAGGTGACGGCAATGTGCGGTGACCGAAGGACAGCGGCCGCACGGGCCTCGCGGACGAGTCGCGTCCGGGCATCCGGGTCGCCCGATTCGGCCGTCCCGATGAACTTGAGCGCCACGCGCCGGCCGAGCCGCGTGTCCTCGGCCAGGTAGACCTCCCCCATCCCCCCGCTGCCGAGGCGGTCGACGACC
This sequence comes from Acidobacteriota bacterium, assembly GCA_040754955.1. Lineage (GTDB taxonomy): Bacteria > Acidobacteriota > Vicinamibacteria > Vicinamibacterales > UBA2999 > JBFMCA01. The sequence goes on along the minus strand of JBFMCA010000096.1, from coordinate 7,453 downwards.
TTGTACTGCTGGAGCGTGGTTCCCACGAGGCCTGTGCCGGCGGCCACACTTCAATTATATTGGCGCCTCTATGCCCACCCTCGTCCGCAGTCTCGGCCTCTGGGCCTCCATCGGCATCGTCATCGGCATCACCATCGGCGGCGGCATTTTCCGGACCCCGGCCGTGATTGCCTCGCGGGTCCCCGATCCCACGCTCATGCTGGCCGTCTGGGTCCTCGGCGGGCTGGTGGTGCTCTGCGGCGCGCTGGCCTTCGCGGAGCTCGCGGCGGCCATGCCCGAGACGGGGGGCATGTATGTCTACCTCCGGGAGGGCTGGGGACGGCCTTATGCCTTCCTCTACGGGTGGGCGCAGCTCGTGCTCATCCGTGCGTCGGCGCTCGGCGGCATCTCGACGGTGTTCGGGGAGTACTTCCTGCGGGTGTTCGGCATCGACCCCAACACCCATCCCCTCTGGGCCGACTATCTCGCCGCCGGGGCCATCGTGTTCGCGGCCACGACGAACATCGTGGGCGTGAAGCTGGGCGCCCTGCTGACGGGCCTGTCGACCATCACCAAGTTCGGCGCCCTGGCCCTGCTCGTCCTGGCCTCCGTGGCCCTTGGGGGCGGACACGGCGCAAGCTGGAGCCACCTGACGGCGGGCGGCGCGCCGGTCGAGGCGGGCCTCTTCGGCCTCGCGCTCATCTCGGTGCTCTGGGCCTACGACGGCTTCGCGGACCTCTCCTTTGCGAGCGGTGAAGTCAAGGACCCGCAGCGGAACCTGCCGCGCGCCATCATCATCGGGACGGCGCTCATCATCGGCATCTACCTGTCCGCGAACATGGCATACCTCTACGTGAACCCCATCGAGAAGATGCCCGAATCGCGCCTCATCGCGGCGGATACGCTATCGGCCATCTTCGGCCAGATTGGCGCGTCGTTCGTCTCGGTGGTGGTGATGATCTCGACTTTCGGGTCGCTCATGGGCAGCATGCTCGCCTCGCCGCGCATCTTCTTCGCCATGGCGGACGACAAGCTGTTCTTCACGCCCATCGCCGCCGTCCACCCGAGGTTCCGCACGCCGTACGTGGCCATCCTGCTCGCGGCAGCGCTGGGCGTGGGCATGGTGATGACGCAGACCTTCGAGCAGCTGACCGACACGTTCGTGCTGGCGATGTGGCCCTTCTACGCCCTGAGCGTCGCCGCCATCTACACGCTCCGCCGCACGCAGCCGCACCTGCACCGGCCGTACAAGGTCGTCGGCTACCCGTACGTGCCGGCGGTCTTCATCGCGGCGGCCATCTACCTGGTCGTGAACGCCGTCATTGCCGACCCGCTGTGGACGTCGGTGACCTTCGGCGTGGTGCTGGCGGGGCTGCCCCTCTACTGGGCGGTGTTCAGAACCCCTTAATCTTAGAACCCGCGCGTCTGCCCTCCGTCCACCACGACGGCCGTCGCCGCGATCCAGCTCGCGCGGGGGCTGGCGAGAAACGCGACGACGTCGCCCACCTCCTCGGCCGTTCCGAAGCGGCCGAACGGGAGCTCGCGCCGGACGAACTCGGCGATGCCCTCGGGGTCGGCCTGCTGACGCTTGTGCCATGAGCCGCCCGGGAAGAGGATGGAGCCCGGCGCCACGCTCAGCACGCGGATGTTGTCCTTCGCGAGCTGCTGGCCCATCGACTTGCCGAGGCTGATCTCGGCCGCCTTCACGGCGTTATAGGCCATGCGGCCGCCGGCCTCGCGGCCGAAGATGGACGTGATGTGGATGATGACGCCGCCGCCCCGCGCGCGCATGATCGGCACGGCGAGGCGCGAGGCGCGGATGGCCGGGAAGAGCGTCTGGTCGAAGGCCTCCTGCCAGTCGGCGTCGGTGGTGGCCTCGAGATCGCCGCCGCGCGCCAGCCCGACGTTGTTCACGAGGATGTCCAGGCCGCCGAGCTCGGCGGCGGCGGTCTCGATGACCTGCCTGACGCCGGCTTCGGTCGAGACGTCGGCGGCGACCGGCACGACGCGCGCGCCGGCGCCGGCGGTGGCCGCCAGGGCGGCCGCGGCCGCCTGCAGCGGACCGGCCGTGCGCGCGCAGATGACGACGTGACACCCTTCGACGGCCATCGCGCGGGCGCTGGCGAATCCCAGCCCGCGGCTGCCGCCCGTGACGACGGCGACCTTTCCAGCCAGTTGCAGATCCATGCCTCGTCCTATCGTCCGCCCGACAGATCGTTGAGCCGCCAGTCGAACTCGTGAAACGCCACGCGAAAGCCGTTCCGTCCGATGAACTCGCGCTCGGCTGCGAGAAGCGCCGGCTCGATGAGCGCCAGCGCGGCGCGCTCGATCGGGCTCCGCGACGCGAACTCGGGCCGCGCGCGGCCGGCGTAGGACACGATGAACGCGTCGTCACGCCACGAGAAGAGCGGGCTGAGACTGATGAGGCCCGCGCCCGCGTCGAGCCGCACAATCTCGTGCCGCGTCACGGCCTCCCGGGCCACGGCCTCGAGCTGCGCGTCCAGCCGGGACGCGGCGAAGGCCTCGCTGCGCAGGCGGCCGCCGCCGATGGCCCCGCGGCCGAGCGCCAGCACGACGCGGGCGTCGCCGGAGAGCGTCAGCAGCTCGGTTTCGAGCGCGTCCAGCGTGAGCGTGCGGCCACCTACCCGGTGAGTCCGGCCGTCGAAGGCGCCGGGAATCTGGCGAATGCTCGCGGCCGGATACGCCGGCGATCGCCCGCGAATCGGATAGTGGTCCACCACCGTGTCGAGCACCAGCGCGTTGTAAGCGTTCAGCCAGAACGCGACCTGCCGCTCGCGCGGCCACCCGTTGATGGTGGCCGGCGGCACCGCCGCCAGCGCCTGCAGGTACTCCTCGAGGGGGCCCGGCAGCGCCTTGAGCGCGTTGTAGTAGACGAGGCCGTCGCGCACGTACATGTCGAGCAGCGCGTCGAGGGGCCGGTGCAGCGGGTCGACGCCGGGGCTGCTCGACGGCTGCCCGGCCGCCGAGACGGCGATGGCCAGCGCGAGCGCGGCCAGCGCGCGCAGGACGCCAGCCTTAGAGGCGCGCCAGGAACGCGGCAAGTGCCGATGAGAAGGCATCGGGTTGCTCGATGTTCGCCATGTGCCCGGCGTGCGGAATCACGGCCAGCTCCGCGTCTGGCAGCCCGCCGGCCAGCCGGCGGGCCTCGTCGACCGGCGTGATCGCGTCGTGCTCGCCCACGATGACGAGCGCCGGCACGGCGCAGCCGGCCAGCTCGGACGTCGCGTCGGGCCGCGTCATGAGCCGGACGAGGGCGCCGCGGATGGCCTGCGCCGACTGCTGTTTCGTCAGCCGCCGCACGCCCGATTCCACATCGGGCCGCGTCTGCCGGGTGTGCTCGGACAGGAGCCGCGGCAGGAGCTGCGTCGCCACGCCGGCCGGGCCCTCGCGGTCCAGGAGCGCGAGCATGGCGCGCCGGCCCTCGCGGGCCTCCGGCGAGTCGGCCCCGGCGCGGGTGTCGGCGAGGACGATGGCGCGGACCAGGGCCGGCGCGCGACGGAGGATCGCAAAGGTGACGTAGCCGCCCATCGACAGCCCCGCCACGACAGCGCCGGGGATGTCGAGCGCCCGCAGAACATCCACCACGTCGTCGGCGTAGTCGTCGATCGACGGCGCCGAGGCCTCCACGTCGGTGGAACCGCCGAAGCCCCGCAGGTCCGGGGCGATCAGGCGCCAGCCTGGCGGCGGGTGGCGGAGCTGGGCTTCCCACATGCTCGCGTCGAGCGGGAAACCATGGATGAGCGCCGCCACGGGCAGGTCGGCTCGTCCGGGCGCGGTGTCGAAGTACGCGGTCGTCCGGCCCTCGACGTGGAGGTACTGGCGGTGCATCCAGCCCGATCATACCCCGCCCTCGCGGCGGCGGCAGGGGCTGGCCTCAGATCTCGATGGCGCCGCCGAGCGACTTGATGTGATCCCGGAAGGTGTACTCGGGAGCCTCGCGCCGCTTCTGGACGTACTCGTCGAGGCGGAGCTGCGCGCTCAGCCGCTCGCCGCCCAGGAGCCGCGCGGCCTGGGCCTGCTCGCGGTACGCGATGTCGCGCGCGGCCTCCACCACCCGCTCGAGCGAGGCGCCCTCCACCACCATGACGCCGTCGTCATCGGCAAACACCACGTCGTCGCGGGTCACCGTGACGTGCGAGAGCGAGGCGGCCTGCAGCGCGTGCGGCGAGCGGGATCGGAGCTCGCGCGGACCGACCGGGCAGGTGCCGAGCGAGAAGACCGGGATATCGAGCGCGTCGATCGCGGCGGTGTCGCGGTGGGCGCCCCAGACCACGAGGCCGGCCAGGCCGGCCACCTTCGCCTCGCCGGCCACGAGATCGCCGATGCAGCCCTCATCCAGCCGGCCCCCGTTGTCGATGACGAGCACGTCGCCGGCCTCGGCGCCGGCGATGGCCTCGAGGAACACGTCCACGCTTCCGGCGTGGCGGGCCGGACGCGCGGGGCCGGCGGCCTTCGCGCCGCGCCGCAGGGGGCGCATCCCGGGCGGCGCCGTGCGCACGGCGAGGCCCAGCATCGCGCACGCGTCCGCGATGAAGGGGGTCGACCAGTCGAAGCCGTCCAGAATCCGCATCGCACACCTCGCCTCAGGAGCCGTGTATGGTCTCGATCACGAGCTTGCCCAGGTCGTCGGCCTTGCGCTCGCCGACGCCGTAGATGTGGCGCAGGGCCTCGAGCGTCGCGGGCTTGTGCCGCGCCAGCTCGCGGAGCGTCGTGTCGTGGAAGATGACGTAGGGCGGCACGCCGCGCTGGCGGGCCACCGTGAGCCGCATGGCGCGCAACCGCTCGAAGAGATCGCGGTCGACGCCCTCCCACGACTCGGCTTCCACCTTCGACCGGATCGGCGCCGCGTCCTTCTTCGGCTTGCGCTGGCGCGCCAGCGACAGATCGGGCGCCGCCGACGCGTCCCGGAGCAGCGCCACGCCGTCCGGCGTCAACTGCAGCACGGGGTAGCCGTCGTCGGTCTGGTGCAGCAGGCCGTGGGCCAGGAGCTGGTCGATGTAGCCGCGCACCTCGTCGGTCGAGGCGTCGGCGAGCAGGCCGAACACGCTCAGCGCGCGGTGGCCGCGGGCGGCCACCTGTTCGGTGTCGCTCCCGCGCAGCACGTTGATGACGTGGCCGGCGCCGAAGCGCTGCCCCACTCGTGCCACCGTGCTCAGAATCTTGCGCGCCAGCGTCACCGAATCGTCCACGGCCTCCAGCTCGCCCAGGCAGTAGTCGCACGCGCCGCAGTCGTCCTTCGTGTAGGGTTCGCCGAAGTAGCTCACCAGCCGGCGGTGGCGACAGCCCACGCTCGTCGCGTAGCGCTCCATGTCGCGCAGCAGGCTCCGCCGGGCATCGGTCAGCTCGCCGTTGCGCTCGAGCATGACGCGCCACTTGAGGAAATCGGCCGCCGAGTAGATGAGCACGCACTCGGCCTCGAGACCGTCCCGGCCGGCGCGGCCCGACTCCTGCTGGTAGTGCTCGAGCGACTGCGGGGCGCCGGCGTGCAGCACGAAGCGCACGTCCGATCGATCGATGCCCATGCCGAAGGCCACCGTGGCCACGACGATGTCGATCGACTCGTCGAGAAAGGCGTCCTGGCTGGCGTGGCGCTCATCGTCGGAGAGCCCCGCGTGGTACGGTCGGGCGCGGTAGCCGCGCTCGACGAGCCAGGCGGCGAGCGCGTCCACCTCCTTGCGCGACGGGCAGTAGATGATGCCGGCCTGGCCCCGATGGCGCTCGACGACCTCGATGACCTGCTTCTTGAGTGTGGCCCGGGGACGGACCCGGTAGAAGAGGTTGGGCCGATCGAACGAGCCAACCAGCACGAGCGGGTGCCGCAGCTCGAGCTGCGCCACGATGTCGCGCCGGACGCGCTCGGTGGCCGTGGCCGTGTAGGCGTGCAAGCTGACGTCGGGCCACTGGCGGCGCAGCGCGGCGAGCTGGCGGTACTCGGGGCGGAAGTCGTGGCCCCACTGGCTGATGCAGTGGGCTTCGTCGATGGCGACGAAGCGCGGCGGCTGGCCGCTGACGAGCGTGCGAAAACCATTGGCGCCCTCGCCCACCAGCCGTTCCGGCGCCACGTACAGCAGCCGGTAGCGACCCTCGCGGAGACCGCGCGCCACCGCGGACCGCTCCTCTGCCGGCATCGCGCTGTGGTAGCACGCGGCCGGCACGCCGTTGGCCACGAGCGTGTCCACCTGGTCCTTCATCAGCGAGATGAGCGGCGAGACGACGATGGCGAGCCCCTCGCGGGCCAGCGCCGGCGCCTGGTAGCAGATGGACTTGCCGCCGCCGGTGGGAAGCACGAGCAGCGAGTCGCGCCCGGCGAGGACGGCGTCCATGGCCTCGCGCTGGAGCGGCCGGAAGGCGGTGTAGCCCCAGTACTGTTCGAGGATGGCGTCGAGCGAGGCGGGCGCGTCGGGCACGGCGACTTCTTATCTTGCCCGATTCCGCGGCCCACACGAAAACCGCGTGAGCCGCGGGCGGCGACGCCGTCAGAGACCCTGGTCCGAAGCCACGACGTCACGGAACCACGGAGACACGGAGCACGGCGCGAACGGGAACAGCCCCTCGAGAATCCCCCGGTTTCCTGGTTTCCGAGTCTCCGTGACCCTCGTGCGTGTCAGTCTCGGAGCCGCGCGAGCGCGCGCTCCAGCCGCTCGCGCTCCTGCACGGCGTTCTCCACCGCGCGCCCGCTGTCGCTGAGCTCGCCGCGCAGCCGCTGCACCTCGGCGGTTGCGGCGTCGAGCTTCTCCTGCAGTGTGTCGCGCGCCCGCTCGGCGGCGGCCAGCGCCTTCTGCGCACGCACGCGCCTGGCGTGCGCCTCCTTCTCGGCCCTGCGCGCGGCGTCGAGCGCCTTCGCGACGCGCGCGGCCTCGCGCTTCGCGGCATCCGCCTCGCGCTTCGCCGCTCCGGCGTCCGGCGTCGCCGCCGGTACCGGCTTCGGCACCGCGCGGAGCGACGAGCGCGTGGGCAGCGTGCCGAGCGCCTCGAAGCCCAGGGGGCGGAGCGGCCTGGTCAGCCGCCCGGGCGGATCGTCGGACGGCAGCGCCTGGAGCGTCTCGCTCACCGCCGCCATCGTCGCCGGAGTGGCGGCTTCCCCGCTCGTCTGGAGGATGGCGCGTATGGCGGCTGTAGCCGCCTTGAGGGCGTCGCGGTGGGCGGCCTCGATGGCGGGCAGGTCGGCCTGCCGGCCGGCCAGGAGCTGCCGGTGGGCCTTCCGGAGCGCCTCGGAGGCCTTCACGAGGGCGTCATAGGTTCTGCGTTCGCGCCAGTAGAGCTGGTTGACGGCCCAGGCCGGCACCGTCGGCTTGGCGAGCTGCTTGACGCGCGCGGCGTCCGCCGGCCCGGCGCGCTTCGCCAGCGCGTTGCGGGCGGCGGTGAACTCGCCGAGCGGTGCCCGGTAGAGCGCGTCGATGCCGCGGTCGAGTTCAGTCACCACCCACTCCACCCTACCCGCCCTACCCGCCCT
>JBFMCA010000095.1:0-18627 GCA_040754955.1 Acidobacteriota bacterium | reverse complement strand
CCCAAAATACCCTTCCGTGACGTTCTCCCCCCGCACCAGGATCTCGCCATCCTCCGCGATGCGCACTTCGACGCCGGCGATGGGCTTGCCGACCGACCCTGTGCTCGTCTTGAACGGGTGGTTCAGCGTCACGATGGGCGCCGTTTCGGTCAGCCCGTAGCCCTGGATGACCACGAAGCCGAGGCGCTTCCAGAACTCCTCGAGCGCGGGGGGCAGCGGCGCGGCTCCGACGACGAACGCCCAGAACTTCATGCCGAACATCCGGTGCGTGGCCCGGTAGCGCCACCAGCGTGCCGGAATCGACAGCCGCCCCTCCGGTGGCTCGGCGGCGGCTGCCCGATCGACCCGCACCGCGTGCTCCCGCAGCACGTCGAGAATCTTCGGCACGCAGACGATGACCGAGATGCGCCACTCCCGGACGCGCCGGGCGATGTCCTGCGGGTTGAAGCTCCGCATGAACACCACCGTCCCGTCCACCATGGGCGGGATGGCGGTAGCCATCGACTGGCCGAAGAGGTGGCTGAGCGGCAGCAGGTTCAGGAAGCGCAGCGGCAGGAACGGCCGCGCATACGGTTTGTACTTCGCCACCTCGCGCTCGACGGGCACGGTGTTCGCGAGGATGTTGCGGTGCCGCACGACAACGCCCTTCGGCTCGGCCGTCGCGCCCGACGTGAAGACGATCTGCGCGACATCGTCGCGGCTGACGGTCACCCCGGGCGGATCGGCGTCCGACGTCCAGTCGAGCGCCGCCATAGGCCAGACGGTGAGGCCCGGCACGCCGTCCAGGCCGTCTGCTGCCACGTCCTCGCCGATCATCGCGACGCGCGCCTGCACGATGCCCGCAATCTTCCGCGCGAACTCCGCCGACGACCGGTAGTCGATGGGGACGACGATGGCCCCGGTCAGGAGCGTGCCCCAGTAGCACGCGATCCACTCGGGCCGGTTCTCGGCCCAGAGCATCACCGTGTCTCCGCGCCCCACGCCTGCGGCGGCCAGGCGCGCCGCAAAGGCCCGCGCGGCCCGCGTCACGGCCCGATAGGTGTGCCGGTGCACGCGGTAGCCGTCGTCCCAGACGACGAACTCGCCGCGCTGGCGCTCGAGATCGCGGAAGAGATCGAGGAGGGTGTCGCGCATCGTTCGGGACCGGGAGCCGGCCTTGGTACCTGAATTATGATCGATTCGTCCGTGGCCACTCCGTCGAACCTCCCGCCCACTCTCATCGTCGGCGCCCAGTACGACGAGTACCTGCGCCGGGCGCTGACGCATTTCTTCGAGCGCGCCGTGCTCGAGAGCGAGGCCGTGCCCTCACCTTCCTCCGACGGCCGGCTGGCCATCGAGCCGACGCGCGACCCGAGCGCGCTGGCGGTCCGGTGGTTCGGGTCGCGTCACGTGCTGCGCGTGCCCGGGGAGCGCCCGTTCACGCCGCACGAGGTGCGGTTCGCCCGCGCCATCGGCGCCGTGCTGGCCGCGCGCTACCGCGCCATCCTGAACCCCCGCCTGATGGTCGACCGTGCCGGGCTCTTCCGCGGCGCCATCGAGGATCGGTACGTGGGCGCGTTCTTCGACGAGCAGGCCTACGCGCTGCGCGGCGACGATGGCACGGCCGACCGCGTGGCCGAGGCCATCGAGATCCTGCGGGTGGCGGCGCTCTCGAGCTACGAGAACCAGCCGATTGCCACCGGTGTGCTGCTGCTGGAGGGCGACGAAGATCCGGTCGGCGCCTACCCGGCCTCCGAGCGCGGCGGGCCCCACTACACGGGCGAGCTCACGTCCATCAAGAGCTTCTTCCGCCTGGCCGACGGCCTGCACACGCTCTTCCTGGTCGCGCGTGACCGGCGGCTGCTCGATATCGTCGACATCGACCGCTGGAGCCGGCAGGTGACCGGCACCGCCGTGGTGACCACGCCCTGCGCCACACGGTATCTGCCGCACGCGCGCGCGACGCTGGGCAACCGCCACGTCTGCGTCGTGCTGAGCCCGAGCCGCGAGATCAAGGTGTTCGCGGAAGGCGCCGAGGTGTTTGCCTTTCAGCAGGCCGACTGGCACCTGCTGGACGCGCAGGCGAAGTATGTCCTGTGGGAGGAGGCGGTCGGCAACGCCGCGCTGGCGCGCCGGCTGTTCCAGATTGCGCTGGACCTGTCCGAGGCGCGCGAAGGTGCGCTCTTTGCCGTGCTGCGCAAGCCTCTCGAGAGCCTGGGCGCGCTCGTCGCCCCGGCGGACCGGCTGGACATGGAGCTGGTCGACTCCGAGCCCGAGGCGCGCGAGGGGCCGTCGCGGCGGCACCTGCTGCACGTGCTCGCGGGACGCAGCGCGACGGAGCTCGACCCCAGCGTGCTCGCCGCGCTGGCCACGCTCGACGGGGCGACCGTCACGGACCGGGACGGGCAGCTGCTGGCCGTGGGCGCCATCCTGCGCTTCACGGCGCTGCCGGCCGGCGCCGCGCCGGGCGACGCGTATGCCGGCGCCGTCTCGGAGGGCGCGCGCACCACGGCCGCGCTGGCCGCCAGCCGCTTCGGCCCCGTGTTGAAGGTGAGCGAGGACGGGATGATCACCTTCTTCGACGGCGCGCGCGTCTGGGACATCTGATGACGCGCCGTCCCCCGTTTCGTCCGGACGCGCTGCTGCCGCGCCCGGGGACGCTACAATAGCCGCTCCACGATGCACATCTTTCTGGCCGGCGCGACAGGGTACATCGGATCGGCGGTGCTCGACGCGATCATCCGCGCGGGGCACACAGTGACGGCGCTCGTGCGCGATCCGGAGAAGGCCGAGCGGATGCGCGCGCGGGGCGTCACGCCGGTGCTGGGCGAGATCGGCGCGCCCGCCTCCTTTCTGGCCGCCGCCGGGGGCAGCGACGCCGTGGTCTACGCGGCGAGCGAGCACTCGCCGCGCGGCGTGGACAAGGAGCGGCTGGCGCTCGAGGCCCTGCTCGGGCAGCTCCGGGCCGCGTTGCCCCGTCCGCGCGCCTTCGTCTACACCTCGGGCATCTGGATCCTCGGCAAGGCGCTCCTGCCGGCCGACGAGGCCACCGAGGTGAATCCCACGCCGCACGTCGCGTGGCGGCCGGCCCACGAGCAGCTCGTGCTCGAGGCGGCCGGCGACAGCCTGCGCACCATCGTCGTGCGGCCCGGCATCGTGTTCGGGGGGGGACGCGGCATCGTGTCCGACCTGCTCAAGGACGCGCTGAACGGCCTCATCCGGGTCATCGGGCAGGGCCGCAACCACTGGCCGTGCGTCTACGATCGCGACCTGGCGGATCTTTACGTCCGGCTCGTGCAGGCCCCCGATGCCAGCGGCATCTACCACGCCACCGACGAGGCCGACGAGAAGGTCAACGACATCGTCGAGGCCGTGGCCGGCCACCTGTCGCAGCGGCCCGACATCCGTCACATGCCCATGGCCGAGGCGCGCAAGAAGCTCGGCACGCTGGCTGATGCGCTGGCGCTCGATCAGAAGGTCCGCAGCCCCCGCGCCCGCGCGCTCGGCTGGGCGCCGACGCTCAGCAGCGTGAGCGGCAACGTCGCGCGCCTCTTCGAGGAGTACCGCAACGCCCGCCGCGCCTGACGTCCGCCATTCGCCATTTGTCATTTGTCATTCGTCATTCGTCATTCCTATACTTCCCCCATGACGCTCCGCGCGCTGACGCCCGCCGCCCTTGTTCTGCTCGTCGCCGCCTGCTCGTCGCCGCCACCCCCGGCGCCCGAGCCGCCGCCGGGTCCGGCCGAGGAGGAGATCTCCACGCGCACGCTCGTGGCGAACGTGCGCATGCTCTCGAGCGACGTCATGGAGGGCCGTGCGCCCGCTACGCGCGGCGGACAGCTCGCCGCCGAGTACCTGGCCACCGAGATGGCGAAGCTCGGCATCGAGCCGGCCGGCGACAACGGCACCTACTTCCAGCAGGTGCCCATCGTCGAGTCGGTGGTGGAGCGCAATTTCACGCTCAGCGTGCCAGGCGGGGCCTACCGCTACCTGCGCGACGTCGTCGCGTTCTCCGGCGTGGAGCGCGCCCGGGTGCAGGTGCAGGGGGACGTGATCTTCGTCGGCCACGGCATCGTGGCGCCCGAGCTCGAGTGGAACGACTACGAGGGCGTCAACGTGGCGGGCCGGTGGGTGCTCATCATGGTCAACGACCCGCCGGCGACGGCCGAGGAGCCGGAGCTGTTCGGCGGGAAGGCGCTGACGTATTACGGCCGGTGGACCTACAAGTTCGAGGAGGCGGCACGGCAGGGCGCGGCCGGCGCGCTGCTGATTCACACCGACGAGTCGGCCACCTACCCGTGGCAGGTCGTCCAGTCGTCGTGGACCGGCACGCAGTACTCGCTGCCGCCGGCCGAGGGGGCGCCGGCGCTGGGCATCAAGGCCTGGATCTCGAATGACGCCGCGACCGATCTGGTGCGGCAGGCGGGTCGCAACCTCGACCAGCTTCGCGAGGCGGCCAGCCGCCGGGGCTTCAAGCCGGTGCCGCTCGGCATCCGGGCGGCCGCGACCCTCCAGCAGCGCACCGAGCGCAAGACGTCGCCCAACGTGGTGGGCGTGCTCCGCGGCGTCAACGATCAGGAAGCCGTGGTGTTCACGTCGCACTGGGATCACTTCGGCATGCGGCCCGCCCAGCCGGGCGACGCGCCGGACGCCGATCGCATCTACAACGGCGCCTACGACAACGCGTCGGGCTGCGCGGGCCTGCTGGAGATTGCGCGCGCCATGGCGAAGGCGGGCCGGCAGCCCGGGCGCTCGATGTATTTCGTCTTCACGACGGCGGAGGAGTCCGGGCTCCTCGGCTCCGAGTACTTCGCGCAGCACCCGCCGGTCCCGATGGATCGGGTCGCCGCCAACATCAACGTGGACGGCATCAACTACCTCGGGCCGACGAAGGACATCGTCATGCTCGGCGCCGACCGCTCGTCGCTCGGCTCCCTGCTCGAGGCGCTGGCCGCCGAGCGCGGACGCGTGGTGGGACAGGACACGCACCCCGAGCGCGGGTACTTCTTCCGGTCCGATCACTTCCCGCTTGCCAAGGCCGGCGTGCCGGCGCTCTCCATCAGCGAGCCGAAGCAGTTCACCGGCCCGAACGCGGAGGCGCTGCTCGAGAAGCAGGAGGCCTACAACTCCATCCATTACCACCAGCCGAGCGACGAGTACGACGCGTCCTGGGACTTCAGCGGCGCCGTCGAGGACATGCGCCTCCTCGCCCAGCTCGCCTGGCGCATCGCCGCCGCCCCCGAGATGCCCGCCTACAAGGACGGGGATCAGTTCGGGGAGGTGCGGAAGAAGAAATGACGAATGACGAATGGCGAATGGCGAATGACGAAAGCCCAGAGCCCAGAGCCTGAAGCCCGGAGCCCGGAGCCTGAGGCCGACAGCGCCGCGCAGTTCGTCACGCTGGCCGACATCCAGGCCGCGGCCGACCGCATCCGGCCGGCGGCGCGGGTCACGCCGCTCGTCGAGGCGCAGTGGCCCGCCTGGCCCGGGGCCGACGGCGGCGCGCGCGTCGCGGATCGATCGATCTTCCTCAAGTGCGAGAACTTCCAGCCCATGGGCGCGTTCAAGATGCGCGGCGCCGTGAACATGCTCGCGCGGCTGCCGGCTGAAGCGCTCCGCCGCGGCGTCATCACCTACTCGTCCGGCAACCACGGCCAGGCCGTGGCGCTCGCCGCCCGGATGCTCGGGGCGCCCGCCGTCATCGTGATGCCGACGACGGCGCCGACGGTGAAGGTGGAAGGGGTGAAGAGCTACGGCGCGGAGGCCGTCTTTGCCGGTACCACCTCGCGCGACCGGCAGGCCCGCGCGGAGGAGCTGGCCGCCGAGCGCGGCCTCACCATCGTCCCCCCCTTCGACCATCCCTGGATCATCGAAGGGCAGGGCACGACCGGACTCGAGATTCTCGATCAGTGTCCGGACGTCGCGGCCGTCGTCGTCGGCGTCGGGGGCGGCGGCCTGGCGTCGGGCCTCGCCACCGCCATCAAGGCGCGGAAGCCGGAGGTTCGCATTATCGGTGTCGAGCCGGAGGGCGCGCCGAAGATGACGCGCTCGCTGGCGGCCGGCCATCCGATCGTGCTCGAGTCGAGCGCCAGCATCGCCGACGGCCTCATGAACGTCCGGCCGGGCGACCTCACCTTTGCCCACGTCCGTCGCTTCGTCGACGAGGTGGTGACCGTCGCCGACCCGGTCATCGAGCGGGCCGTGCAGTGGCTCTTCCGCCGGGCGAAGATCGTCGCCGAGCCGAGCGGCGCCATCAACGTGGCCGCCGTGGCCCTCGGGCTCGGCGGCGTCCGCGAGGTCAACGGCCCGGTCGTTGCCATCGTCAGCGGCGGCAACGTCGAGCCGGCCCTCTTCGCGCGCCTGATTACCGCCTGACGCACCGGTGATGGGAGCCATGCGGCGCGTCGCAGCGTCGATCGTCGCGTGCGCCGCGATCCCGGCGCTGCCGACCGCTGTTGCCATCGCCCATCTGAACCGGCTGGGCTTCGCCGATGCCGTCATCGTGGGCGCGTGGCTGTGGCAGCTCTCCCTGGTCCTGATGGCCGGGCCTCTCGCCCTCACGGCCGGCGGGTGTTACCTGGTGGGTCGCCCGTGCGGATTCCGCGAGCTCGGAGGACTGGCGCTGGCGGGCCTCTTCGCCTTCTTCTGGGCGTGCCGGCTCGAGCCCGTCCATCAACCGCTCTCGATCCGGCCGCACATCAGCCTGATCGGCGTCCTGCAGATCGCGCTCATCGCGGGCCTTTCAGGACTGGTGCTCGTGGCTGCGTGGAGCCGGCGCGGACGCGTGTCGGTTGCGATCGCGGCGGTGGTGGCGGCCGCAGGATCTGTCCTCATGCTGCTCGCGTCGACGGTGCTCGTCGAGCCGGCTCGCGACCGCACGGCGGCGGTGACGAGCCTCGCGACGATGGTCGCCGAGCCGGCGCCGCAGGGCTCGCCGTCGGGGCGGGTCCTGATCCTCGGCATCGACGGGCTCGAGTGGCGCGCCATCGAGCGTCTTGTCCGGACCGGCCGGACGCCGACGCTGGCGCGCCTCATCGCCAACGGACGTTTCTACCAGCTCGACAACCGGCGCATGGCGATCTCGCCCCAGATCTGGACGGCGCTTTACACCGGGCGCACCGAGCGGGACAACCTGGTGGGCGGTTTCGAGGCGTGGCACTTCACCGGGGCGAGCCGCCCCGTTATCTTCCTGCCCCACTTCGGTGTGCACCCCGTGTGGATGCTCGACCTCTTCCTCGCGCGCTTCCAGGGGCTGGGCGGCTGGACGGAACACGCCTCGACCACCGTGCAGATTCGGACGCCGCCCCTGTGGACGCTGGCCTCCGCCGAAGGGCGCCGGGTCGCCGTTTTCGATCCCGTGCCCTTCCGCGCCGTTGGCGAGCAGGTGCGCGGCATCTTCGTCTGGCCGGGCGACGAGGGCTTCAAGATCGCCAGCGCGGCCGACGACGATGATCCCGCCCCCGTCGTTGCGGTGGAGCCCTACCCGGACATCGCCCCGCACGATCCGGATGCGGAGGACCGCTTCGAGCGTGCGCGGGTCGAGCTGGCGGCGCGGCTCTTCGCCGAGACGAGGCCCGACCTCGCGATCTACTACACCCACGCGCTCGATTCGCTGTCGCACCACCATTGGGACTTCCGGCTCCGGGACTCGTGGTTCGGCGGCGACCCGCAGGGATACGTGGCCGAGCCCTTCGATGGCTCGCCGATCGCAGAGGGCTACGAGCGGCTGGACGCCGCGCTCGCGACTCTCGTCTCGGCCTTCGGCGAGGGGACGGTCGTGCTCGTGTCCGACCACGGGTGGTCGTTCAGCGACTACGAGCATTTCCTGAGTCCCTACGGCGTGCTGGTCATTGCGCACACCGGCGCCGCTGGGTATGGCGGCGTTGCGGACGTGCTGTCCGTCGCGCCGACGGTGTTGTCGCTGCTGGGAGTGCCGGCCGACGCGCGCATGCAGCGGCCGCTGGCCGACGTGACGGGCCCGGTGCACGCTCCCAGGGATTACTCCACTGTCAGACGCGAGTTCATCTTCGACGACAACCCCCTCGACGAAGCCGCGCGCCGGCGGTTGCTCGAGTCGCTCGGCTACTTCCGCGCGCGATGACGACGTTCTCGCCGGCGTCGAAGGCGCGCCTCACCGAGTACGACCTGGGCCGCTTCCCGGGCGATTCGCTCTTCGACGCCCTCGGGCGGGCGGTCTGCCGCGCCGGCTGCCTGCCGCGCAAGGAGCTCTACGAGGCGTGGGAGGTGGCGCGCCACGCAGCTTGTCGCGCGCGGATACCGCGTGCGCACGCAGACGATTCCTGCAGCAGTGACGCCGAAGAACCGCCTGCTCCTCGGCGAGCCGGCCGTTACTCCACGCTGAAGGCCAGCAGCACGTTGCCGGGACGCCCCAGCCAGCGGCCGTAGCCCGAGCCCGTGAAGAGCATGCCGCCCGCGATGGTCGGCCCCGGACCGTCGATGGACCCGCCCGACGCGCGGACCCCGTTGACCGTCTCGAAGTCGCGCGCGGTATCGAACTCCCAGATGACCTTGCCGCTCCGCGACTCGTACGCGCGGAGGTGCCCGTCGACCGCGCCCGAGAAGACGACGCCCGGAATGACGCTGATGGCCGCCGACTGCGCGCGCGAGCAGCCGAGCCCCTTGCAGCTCTGCGGCGCCGGCGCCGCGTGCCAGATGCGCTCGCCGCTCCCGAGGCCGATGGCGTGCAGCCCGCCCGCGTTCGGCGTGATCACGTCGGACACCGGCACGTACATCGCCACTTCGTCGGCCGCCGAGCCCCACTCGATGCCGCCGAGCGCGCTGCCCTGGCCCGCGCGGTACTGCCAGATGACCGCGCCCTTCTTGTCGGGGTCCATGCCGTAGGCCACGCCCGACTTCTGGCCGATGACGATGACGCTGCGCCCGCTGCCGAGACGCCGCAGGATAGGCGAGTTGCCGAAGTCGAAGTCCGGGCCGTCATCCTCCGGGCAGTTCTCGTTCCCCGGTTTGCAGCCGATGAGGTACACGTCGTTCGGCGTCACCTGGGACACCCACTGGATGGCGCCTGTCTCCATCGACATGGCGACGACGGCGTCGCTCGTCGGGGCGGCCGGCTCCGTGTACGCGTTGCCGGTGGCCGCGTAGACCATCTTCCGCGCGAGGTCCACGGTGGGCGCAGACCAGATGGCCGCGCCGGCCGGCTTCCAGAGCGGCGTCCCCTTCGCGTTCCTGCCGACGACCTTCGGCTCTTCGGGAATCACGTAGGTCTTCCAGATCTGTTTGCCGGTGGCCGCGTCGAGTGCCACGACGCTCCCGCGGAACGTGCAGCAGGGGTAGTCCGGCCTTGCGCCGGGGACTTCTTCGAGCGACGACACCGGCACGTAGAGCCGGCCTTCGGCCAGGGTGGGCGCGCCGGTGATGCGCGCGGCCGCGTGGGTCTCGACCTTCGTCTTCCAGATCAGCTCGCCGGTGAGCGCGTCGATGCCGTACGCGTTGGCGCGGAAGTCGCCGAAGTGCGCGGCGTAACGAACGGGGTTCGTGCCGGCGATGGGGCCCACGCTGATGGCCGTGCGGACCCCGCCGTCGGCCTTGAACTCCCAGTAAGTGCAGCCGGTGGCGGCGTCGAGCGAGTACACCGACCCGCCCTCGCTGCCGATGAAGACGCGGCCCGCGTACACCGTGGGCTGGCCAGCCATGGCGATGACGCCGGGAATGCCGAACGCCCACTTGAGCTTCAGCTTCGGCACGCTGGCGGCCGGGAGGCCGGCGCCGGCGGCCGATTGGTACCGCGTGTTGGCCGGGTCGTTGCCCCAGCCGTTCCACTGCGGCAGCTTCGCCGGGTCGGGGAGCGCGGTGGGCTGGGTCGCGCAGCGGCCCACCGACGGGTCGGCCGCGGCCGCCGTCGAGGCGATGGGCGACAGGAACGCCGCGAGCGCGGTCTTCTCGACGTTGGTGATGCCCCTCGCCATCGCCGCCATCGACCCGCCCTCGGAGACCGCGGCGACGATCTGGTCGCGGCTGAGCGCGCGCAGCGCCGCGCGGTTGGGCGCCCGTGTGGCCTCGGGCGCATCCGGCGCCGCGTCGTGGCACGACGCGCAGCGCTCCCGGTAGATCGTCGGGCCGGGCCCGCCAAGCAGCAGCGACTCCTGCGCCTCAGCCGGTGACGCAGGTCGCAGGCCGGCTGAACCCGCCGTCAGCACGACCGCCAGTCCCACTACGCCGGCCACACGATGCCCTCGCCTCATGTCCCTCTCCCTTGGATGGGCCGCCCAGACTGTCGCGGATGCCCAGCAAAGATACACGAGGTTTGCCCCCTTGGTCGTCGCGCCTGGCCGCCGGCGCGGCTTCCGGTCTCGGCGCTCGCCGGCCGTTTAACCTGGGCTGCTAGGATTGGCCGGGAGGCATCCGCCGTGGAGGTTCACCTCGTCGACGGCACCTACGAGCTGTTCCGGCATTTCTATGCCGTCCCGCCCGAACAGGACGCGGCGGGCAGGGAAGTCGGCGCCGTGCGCGGCGTCATGGCGTCGCTCCGCGCGATGGCCCGGCAGGGGGCGACGCACATCGGCGTGGCCACCGACCACGTCATCGAGTCGTTCCGCAACCGGCTCTGGCCCGGCTACAAGACGGGTGAGGGCATCGACCCCGCGCTCCTCTCGCAGTTTCACCTCCTCGAGGACGAGCTCCGGGCAGCGGGCATCCGGGTCTGGCCCATGGAGGAGTACGAGGCCGACGATGCGCTGGCGTCGGCGGCATCGAAGGCGGCGCTCGACCCGCGCGTGGAGCGCGTGATGATCTGCACGCCCGACAAGGATCTGGCGCAGTGCGTGCGCGGCACGCGTGTCGTGCAGCTCGATCGGCTCCGCAGGGCGCTCCGCGACGAGGCGGGAGTCGTGGCGAAGTTCGGCGTGCCGCCGGCGTCCATTCCCGACTACCTGGCGCTCGTCGGCGACGCCTCGGACGGGTTCCCGGGCCTGCGGGGCTGGGGCGCCAGGTCCACCGCCGCCGTGCTTGCCAGGTTTGGCCATCTCGAGGCCATTCCGGAGGACCATCGGCTGTGGGGCCTCAACGTCGCCCGGGCCGGAGCGCTGGCCGCCACCCTGAGGCAGGACCGCGAGCGCGCGTTCCTGTTCCGCGACCTCGCCACGCTGCGGACGGACGTGCCGGTCTTCGAGTCGGTGGAGGAGCTGCGCTGGACACCCTAGCACCCGTGCACCCTGGCACCTGCACCCGAAGTAGTATTCCCCCAGGAGCTTCCCATGCACCGACGCCCCGCGTTCCTTGCCGCGTGTCTCATCTCCCTGCTGGCTTCGCCGGCGCTGGCGCAGACGGCCGACGACATCATCGAGCGCAGCCTGACCGCTCTGGGCGGGCGGGCGGCGCACGCGAAGATCACGTCACGACTGGCCAAGGGCGAGATCGTGCTCGCGACGCCGGCCGGCGACATCCCCGGCACCATCGAGATCAGCAACGCCGCCCCTAACAAGTCGCGGTCGGTCATCAGCGCCGATCTCTCGGCCTTTGGGGCGGGCCCGCTCGTCATCGACCAGCGCTTCAACGGCACCGCCGGATACGTGCTCGACAGCCTGCAGGGGAACCGCGAGATCACCGGCGCGCAGCTCGACAACATGAAGAGCAGCTCGTTCCCGCACCCGTTCCTGGCCTACATGGCCAACGGCACCACGGCCACGCTCAAGGGGAAGGAGAAGGTGGGCGACCGCGAGGCGTACGTCGTCGTGTTCGACCCGCCCGCCGGGTCCGACGTTCGGCAGTACATCGACGCCGAGACGTTCTTGCCGATGAAGAGCGTGGTCACGGTGTCCATCCCGCAGCTCGGCCGCGACGTGGAGCAGACGAGCGAGATTCTCGAGTACCGCGACGTGGATGGCGTGAAGGTGCCGGTGCGCATCCGCTCGTTCTCCGAGGTGCAGGGCTTTACCATCACCATCAAGACCGTCGAGCACAACGTGACGCTCGACGAGGCGCTCTTCTCGAAGCCGGCGCAGTGAGGTGACCATGGCGCGTCCGAATCGGCGGCAGTTCGTCAAGTGGCTGGCGGCGAGCCCGCTGGCGGCGATGGCGTACCCCGGGCTGTCGCTGGGATGGCCCGGGGACCAGGGCGCGCCCGGCCAGGCACCCTCGGCGCTCGATGAGCACTTCACCGGGCAGATCATCGACTCGGTAGAGGACGCCATCAACGTCTGGGACTTCGAGCGGGTGGCTCACGCCAACACGCTGCCCCAGCACTGGGCCTACATCCACATGGGTGTGGACGACCTGGAAACGCGCGTCGCCAATCGCGAGGGTTTCCAGCGCCTGCAGCTGCGCCCGGTCCGGCTGGGTCCCGACATGACCAAGCCGGACACGTCGGTGGAGCTCGTGGGCCGTCGATGGGCGACGCCGCTCTTCCTCTGTCCCGTCGCGGCGCTCGAGGCGTACCACACCGAAGGCGAGAGCGGTGCGGCCAGAGCGGCGCGCGCTCGCGGCGTCCTCTTCATCCAGTCGCATCAGAGCTCGCAGGCCTACGAGGCCATCGCGGAGGCCAACGGCGAGCCGCACTGGTTTCAGCTCTACGCGAATCAGGACTGGGAGATCACCCGGCGTACGCTGGCCCGCGTGGCCGGTGCCGGATGTCCGGTCGTCGTGTGGACCGTCGACCTGCTCGGCGGGTCCAACCGCGAACTCATTCGGCGATCGCTGGGGCGTGACGGCTACAACCAGCCGTTGTGCCTCAACTGCCACAACCACAAGCCGGGCTATCAGCGGCCGATGCACCGCAACGTGCAGGGGCCCCCGGGGCCGCGCCCGCCGTTCGACTGGGATTACGTCAAGCGCCTCAAGGACGCCGTTCCCATGAAGGTGATGCTCAAGGGCATTGTCACGCGTGAGGAGGCGGAGCTGGCCGTGGAACACGGCGCCGACGGCGTGTTCGTGTCCAACCACGGCGGGCGGGCGGAGAACAGCCTTCGCGCGACCATCGACTGCCTGCCGGAGGTGGTCGCCGGGGTCAAGGGCCGGGTACCCGTGCTCATCGACAGCGGTGTGCGGCGCGGCTCGGACATCTTCAAGGCGCTGGCGCTCGGGGCCGACGCCGTGGGCATCGGCCGGCCGTACGTGTGGGGCCTGGGCGCGTTCGGCCAGCCGGGCGTGGACAAGACCATCGCGCTCCTGCTCGACGAGCTCCGGATGGTGATGCGGCAGACGCGGACGGCGTCGATCGACCAGATCGGTCCGCGGCATGTGATGGAGGGCCGGTTCCCCATCATGACGCGGCACAACGCGCTGGGGTTCGGGTTGTGACGTCCCGCGACGCAGGCAAGGGAGCGACCGCGCGCGTGTCGTGCGGACCCT
Organism: Acidobacteriota bacterium; assembly: GCA_040754955.1. GTDB lineage: Bacteria > Acidobacteriota > Vicinamibacteria > Vicinamibacterales > UBA2999 > JBFMCA01. The sequence goes on along the minus strand of JBFMCA010000095.1, from coordinate 5,322 downwards.
GGCGCAGGCGTGTCCGCGCCGCCGTCGTGTGGAGTGCGAGCCTCGTCGTCTCGGCGCTGCCCCTGGCCGCGCAGCCGTCCACGATTGATTTCAGCGTGTCGGGCACGTCCACGGTCCGGTCGTGGACCTGCACGGCGAAGGGTGTGATCGCGGTGACCCCCTCGACGGGTGGTGCGCCGCCGCTGCCCGGGTTTCCCAGCGGAGTCCAGGCGGCGACCCTCACCGTCCCGCTCGAGACCTTCGCGTGCCCGAACGACGAGATGACGCAGCATCTCAACGAGGCGATGAAGGCCGAGCAGTTCCCCGAGATCGTGTACCGCCTGGAGCGCTACGAGGTCGCCGCCGGCCGGGCGCAGGTGACCGGGACGATGACCATCACCGGCGTCAGCAAGCCGGTGAGCGTCCCCGTGACGTTCAAGGAGTCCGCCGGGGGGCTGTACGTCGAGGGGAATACGCGGCTGGAGTTTGCGACCTTCGACCTCGAGCCGCCCACCGTGATGCTGGGCCTCATGAAGGTGGGGCCGCAGATTCGCATCGCGTTCAAGGGCGTGGTGGCGCCGTAGCGGCCCGTCGCGCCGTGGCCGAGGGTGACTTCCCGCGAAGTCTCCCGCGCCACTGACCGTGCCGGGGAGGTCCACGTGAGCGTCTCGCGTGACGTCACCCACGGCGACGCTGGTGAGCGTGCGCGATCCGACTCCAACAGCGTGAGGGACTGTCCGAGCGCCGGCGCCGGCGCTTCAGACGCGGCGCGACCAGCCCTCGAGGCGGGCAGCCGTCCAGACGGGCGTCTGCGTGCCCGCCAGGCCGCAATCTGCGCCATGAGGTCGCCCTGGTGAGCCCGTGCGTGGTCCCGGGAGACGCCATCGCCCGACGGGGGCAGCCGTTACGGGCCGGACGGCAGGCAGGGCATCACGGCTGGCGGCCCGGCTCGATCAGCGCGCGGGCGCGGTCGCGCGCCTCGTCGAGTGTAGTGACGGCGCCGTCGAGCTGCAGCTCGTAGACGGCTTTCAGGATGTCGCCCATGCGCGGCCCGGGTTCGACGCCCAGTTCGAGCAGGTGCCGTCCCATGAGGATGGGCGCGGGTGGCCGGTGTTCCACGCCCAGCGCGCGGGCGCGCTCGAGGAACCAGTCCATGGCGCTGCAGTCGAACCTCCCGGCGCGGCCGTGGCAGTCGGCGCGCGCGAAGCGCGCGAGGAGTTCCAGGTCCACGCGCTGGGCGAGGCGGCGGAACGCGCCGTCGGTGACCTCTGCTCGAGCCTTGTGGAAGGCGCTCGGCCGCAGGTGTTCGGTCACCAGCCCCAGCACCTGCGTGCGCACGTCGTAGCCGTCGAGGCTGTGGACGTTGAGCCGATCGAGGAGGCGCGTCGCAGGCTCCACGCCAGCGGCTTCGTGTCCGGGCGACTTGATACGGCCGTCGATGGACTGTGTCGTCGCCGGCTTGCCCAGGTCGTGGCACACCGCGCCCAGCATGATCGTGGCGAGCCGCGGCCGATCGAGATCGCCGTTCCGTGCGCGCGCCTGGTCGATGACCATCAGCGTGTGCGTCCAGACGTCGCCCTCGGGGTGCCACTCGGGGTCCTGGGGACAGTCGTAGAGTGGCACCATCTCGGGAAAGATCTGCTCGACGATGGCGAGGTCGCGCGCGAGGGCGAAGCCGATGGCGGGCCGCTCGGCCTGGAGGAGGAGCTTCTCGATTTCTCCCCGGATGCGTTCGGCGGGCAGGTCGTCGAGCGCGATGGCCCGGCAGATGGCGCGCGTCTTCGGCTCGATCTCCAGCTCGAAGCGCGCGGCGAGCTGCAGCGCGCGGAGCGCGCGCAGGGAGTCGTCTGCGAAGGTGGTCTCGTCGACGACGCGGAGCGTGCGCGAGGCGAGATCGGCGCGCCCGCGAAACGGGTCGATGTACTCGCCGGTCAGGGGATCCCAGGAGATGGCGTTGATCGTGAAGTCGCGGCGCCGCGCGGCATCGTCGAACGACAGGTGCGGGTCGCCGACGACGTCGAAGCCCGTGTGGCCGCGCCCGACCTTCGACTCGCGGCGGGGGAGAGCGACGTCGATGTCGCCCACCTTGTAGACGGGAAACGCCTGGCCCACCGGCTGCACGCGCCCGAGCGTCGCGAGCAGGCCCGCCAGCTCGCCGGCGGGGATGCCGAAGACCTCCATGTCGAGGTCCTTCGAGGGCCGGCCGAGGAGCTGGTCACGCACGAAGCCGCCGACGACCAGGGCACGCCCCCCCCGCGCGCGGACGGCTGTGGCGATGCGCACGGCGGATGCGATCAGGCGTTGGGCGTCGACCACGTCTGTGATTATGCCGAAAAGGTGCCAGGCACCTTTTCCCGGAAAAGGTGCCTGGCACCTTTTCGGTATCATCGCCTTCATGGATCCTACGGTCCGACTGCTACGACAGCTCGTCGCCATCGACTCGGTCAACCCGGCGCTGGTGCCCGGCGCCGCCGGCGAGGCAGCCATCGCACGCGTCCTGGCGGATGAACTCCGGAGCATCGGGCTTAGCGTAGAGTTCCAGGAGCCCGCGCCGGGACGTCCGAACGTGGTCGGTGTCCTCGAGGGCCGGCAGGCCGGGCGATCGCTGATGTACTGCGGCCATATCGACACGGTCGGCGTCGTTGGCATGGCCCGTCCCTTCGATCCAGACGAGCGGAACGGGCGGATTTACGGACGGGGATCGCAGGACATGAAGAGCGGAGTCGCCGCCATGATTGGCGCCGCACGCGTCGTTGCGGAATCCGGCGGCCTCGACGCCGGGCAACTGATCATCGCCTGCGTGGCCGATGAAGAACACGCCAGCATCGGCGCCGAAGCGCTCGTCACGCGATGGCAAGCCGATGCCGCCGTCATAACCGAGCCCACCAATCTGGCGGTCGCAGTCTGCCACAAGGGTTTCGAGTGGGTTGAGGTCGAGACGGAAGGGCGTGCCGCGCACGGCAGCCGGCCGCGCGAAGGCCGCGACGCCATTGTCCGCATGGGCCGCGTGCTGGCCGCGCTCGAGGCGCTCGACGATGCACTCCAGACCGGAGCATCGCATCCACTGCTCGGTACCGCCTCGCTCCACGCGTCGCTCATCGAGGGCGGCCGCGAGCTGAGCAGCTATCCCGATCGCTGCGTCCTTCAGCTCGAACGCCGGACTCTTCCCGGCGAGACAGCCGGCGTGGCCGGTCGGGAGGTTGTCGCCATCCTCGACAAGCTCCGAGCTGGCGACGCGGAGTTCCGGGCGACGAGCCGCCTGATGTTCTCGCGCGGCGCCTACGAACTCCCCGCGTCGCACCCGTTGCCGCAGCGGCTGCTCGAGTGCCACGCGTCGGCGCAGTCCGGGTCGTCACCGGCGCCCGAGGCTGTACCAGTCGTCGGCATGTCCTTCTGGACCGATGCCGCTATCCTGGGCGGCGCGGGGATTCCCACGGTGCTCTACGGGCCGACCGGCGCCGGGCTGCACGGGCTGGAGGAATGGGTCGACATCGCGAGCACCTTGACCTGCCGCGACGCGTTGGTGAACCTCGCGCGGGCGTGGTGCCGCTGAGAACCTGGGTCGAGTAAAGGTGTAAAGGTGCCTGGCACCTTCTCCCGGGAAAAGGTGCCAGGCACCTTTCTGTGCAGGGCGGCTTGACCGGGGGCCACCACGGCCGTAGGCTTCCCGCCATTCTGGCATCTCCCAGGTGTTCCGCATTTCAGGAGTTTCCCCGATGAGCAAGCGCTCTCGCCTCTTGTGGGCTCTGTCCGTCGCGTGCGCCGTTGGTCTGTGGGCATCCCAGGGCACGGCCCAGAGCCCGACAGCGGCACCAGCCTTCGTTGCCGGTGAAGTCATCGTGCAGTTCGTGCCCGGCGCCTCGGCCCAGGCGCGCGCCGCCGCTCGCGCCCGCGTTGGGGCCGCACGCGCCGAGCTGCTGCGCGCCGGCGGCCCCGACAGCGGCGATCTCGAACTCGCCCGCATCCCTCCCGGCCTCGCCGTCGCGGCTGCGGTCCGCGGGCTGCAGGACGACCCCGCCGTGGCCTTTGCCGAGCCCAACTGGATCTACACCCACGGGCTGGCCTCGAACGACACCTACTACACCAACGGATCGCTCTGGGGGATGTACGGCGACCAGACGACCCCCGCCAACCAGTACGGCAGCCAGGCCGGCGAAGCCTGGGCCGCCGGCAACGTCGGCTCGCACAGCGTCCACGTCGGCATCATCGACGAAGGCGTGCTCCAGCACGCCGACTTCGGCACCAACATCTGGACCAACCCCGGCGAGGTCCCCGGCAACGGAATCGACGACGACGGCAACGGGTACGTCGACGACGTGCGCGGCTGGGACTTCGACGGCAACAACAACACGACCTACGACGGGTCGCAGGACGACCACGGCACGCACGTGGCCGGCACGATCGGCGCCGTCGGCGGCAACGCCATGGGCGTGGCCGGCGTGAACTGGAACGTCACCATGATTCCGGCCAAGTTCCTCGGCCGGCGGGGCGGCACGACCGCCAATGCCATCAAGGCCGTGGACTACCTGACGGACCTGAAGACCCGCCACGGCATCAACCTCGTCGCCACGAACAACTCGTGGGGCGGCGGCGGCTTCTCGCAGGCGCTGCTCGACGCCATCAACCGCGGCGGCGACGCGGGCATCCTGTTCATCGCGGCGGCCGGCAACGGCGGCAGCGACGGCGTCGGCGACAACAACGACACGGTCGCGAACTACCCGTCGAACTACAAGTGCGACAAGAACGGCACGCGCGGCTGGGATTGCGTCATCGCGGTGGCGTCGATCACGAGCACCGGCGCCAAGTCGGGCTTCTCGAACTACGGCGCCACCACGGTTGACATCGGCGCCCCCGGCTCGTCGATCTACTCGACGCTGCCGACCAAGCAGAACGGCTCGACCTACGGCGCCTACAGCGGCACGTCGATGGCCACGCCGCACGTGACGGGCGCCGCGGCGCTCTACGCGGCGACGCACCCCGGCGCCTCGGCGTCGACCATCCGCAACGCCATCCTGTCGAGCGCCGTGCCCACGTCCTCGTTGTCCGGTAAGACGGTGACGGGCGGCCGGCTGAACGTCAGCGGCTTCTAGCGTGGCACGTCCGCGCTGACCCGGTGCCGACTGCCGAAGCGCTGCACCCGGCTGGCACGGCGCGACAACCGAGTCAACGTCGAGCGAGGGAGGAGAAACGCCGCCACTCGGGATGTCCCCGCCCGGCCGGTGGTCCCCCGTCAGCGCGGATGCACCGCCAGCCGTCCAGGTTCCGCCCGGGCACCGGCCCGGGCGGGCCTCGCCCACGAAGCGCTCGCGCTCGCGGCCCGTCCCGCCGGACGAGCCCAGGACT
>JBFMCA010000094.1:0-18783 GCA_040754955.1 Acidobacteriota bacterium | reverse complement strand
CGGTAGTACCTGTGCGTCTTCCCGGTGGAGGGCTTCGTCGTCGAGCCCGGGCACATCATCTCGCCGCAGAGCGCGCAGCGCACGAGGCTGCGCAGGACGTAGTCGGGGTTCGTGCCGGTCCACCGCACCACGCGGCTCGTGCCCGCGAGGATGGCCTGGGCGGCGCGGTAGGTGGACTCCTCGATCAGCGGCGGGTGCTCGCCGGGGTGCAGCTCGTCGCCGTACATCATGAAGCCCGCGTAGATCGGGCTCTTGAGGATGCGGCCGATGCCCTCCTTCGACCACGCGAGCTTCTTGGTGACCTTGGAGCCGCGCGGCAGGAGCATCCGCTCGTTCAGCAGGTGCGCCACCTTCGCCTGCTGGCGGTGCATCAGGAACAGGTCGAAGGCCTCGCGGACGACGCGCGCCTCGAGCTCGTTGACGAGGAGCTTCTTGTCCTTCACCGAGTAGCCGTAGGGCACCGGCCCGCCCGTCCACTTCCCCTTGCGACGGGCGCCGGCGATCTTGTCGCGGGTGCGCTCGCTGATCATCTCCCGTTCGAACTCGGCGAAGGACATCAGCATGTTCATCGTCAGCCGGCCCATCGCGTCGGCTGTCGAGAAGTTCTGCGTCACCGAGACGAACGAGGCGCCCGCGGCTCCGAGGCGCTCCATCACCTTCACGAAGTCGAGGAGCGAGCGCGAGAGGCGGTCGACTTTGTAGACGACGATGACGTCGACCTTGCCCGCCTCGACGTCGGCCATCAGGCGCGTAAACGCGGGGCGGTCGATGTTCGCGCCCGTGAAGCCGCCGTCGTCGTAGCGCTCGTCGACGAGCTTCCAGCCCGGCTGGCGCTGGATGTACGCGAGGCAGGACTCGCGCTGGGAGTCGAGGGAGTTGAACTCTTGCTCAAGCCCCATCGTCGTCGACTTGCGCGTGTAGATGGCGACGCGCCTCGTCTCGGGCTCGACGCTGCTCCTGGTGGGGCGCCGGCTCATCGCTCCTCCGGCGAGGTCGCGACGGGCGCGGGCTCGGCCGGCTTTGCCTCTCGCTTCTCTGCGATGGCGACGAGCCGCTCGAGATTCTGGTTCAGGCGCGCCAGCTCGCGGACGAGCGACGGCATCGTCGCTTCGTAGAACGTCTGGCCCATGCGGGTGCGGAAGAAGTCGCTGCTCATGCCGCGCTCTCCTCGCTCGCGGCGTCGCCGCGCTTCTTGAGCCCGAAGAAGAGGAAGCCGTTCCATCGCGAGCCAGCGATCTGGTTCGCGATAGCCGAGAGCGTCTTGTACTTGCGCCCCTCGTACTCGAAGCCCTCGACGCAGACCGTCACCTCGTGGGTCTTGCCATCGAAGACGCGGCGCACGACGGTGCCCACCGGGGGCACGCGCGGATCGCGAGGCTCCGTCATCGCGGTGCTCAGCGCCGCGTCGAGCTTCGACGCGGCGTCGCTCGCTGCGGCAGGTTCGCTCGCGGGCTGCCCAAGGCGCATCTGCCAGCGCTCAGGGAGTTGGTCGCCGAGCTGCTGGATGCGTGCGATGGCGCCCTGCGAGAGGTCGCCCTGGAAGTTCGCCTCGATGCGCCAGGCCAGGCGCTTCTTCAGGTACGCCCGGTTCCGCGAGCGGGTTGGCTCGCCGTACAGCTCGCGGTACTTCTCGGCGAGCGCCGGGACGTTCATGGTCTCGAGCGCGGCGAGCTGGCTCGGCATGTCGTCGAGCCTGCGCATCTCGGCGCGGGATCTCGTGGTCGCTTTGTTCATCGTGCCTCCGTGGTTCGCGAGAGCACCGTGCTCGCGCGCCTCGGGCATGACGGCTTCTTCCCCGGTGGAAGACAAGGCGAGAGCCCGCGAGAGCGCCGACCTCACGACGCACCTCCGCTGGCTGCTTCTCGTCGTGCGCGGTGCTCGCGCCGCCACATGTCGAGCAGCGTCTTGGCGAGGATGGACGCGGCCTCGTCGAGGCGGCGCTCACCGTCGGCGCGGCGCTCCTCGGCGCTCTCGGTGGCAAGTGCGGCCGCGCTCGCGGGCGGCGTCGGGATCGCGTTCATGGGACGGAAAACGCGGTCCCGATGGTCGCGGTGGGACAGGGAGATCATCCACTGCCTGATCCCTCTTGCGCCGGGTGTGTAGTGTGCAGTATCTACTGCACACTACATCCCGGGCCTGCCGCCCGGGACGAGCGAGCGAAATGGTCAAGCGAGAGAAACTCGGACATCGACTGAAGCGCGTGCGCATCGCCCGCGACCTGAGCCTTCGCGAGACGGCGAACAAGGTCGGCGTGTCGCCGACGTACCTGTCGCGCGTCGAGAACTGCCTCGACCCGAGCCCGCCCACGGAGAAGACGCTCCGCGCACTGGCAGAGGTGCTGGAGGACAACCTCGACGAGCTGATGCAGCTCGCCGGCCGCGTGCCAGAGGACGTCGAGAAGCTGATCAAGGCGGACCCGGACATGCCCGTGATGTTGCGGCGCGCCCGCGAGCAGAACGTGACGGGCGCGGAGTTCCTGGAGTGGCTCGAGACGAAGAAGAAGGGGGGCAAATGATTCCAGAGCTGAAGGTCCCCTTCATGCACGAGAAGCAGGTCGAGCGCGCAGCCAACGAGCTGCTGCACAAGTACGCCAAGGACAAGGGCAAGCCCGTGCGCGCGCCCATCGACGTCGAGAACATCCTCGAGGGCTACTTCGAGCTCGACCTCGTCTACATCGACCTGCCCGACTTCATCGGCGTGCCCGACGTGCTCGGCGCGACGTTCATCAAGGACCAGCGGGTCTTCATCGACGAGTCCCTGATGATCGAGGGCAAGGAGGGGCGCCTCGCCTTCACGCTCGCCCACGAGGGTGGGCACTGGTACCTGCACCGCCCGCTCATCGAGATGGAGCAGGTCACCGCCACGCTGTTCGGCAAGGACGACGTGCGCCAGCAGCCCACCATCTTCTGCCGCTCCAGCCAGAAGAAGGCACCCGCCGAATGGCAGGCGGACAGGTTCGCCGCCGCGCTCCTCATGCCTGCGGCCGACGTGCGCGCCACCGTGCGTGCGCTCTGCGGCGACACGCTGCCAACTTGGGAAGACGTCGAGGCGAAGCGGAAGGCTCGCGCGCTCGACGAGAAGCTCCGCGACCTCGCCACCGAGGTCATGACGAAGGGCAACTTCACGAACGTGTCGAACGAGGCGATGCGTTACCGCCTCTTGGACCTGAACCTCGTCCTCGACGCGTCGAACCCGCAGAGGAGCCTGCTGTAGCCGCACGGCTTTGCCGTGCTCGGAGTGTCCACGGTTTAGTTCACAGTTCACAGGAGACGTCGCCATGCAGCTCACCGCCACCGCCCACAACCCGACGTCGCTTCGCGGCGTCCTCTTCGCTCGCGAGGAGGGCTGAGCATGGCCACGTTCACGCTCCGACACTTCTCCAGCGCCGAGTCGCTGCAAGCCGTGCAGGCCAAGTACCTGATGGACCTGCTCGACAAGCACGCCGCCTACTTCGCGACGCGCGGCGTCGACTTCGGCTCGTTCAACGGGCACGGCCCCGACTACGAGGCCATCGCTGCCGTGCTGATGACGCCCGACGAGCAGACGCCGAGCGAGCTGATCGACGACCTCTACTACGTCGACGAGATGGCCACGGCCGACGCGATGGACGGTCTCCTGGAGGCGGCTGCCGCCGCGGGCGTGAAGCTCGACGTCGGCGACGAGCCGACGCCCGCTGACGTCGCGGTGCAGGTGCGGCTGCGCGCGCCCGCCCTGCTCGAGCAGAAGCACGCCGAGCACTTCCTCCTGCAGCGCCGCCGGACGTTCGAGTACTTCCAGTCGCCGGACGGCGTCGACACGAAGTACCGGGCGCCCGGAGCCAAGAAGCTGCGCGCCTGCGAGGACGCGCTCGGCATTCGACTCGAGGCGATGAAGCGCGGGCGGACCTGCAAGCTCTTCGTGTTCCCGCGTCCCGACGGCGTTTGGTTCCTCGTGCGTCGTGGCGATCCCTTCAAGCGCGAGGGCTCCATCGAGAAGACGGGGATGACCTCGGTCTACTACCGGCCCGAGAAGTACGACGTGCTCAAGTACGACCAGGGGCTCGGCGAACTGTCGGTGAACGCCGAGGGCAACAAAAAGCTGGTCGCGCTCTACCGCGAGCTGTTCGGCGAGCTGCTCTTCGGCGACCCGAAGCGGTTTCCGAACACCGCCAAGTACAGGCTCGCGCCTTTGCAGGACGACGGTCCCGACGCGCTCATCTGCAGCGACGTCGAGGGCATCGACACCATCACGCTGAAGGAGGTGCAGATCCTCTGGGGCGGGCCCCAGGGCGAGATCGAGATCCGTCGCGCGAAGGACCTCTTCGAGGCGCTCAAGGGACGCAAGAAGGAGCTGCCCAAGGGACGCCTCGTGAAGGCGAGCTTCCTCGTGAAGTTCACGGACGCGAAGACGCCGCGCACCGTGACCATCCGTCCCCAGAACATCGCGAGCTACACCCGCGACTCCGACTCGAGCGTCGTCGAGGCGTGGCTCACGGCCCGCGGCTTCGTGAGGTCGGCACCGGAGGCGCAGGATGCAGACTCTGCTGCGGCTGCAGCGGTCGCTTGAGGCGGCGCCCTGGAGCTGCGCGGTCCTCGCCGAGTGGCAGGAGCGCTTTGGCCAGGACCTTGCGCTGCTCAAGCCCCACCTGAAGCCCACCGGCGAGCGCGCCGGGGTGTTCCCGTGTCCCAACGGCGGCGGCGAGGGCTGCCCGCGCCAGGTCCACGAGCGCGACGGCGGGTTCGTCGCGGTCTGCGGGAACGTTCCGGCCGAGTGCGAACCCATCCCGCTGACGAAGACCGAGCTCGCCGTGCTCGCCCTCGATCGCGCGGCGGCCCTTGGGCCCGTGGTGGCGCGCGTGTGCGCCGAGGAGGCGCTCGCAGGCACCGGCGTCGACGCGCTCGAAGGGCTGCTGCCCCTCGGGGTCCTGGAGCGCCGCGTGGGGCGCACCCTGGTGGTGGTCGCCACCGGCGAGGGGAGCGGGCAGCGCGGGGCGATCCTCGAGCTGCGGCGCGCGTCGGGCGCCGACGCGGTCGCGGTGGTCGTCGCGGGGCGAACGGACGCGCGGCTCGTAGGTGCAGGCCACGCCGAGCTTGGGCTCGACGCGCCCGGGCTCCGGCTGCACCGCGCGCTGAAGCTGCTCTGGCCCGAGTCGTGGGCGGCCCGCGCGAAGGCCAAGGAGGCGCTCTTCGAGGACGTCGAGCTGGTGTTCGCCTCCGAGCCGGAGCGCCACGTGGTCCGCCTCAACGGCGAGTTGCTCGCGGCCTTCCGCGTCAGCGACGCGAAGTTCGCGCGGCTCCTCAGGCTCGCGGCGGCGCGGGTGGCAGGCCCCGACGTCGAGGAAGGCGGCTGGCTGAAGAAGGCCCCGCACCTCCAGCTCGACGAGCGCGAGGTGGATCTCGTCGACCTACGCAACGCGCTCGTCGCGGACCAGCCTGACGGGTACGCCGGCATGACCGCCGCCGAGCGCAAGGCGCTCCTCCAGTCGTCGACGGACCGCCCGGGGATGCTGCGCCTGCCGATCAACCCGCGCCACGTCCACTTCGACCCGAGCCTCGCGAACCTCCGGCTCCTCGGCGAAAAGCAGAGTGAGCCGCGCGAGGAGAAGCCCGCCAAAAGCAAGCGGAAGACCTCGGGCAGCGACGAGCTCGCGCACAACAAGGCGCAGGCGCGCGCCAAGGCGATCAAGATGCTCGGCGAGGCCCGCGCACTCGGCGTGCCGCTGCCCGACGACAAGGCGTTGAAATCATGAGTCGTCGCGCCCGTAGCGGCCCTTGAAGTTGTCGCGGAAGCCGCTGCCGCCCGCCTCGGGCGTCGGGAAGTCGTCGGCGGTGACGACCTTGGTCTTGCTGAGGTCCACGAGGAACGCGCGGCGCCGCCCGCTGTCGAAGGTGACGCGCTCGCTCTCGGCGGTGACGAAGCCGCCCTGCTTCTTGCTCTCGGTGACGAGGCGCCGCAGCGCCTTCAGGTCCACCATCTCGCCCTCGTAGTCGACGCGCTTGCAGTGCGCGCGGAAGGCGTCGTAGGCGCTCTCGAGGTGGACGGCGAGGTGCCCGTCCTCGAACACGTAGTGGACGTTGTGCTTGAGGTCTCCCTGCACGGCCATCACACCGAGCATCTCGAGGAAGTGGTCGAGGGCGTTCTTCACGCCGTGATCGGTCTCGAGCACGTCCTCGAGGATGGCGTTGACGGCTGCTTCGACGCCGAGCTCGTCGGGGAGCTCGCAGCCGCAGTGCTTGGCGAACTCCTCGAAGAGATGCACGCCGAGCAGCATGGCCGTGAGGTTCTCGACGATGCGCACGGGCACCTTGCGGCCGTCGAGGAGCGCCTTGGCCACGGCGCGCGCGACCTCGAGGTCGGCGTCGAAGTCGCGCCCGAGGCAGAACTGGATGTAGCGCGGTGCGAAGAGCACCAGGTCCACCGACCGCAGCTCCTTGTAGGCGGCGCGCGCGGTCGGGTTCTGCGCGAGCGTCGTCTTGTCGGGGTTCGCGGTGACGATGCGCTCGAGCAGCGCGGCCTCCGTGGGACGCGTCTCGCCCGCGACGCAGACGGGCGCCTGCAGGTGGTAGCTGTTCACCTTGAGGTCGGGACGCCCGCGCTCCTCGGTCTCGCCTCGGTACAGGCGGCGCAGGTAGCGATGCAGGGTGTTCAGCCGCTGGCGCTGCATGTCGTAGGGCTTGTACTCGTCGATGAAGACGGGCACCGAGCGCGTCGACGTGAGGAGCTTGAGGAGCGCGAACTCGGTCTCCGTCGCGGAGTACGGCTCGGCGTCGCGGATGCCGAAGAGGGGCCACATGATGTCGATGCAGAGGCTCGACTTGCCCGAGCCCTGCGTGCCCCACACAAAGAGCGTCGGGAACGTGCCGACCCTCTCCATGAAGCGCGGCTTCATCGCCGTGGCGAAGAACCAGCCGATGACGGGCAGCATCACCTCGGGCCGATTCACCTGCGGCAGGCAGCGAAAGACCGTCGCCGCGACCTCGAGGAACGTGTCCTCGTCGACCTTCACGTAGGCGATGCGCTTGTCGAGCGAGGCGCCGCTCGGGACGTACATCACGGGTGACGGTTCCATGAAGCCCTCCTTTCCGATGGCGCAGTTCGGCCCGAGCCAGACGTGGTGCTCGCCCTTCTTGTAGTCGCCGAGCATGTTGGAGCCCGGACGACGCGGGATGTCCCGGCGCGCGAGCACCCGCAGGAGCCCCTGGACGTTGTTGTCGCTGCCGGTCCACTGGAGGTCAGCGGAGGGGAGCTGGCGAATGAGGTCGCGCTTGCTGTGAAACGCGGTGAGCGGGAGGCGCAGCCCCGGCACCTTGCCGTGCTTGTCGGTGAGCGCGTCGCCGAAGATCATCTCGCCGTCTTCGGTGAGGACGCGCATCGTCGGCTCGATGGTGAACGACGAGATGACCTTCGACTCGCCGCGCGCGGTCATGCAGTAGTAGCAGGACGCGTCCTCGAAGATCGCGCCCTCCATGTCCTCGTCGCTGCTCTCGGGATCGGCGCCCTCGCCGGCCTCGCGCGCGGGCGTGGTGGCTGCCTTGGCGACCGCTTTGCGCAGGTCCTTGGCCTTCAGCCCGAAGCGCTTCTCGACGGCGCCGAGGTACTTCGACTGCACCGACGGGTCGCGGTGCGCGATGGCGTCGAGGATCGGTTTGAGCCGGTACTCCAGCTCGCGCGCGGGCGTGTCGGCGGGCACGGCTTCGATCGCCTTCTCGATGTCGAAGACGACGTCGTAGAGATCGCACCGCGCCGTCGGCTCGACGTTCACCTTGCAGAAGCCGATCTTCTGGAGCGAGTGGCACGGCGGCGCGATGGAGCCGTCGGCGCGCGCGGTGGCGAGCACCTTCTCGTGGGCCTTCGCGATGTACCGCACGCCGTCGCGTCCGCGCAGCTTGCCCATCCTCTCGCCACGGCGATCCCACTCGAGGATCAGCTCGGTGAGCTCGTCGAGACCGAGTCCCTTGTGCGCGAAGAAGCGCACCATGTCGAAGATGGCGACGCTGCGATCCTCTGCGCCGTGGTCCCAGAGGCGCTGCACCGGACCGCACATCTCGACCGGGTGCTCCCAGTCGTACTCGCCTTCGGGCGTGCGCTTCGCCTTGATGGTGCCCGGCGCGGGCACGTTGCCGACGACCGGCAGCGACACACGTGGGGCCGCGACGGGCAGCGTGGGCTCGGGTTCGACGTCGAGACGCGCGAGGAGCCTCTCGTCCTCAACGCGGTCGAAGCCGGAGAGCGCGGCGCTCACGCGGTGCGGGCGGTCGCCCTGGCCGTCGCCCTTGTGGCTGACCGTGCCGATGACCTTGATGATGCGGGCGACGTCGTGGATGGAGTCGACGTGGACGGCGTCGGTCTGCGCGCGCTCGCGGACCTTCGTCTCGAAGGCCTTGAGCCCGGCCTGGAGCCGCTCGCGGCGCTCGCCCTCGAGCACCGTGGGCGGCAACGCGAACCAGAGCTGCGCGCCGTTGCCGCTCATCATCAGGCGCGGGCGCACGAGCCCCTCGGACTCGCACCATCCGATCGCCTCGTTCGCGGCGGCCATCGCGAGCGCCAGCTCGGCGTCGGTGCTGGCGGTGTCCTTCGGACGCACCGGGTCGAGGTCGATGACCGTCGCGGTGATGACCTCGATGTCTTTGCGGCCAGCGCCGGTCTTGAGCGGGCGCACAACGTTCGGCGCGGCGTCGAAGAGGCGGCGTGGGCGCGGCTGGATGCCGACGTAGACGTTGCCCGCCGCGTTGGTGCGCACGCACTCGCGGACGAAGGCCTCCTCGTCGTCAAAGAAGCCGATGCCGACGATGCCGCCCGCAGGGCGGATGACGCGCACCTCCGAGACGCCGTGCGCGCCGTGGGCGAGCCAGCGCCACGTTGTGCGGATGGTGCTCTCGTCGGGGCCGAGCGCGCTCATGCGGCTCCCTTGCGCGTGCCGAGCTTCGACGCAGGCACGCCCAGCACCTCGGCGTAGAGCTTCCGGCGCTCGAGGTGGTGGCGACGCAGGAGCGGCACCTTGCGGTCGACGAAGTCGAAGAGGGCGGCGTCGGTCTTCTCGGCATGCGGGCGCATCAGGCGCCCGAGGCGCTGCACGGTGCGACCGCGCGCGCGGCCGGGGTACGCGAGGAACACGCGGGAGAGGCGCGGCAGGTCGAGGCCTTCGTCGGCGAGGCTGGTGGCGACGATGACCGCCAGCTCTCCGGCGCGAGCGCGATCGAGCAGCTCCTTGCGGACCGCGCGCTTGACCTCCCCGGTGAGCACCGCCGCCGAGACGCCCTCGGCCTCGACGGCCTCGGCGAGCGCGTGGCAGTGGTCGATGCGGCCGGAGAGCACGAGGCAGACGTGGCCGGCATGGGCTTCGCGAGCGACGTGCTCGACGATGAGCGCGTTGCGCGCGGGATCGCTCGCGACGGCGGCGAGCATCGGCGCGTAGTCCTCGGCGCCCGTGTAGAGGTACGTGAAGTCCGTCTCGACGCTGTGGATGTCGGGCACCGTGAGAACGCCCGCCGCGACCAGCTCGTCGTGCGTGACGGTGACGAGCGGCGCGCCCATGAACAGGTCGAGCAGCGCGGTCAGCCCATCTTCGCGCTCGGGCGTCGCGGTGAGCCCGAGGCGGTAGCGCGCGGGGCAGCGATCGACGACCGAGTGGAACGTGCTCGCGGCAACGTGGTGGGCCTCGTCGAGGATGAGCAGGCCGAAGCCGCCGAGGAAGGCGTCGAGCTTAGCGGGCTCCCAGCGCACCAACGCCTGGATGACGGCGACTGTCACGGGCGCGGAGCGCTCTTCGCCATCGCCGATGAGCCCTGCGTCGAGGCCGAGCTTGTCCTTCAGCTCCCCGAGCCACTGCTCGGCGAGGTCGAGGGTGTGGACGAGGATGAGCGTCGGCGTGCGCAGCTTGGCGATCGCCCCCATGCCCACGCGCGTCTTGCCGCCACCGCACGGGATGACGACCGTGCCCTGCGTGACTTTCGCGAGCTTCTCGACCGCCGCCGACTGGTAGTCGCGGAGGCCGAGGGCGGGCACGTCGAGCGTCGCTTCGGGCAGCACGCGCGCGTCCTCGCAGGCGACGATGAGCCCGTCCTGTGCGGCCGCGCGCCGGAGCACGTGGATGGCCCCGCGCGGGAGACGCAGCTTCCCTCCCTCCTGCTCGACGAAGCAGACCGTCTCGAGCTCGGCGCCGGGGTTCAGCCCGAGGCGAAGCCGGTCGAGGAACGCGGGATTCGGGAACGACAGCATTCGACACAGGCGCTCGACGACCTTCGGCGGCACATCCCGGGCGTCGAGCGTCAGCGCCGCATCAACTCGCGCGCGCATAGGCAGCCTCCTCGAGGAAGCGGGTGATGTTCTCGACGCGCCGGGTGGTGAGCATCGGCGGCAGGCTCTTGAGGAACTTCTTCCCGTAGCCCTTCTCCGCGATGCGCTTGTCGAGGATGACGGCGACGCCCACGTCGGTCTTGCAGCGGATGAGACGCCCCACACCCTGGCGCAGCGCGATGATGGCGAGCGGCACGAGGTAGTTGTCGAAGGCGCGCGGATCGCGCTCGCAGATGGCGTCGATGACCGGGTCGTCGGGCGGCGGGAACGGCAGCTTGTCGATGACGAGCCCGGTGAGCGCCTCGCCCGCGACGTCGATGCCGGTCCAGAAGCTCTCGGTCCCGAGGAGGATGGAGCCGACGTCCTCCTTGAAGAGGCGCGTCAGCTCCGCGCGCGGTAGCTCGCCCTGGCGCAACACGCGGTGCTCGCGCCCGTCGAGCCGCTCGTAGAACGCGTTCAGGTTCCGGTACGACGTGAAGAGGCCCAGCGTGCGGCCGTCGCAGACGTCGACGACGTGCTGGAAGATGCGCGCGGCCTCGTCGATGAACTCGGCGTCGCGGGGGTCCGGCAGCCGTTCGGGCACAACGAGGAGCGCCTGGGACGCGAAGTCGAACGGCGTCTCGGCGACGACCTCGAGCGCGCCCTCGGGCACGCCGAGCTCGCGGCGCACGAAGTCGAAGGTGCCTGAGGTGGTAAGCGTGGCCGACACCAGCGATACCGACGGGCAGCGCGCGAACAGCTCCTCGCGCAGCAGTTCGCTCACGTCGATGGGCTTCGACCGGAGCTTGGTGCGCCTCTTGTTGTCGATGTCGAGCCAGTAGACGCAGGCGGGGTTCGCCTGCGCGAGTCCCTCGGAGAGGCGCGCGGCGGCTGTCGCCGCGTTCTTGGCCAGGTTGCGCGCGGTGGCGCGCTCCTTCTTGTCCGCGAGCTCGTCTTCGGCGCGGCCCTTCGCGAGCGCCACGAGCTTGCCAAGGGCGCGCTGGAGGGCCGCGTCGTTGGCGAAGGCCGGCGCCTTTAGCCGCTTCCTGTACCGGGGTGAGCGGGCGAAGTCGGCGAGCGTCGCGAACAGGCGCTGCGCCTCCTGGCGAAGCTCCCCGGCGAGCTGCTTGTTCCCGAGGTCAGCCGCCGCCGAGGCGAGCCGCCCGAAGGTGTGCTCCGACAGCGTGAAGCCGAAGAACTCGCGGGCGATCTCCGGTGCCTCGTGCGCCTCGTCGAGCACGAGCAGGTCGAACGCAGGCAGCACCAGGTCTTGTCCCGTCGCCCGGCGCACGGCGAGGTGCGCGAAGAGCATGTGGTAGTTCGTGACGACGAGGTCCGCGCCCTGCGCCGTCGCCTTCGCGCGCTCGGCGTAGCAGTCGTCCCGGAACGGGCAGCCGTCGCCCTTGCACTCCTCGGAGCCGACCGAGAAGCGCGACCAGACCTGAGCGTGCGGGATGAACGCCAGCTCTGAGACGTCGCCCGTCTTCGTCGCCTCGGCCCACGCGAGCACCTCGTCGACCTGTCGTTGTTGGTCGTCGAAGTAAAGGCCACGCAGCTCTCCGCGCGCTTCGCTCTCGGCCATGCGGTCGAGGCAGACGTAGTTGTTGCGACCCTTCAGCAGCGCGAACGTGAACGGCCACGGCAGCACGCTCGCGAGCATCGGCAGGTCCTTCCTGACGAGCTGCTCCTGCAGCGCGATGTTAGCGGTCGCGATCACGACGCGCTTCTTCTCGTGGTGCGCGTGGTGAACGGCCGGCACCGCGTACGCGACCGACTTGCCGGTTCCGCACGGCCCTTCGCCGAGGGCGTGACGCCCGCCGCGCATGGCCTCGTCGACCATGCGGGCGAGCGCCACCTGGCCCTCGCGCATCTCGTAGCCGGGGAACCGCGAGGCGAAGAGCCCGCCGTCCCCGAAGACCTCGGAGAGGTAGTCATTCATCGGTGGCTCCTCGCGGCTCGCTCAGGCGAAGGGATCGACCTCGGTCTCGGCGGCGGCGGGCGCGGCGCTCTCCATCTGGAGCTGCTCGACGAACGCGCGCGCCTTCTCCACCTGCGACGTCGGCAGGTCCTTGATGCGCTGGACGCCGAACTTCGCGAGGAACTTGTCCGTCGCCTCGCGCGGCAGCGCCTTGAGCGCAGTGACGAGCCCCTGCGCGACGTTGGGGGCCACGGTGCCGTCGCCCTTCGCGTCGCTCTTCTTGTCGTAGCTGTCGAGCGACTGGCCACCCTTCGCGCCGCCGCTGTCCCCCTCGCCGGAGTAGAGCTTCGCGAGGTCGTGCTGCGGGAGCGCCTGGAAGGCCTTCTGCTGCTCGACCGAGAGCTGGTGCTCCGGGAGGATTGAGTACGTGGTCTTCGGGTCCTTCGCGGCGCCGTGGCGCTGGATCTCGAAGGCCCACTTCTCGAGGCCGTACTTCTCGCGGACGCGGACGAGGTCCTTGAAGAACATCACGCCCTGCTCGAGTACCTTCACCTCCTTCGAGTCGTAGAGGGCGACGTTCAGCGCGACGCGCAGCGAGGCCTTCGTGCCCGCGGCCTTCATCTTCTCGTCGACCTCGACATACTTGCCGTCGACGAAGGCCACCTCGCGCGGGTGCGGCTCACCCAGGAAGACGACGACGGCCTTGTCGCCATCGCCCGCGAGCTTGAGCCAGAGCGAGCCGCCCTGGTCGTGCTTCTTCGCCATCTCTTCGGTCTGCTGCCACATGCTGTTCGTCATTGGTCACTGCTCCTTCTTGTTGGGGTTGGTGGTGCTGCTGCTGTCGGTGGTCGTGTTGCGGGTGCTGCGTCGCTCGCGCCGGTACACGGCGATGAGCTGCGTCCCGTCGGCGGCCTCGCCGGCGTCTTCGAGGTGGAAGTCCGCGCCGAGCTCGATGACGTCGTGCAGCTCCCAGCGTCGGAAGAGGCCCGGCAGGCGGATGAAGTCCTCGTCGCCGGGCAGGTCGTGGATGGGGATCGGTTCGTGGGTCATGCGGTCGGCTCCTCCGGGCGGTTCATCCGGTTCGTGGGGAGGCAAACGCGGCCCGCGAGGTCGGAGTGGGACAGCGAGCTCGCGAGGTGCTCGCGGAGTCGGCCGAGCGCGCGCTGGAAGCGCTTGCGAGCGGCGTCGTGCGAGAGCCCGAGGCGCTGGGCGGCCTCGCGCTGGTTCTCGTCTAGAACCAGCACCGCGAGCAGCAGCTCGGCGTCGGCGCCGATGATCTCGGTGAGCCACACGCGCAGCTCGGCGACGTCGTCCTCGAACGACAGCCCCTGCGTCAGCCCGAGCGGAGCTTCCGCCTGCGACGCCTCCCACTCGGCGCGCGCAAGGCGGTCGAGGTGGCTCGCGACGATGATGCGGTCGTCCTGGTCACGTACCGGCTCGAAGGTGTCCCGGTAGACGATCCGGTCAGCGTCGGCCCACACGCGGCGGCGGCGATCGATGAGGTCGCGCGCGGTGCTGCGCACGAGCGTCGCGGCCACGCGGTGGACAACCTCGAGGTCGAGCCGCTCGATGATGCCCGTGAAGACGTCGGCCAGCTCGGCGATCAGCTCCTCGGGCTGTCCCCGGAAGTTGCGCTGCCGCCGCCGGTAGACGGCGTCGAGGCCGGGCCAGAGCCCGAGCCACAGGAGCCCGCTCACGAGCTCGTGGTGCTCGCGCCGCTGCACGAGGGTCACGAGCACGCCGAGGAGGCGATCCTTCTCGTCGAGGTCGCCGCCCTTGCTCGCGAGGTACTCGACCACCTCGAAGGGCTGGTCGAAGCGCGCGAGCGCGGGGTGCTGCCTTGCCTGTTGAAACGCCTGCTCTGCCTGAAGAGAACGAACGGAACGGTCGAGGGCTGCATGCAGCGCCTCCCAACGTGCGCGCATGACGCGCCGCCTTTCCGGCGGGCGTCAGGCGCTCCTTGGGGCCGTGGTTAGGGCGTCATGCGCTCGGTGGACTTGAGGTGAAGGAGGGCGCCGCGAGCTACGCGGCGCTCGCCCTCGGGAGCGCGGGCACGGGCGTCGGCGGCATCGGCGTGCGCGACGCGAGGACGTTCAACGTGCGGCAGCGGTCGCGGTAGCAGGTGACGGCGACCGTGCTGTCGCCACTGACGACGACCTGCATGTCGCCGCGCCGGATGGTGAGGCCGTCGCGATCGCGCTTCGCCAAGAGGGCGCCGCAGGCCTTGCAGCGGCAGTCGGTGGCGGTGGTGGACTGGGTCTTCATGGGCTGTCTCCTCGCGACCCACCGGTCATCGGCGGGTACGAGGGCAGCCTCGTTGGAGAGGGGAAGGTGGAAGCCAGGGCAGGATCGGGCGCCCGTTCCGGGGTCCCTCTCTCCCGTCCCCCAACCCGAACCTCCGAAGCGGAGAGTCACGGCGCCGGCTCGTGGACAGCCAACAACAATTATTCCGATTACTTGCGCGCGCAGACTTGCCTGTAAGCAAGTAAGTGCTTACTCTCCTCGGTATGGGCGAGCTTCGGCGCACATCCTTGGACCGACAGGTCGAGCTGACCGACGCCGCGCTGCACATCATCGCGACCAAGGGCATCGCGGCTCTGACCACGCGCAGCCTCGCGGCGCAGGTCGGACTCTCGACCGGCGCGATCTTCAGGCACTTCGCATCGCTCGAAGCGCTGCTCGACGCGGTCGTGACGCGCGTCGAAGCTGTTCTCGAGTCCACCTACCCGCCATCGACGCTTCCGCCCGTTGAGCGCCTCGAACGTTTCGTCGAGGCTCGAAGCACCGCGGTGGGCAATCAGCTCGGTATTCTGCGGCTCGTTCTCTCGGAGCAGTTTCTACTCGCGCTCCCTGAGAGCGGCTCGGCCCGCCTCGCGGCCTGCGTGCAGAAGACGCGTGCGTTCGTGCTCGAGTGCGTGCGCGAGGGCCAGGACGCAGGCGAGCTGCGCTCAGATCTCCCCGCCGAGACGCTCGCACCGATCGTCATGGGCACGGTGCAGATGCTCGCGCTCTCTCCCTCGAAGGCTCGGCAGCGAGATGCCGAAGCGCGCGCAGTTCTGGGCAGCCTGCTCGCGCTCCTCCGTTCGCCCGCTGTCGCTCCCACGTCGAGCAGAAAGAGTTCCCCATGATGCGTCTGATTCTCGCCTCCACTGTCGCGGTCGCTGCGCTGTCGCTGGGCGGCTGTGCCACGCAGTCCGCGGCGCAGCACCACGCACCCACGCTTGGCGGACCAGCAAGTCGCGTCGTCGAGCTCCCCGGCACGCCGAGCGCGGGCGAGCCGCGCGAAGTTCGGGTGCTCGTCGACGAGCCCGCGTTGAAGCTCGCGAGCATCGTGCTTCGGGCCGGCACCGTGCTGCCGACGCACCACTCCGAGGTGCCGGTGACGATCACGGCGCTTCACGGTAGCGGCACCGTGGTGGCCGGCGCCGAGCGGCTGCGCCTCGACCCCACACACGCGGTCGTCCTTGCGCCGAACGTTCCGCACTCCGTCGAGCCGGACACCGGGACCGATCTCGTGCTGCTCGTTCATCACCTCGGACGTGGAGAGGAGCATCACCAATGAAGACCGGTCGCTACAACGTCGGCGTGGGCCTGCTCGTCATGGCGGGCTTCATGCTCTACGGGTTTCTCCTCATCTACCTGCGTGACTTCGCGCCTGACAAGGAAGCCTGGGTCGCCAGCTACTCGGTTGGTAAGCACTTCGAGGCCCGCCTCGCGCACGTACACGGGAACCTGTTCGCGCTGCTCAACCTCGCGCTGGGGTTCGTGCTCGTGCGTCTCGCGACGGCGAGTGACAGGGCGCGCACCGCGGCGGCCGGGCTCGGCCTCGCGGGCCTCCTGATGCCCGCCGGCATTCTCGGTGAGGTGTACCTCGGGCTCTCGCCGATCTTCGTGTTGCTCGGCGCCGTGTCGATGACGGCCTCCGTGGTGCTCACCGGCGTGCTCGCGCTGAAGCACTGGGGTGACGCAAGGAGCGCGACATGACCGGCGCGACGGTTTCCTATCCCCAACCACGCTTGAGGCTTGGCCGCTGGGCGCTCGGCGCGACAGCCGTCCTGTTCGGCGTCGCGACGTTGGTCGAGGGGGGACACGTCCTCTTCGGCGGCCCCGCCGCTCGACAGGAGGCCGGCAACGTCGTCTCGTTCGTGCTGCTGTTCAACTTCGGCGCGGGCTTCGCCTACGTGCTCGCAGGCCTCGCTGCGCTGCTCGGCCGGTCATGGGCCACCTGGATCGCCCGAGCGCTCGCGGTCGCGACGCTGGTGGTCTTCGTCGCGTTCGGCGTGCATGTGCTTGCGGGCGGTGCCTTCGAGCTGCGCACAGTCATCGCGATGACCCTGCGCTCCGGGTTCTGGGTCACCCAGGCGCTGCTCCTGCCGCGCGTGCTCGATCGGAGGATGCCATGAAGGAACGTTGGTCCAACGCGAGCGTCACGCTCCACTGGCTCGCTGCAGCACTCATCGTCGGACTGGCAACGGCGGGGTTCGTCATGACGGACCTTCCGGCTGACTCGAGCGGGCGGCTGCTCATCTCGCGGCTGCACACGCTCGGTGGGGCAACGCTGATGCTGCTCACGGTCGCGCGTCTCGTCGTCCGGCGACGCGGGCCAGCGGTGAGCCCACTGCCCGCCTCGGACCTGCACCGCCGAGGGGTCGGCGTGATTCACGCGCTCCTCTACGCGGTGACCTTTGGCATCGGCGCCAGTGGCTTCGTCACCGGGGCGCGAAGCGCGTGGCCGGACTACCTGCGAGGGCAGCTCGCGGAAGCCCCGGCGCTCGAGACGCTCGCGTCCCGTGAGGCGCATGAGGTGCTCGTCTTCGCGCTGCTCGGCCTCGTGCTGCTTCACGTGGGTGGCGTGATGCTCCAGCAGGTTCGCCAAGGTGGAGTGCTCAGGCGGATGGTGCCGTTCCTGAAGTGACCCTCCGCACCTCCCGGAGGATCGTCACAGCGCGGTCGCTTGCTTGCGAAGGCCCGAAGCAGGCGCGCTCAGCGCTGGGACATTTTGACGGGCCGTGGACAGTCCCGGGACGGCCCTCCGTCCCTTCTTTCTCTTCTCTTCTTCAATAGTTACGTATCTCTTCTCTCTCTGGACAGCTTTCGGCGGGTAGGTCTACTCAGAAGCGATCGCGATTTCCTCTCGAGGGCGCCTTGGAGTCATCGGCCCTTCGGAAATGAGATCTCGCTACGCCTGTGGTGCTACCCGCTGGCGGCTGTCCATGTCCGCCAGGGCGCGCAAGTGCCTGCGGTTGCTGGCGAAAGAGGGCGTCGGCGGGCGGTCGGGACGGAACCGGTGGCTGTCCTGCTGTCCCAACGGAGCGTGCGGGCCAGGATCGCGTTCGCGGTGGTGTCCCAGCGCGTCGGGCGAGGTCGCGTTTTCGTCCCCATGAACGCGCCCCAGCCCGACGAGCCGATCCCGTTCCTCACGAAGGAGGAGCGCGACGCGCTCGTCCTCGAGTTCCAGCGCCTCGCTGCCCGCCTCGCGCAGGCAAGGCTCATCGCGCCTGCGACCTCGACGCGCCTGATGCGGACCATCCACCGCGAGCGGCGCCTCGCCGATGAACGGCAGGGCCACCTCGCAGACCTGGTGTTCAACATCCTGGTCAGCATCGAGGACGGCACGCTGAGGGAGGGCGAGCACTTCGCTCGACTGCCCGACGAGCGCGTGGCTGTCCATCCCGAGGCGGTGGCCACGGCCCTCTACCGGGCCGAGCGCGGGCGGCTCCTCCGGCGCGAGCTGCGCGCGCTCCTCGAGCTCGGGTGGCGGCACGAACGCGAGGTCGTGGTCGCGCGCTCCGAGCGCGTGCGCTTCGACCAGGAGGGCGACCGCCGCCGCTGCGCCGTCCTCCACCTCCCCTCGGCGCGGAAATTCGTCGGCGGCCGCTCGAAGCCTGTCCCAGCCCGCTGAGGCAACCCGCGTTTCCTTCCCCACCGGCGCTTCGTGTCGCCGGCCAGGAAGCGCATGGCCATCAAGGACCTCGTCAGACCGGAGCTGCCGCCGCCGACACCGGCCGCAGAGCGCCCGCCCAACATCACCTGCGAGAAGTACACGCGGGGCGAGGACGGCAAGCGCTGCATCCACTTCCAGCAGGGCGGCACGTGCGCCTTGCCCGACGAGTTCGTCTGCACCGAGTGGCAGAAGCACAACGGGCCGAACAAGCGCACGCTGCCCGTCGTCGCGGCTGCTCCCGTCGTCGAGCATGCGCCGGCACCGAAGCCCGTCGCGCGCGACCTGTTCGGCAACCCGCTGCCCGAGGTCGCGCGGCCCGCGGCGAAGGTCTCGACGGCGCCTGCACCGATCGCGCTCGCTCCGAAGCCCGACGCCGACGCGCAGCCCGCAGTCGACGTCGATCAGCTTCGCGGCTTCACCACCGAGGACATCGAGAGCTTCAAGGCGCTCGGCGTCGAGGTGCTGCTGCACTCGGAGACCTACGGCGACGTGTGGCTGGTGCCCGCGTACACAGGCCGCGACCGCAAGGAGATCACCCCCGAGCACGCCGCGACGCTCGCGCGCGTCATGAGCGTGTTCCCGGGCTCGCACATCGTCTCGTTCGAGAAGACCGCCAAGACCAACAACCCTGAGCGCCGAGAGCGCCCCCTCGAGGAGCGCTCATGAC
>JBFMCA010000093.1:0-18942 GCA_040754955.1 Acidobacteriota bacterium | reverse complement strand
GCCTTCTTTGGCGCCGCCTTCTTGGCCCGCTTCTTCGCGGGTTCGGCTGCCGGCGCCTTCCGCGCGACGGCCTTCACGCTCTTCTTGTCGGCCGCTCGGGTGCGCCCGCCCGCGTCGGCGCCGCGGTGGACCATCGTGAAGCGCACCTGATCGACGGCCATGTGATAGGTCCAGATCTCGGCAACGCTGATGTTGAACTCGGCGCACAACCGGCGGGCCGTATCGACAGCGCCAGGGGGCACGTAGAGCACGAACGGTGCGCGCAGGCGGCTGAGGGGCGCCCACTGGGCCATGGCCTCGAGCACCGTGACCGACTCGCCGGTCTCGACCTCCACGGTCCCTTCAACGCGCTTGGCGCGCGCGTCGGCGAACAGCACGAGGTCGGGGTAGAGCGTCAGTTCGCCCGCCTCGACCGGCGAGTTCTGCTCGGCTCCGGGGTTGATCGCGACCTCGAATTTCCTCTTGTACCGCTGCTGCAACAGGCGGATGACCCGGTCGTGCTCGAATTGCTCGCGCACCGGCCGCACCAGGATCGGGCTCACGGAACCTCCGGAGTCAAAACAAACTCGATAATATAGCACGCGATGTCGACACACGCCCCGCTCGCGAACACCCGGTTTCTCCGTGCCTGCCGCCGCGAACCCGTAGATGCCACCCCGGTCTGGTTCATGCGCCAGGCGGGCAGGTACATGGCCGATTACCGCGCGCTCCGCCAGAAATACACGCTTTTGCAGCTATGCCGGTCGCCCGAGCTTGCCACCCGCGTCACCCTGCAGCCGGTCGACGCCATCGACGTCGATGCCGCCATCCTCTTCTCCGATCTCCTGCTGCCGCTCGAGCCCATGGGCATCCCGTTCGACTTCGTCAAGGGGGAGGGCCCACAGATCGAGCAGCCCATCCGCACGGCCGCAGACATCGACCGCGTGCGCGTCGTCGAGCCGCGCGAGGCGCTCGGCTACGTGCTCGAGGCCATCCGGCAGATCAAGCGCGAGCTGGCGGGCCGGGTGCCGCTCATCGGCTTCGCCGGAGCCCCGTTCACGCTGGCCTCGTACGCCATCGAGGGAGGCCACTCGAACAACTTCGCGTTGACCAAGGCCCTCATGTACGGGTCGCCCGACGCGTGGCATCGGCTCTGCGCCAAGCTCGCCGACCTGGTGGCCGACTACCTCGCCGCGCAGATCGAGGCGGGCGTCGATGCCGTGCAGGTGTTCGACTCATGGGTCGGCGCGCTGAACGCCGCCGACTATCGGGAGTTCGCGCTGCCGCACACGCAGCGGATCTTCGATCACCTCCGCGACCGCGGCGTGCCCACCATCCACTTCGGCACCGCCACCGGATCGATCCTGCGCGAGATGCGCGAGGCGGGCGGCGACGTGATCGGCGCCGACTGGCGCATGCCGCTGGACGAGGCGTGGGAGCGCATCGGCGCCGACCGGGGCATACAGGGTAACCTCGACCCGACGCTGCTGCTCGGTCCCCTCGACCGGCTCTTCACGGGGGCCGAAGACGTGCTCCGGCGGGCCGCGGGGCGACCCGGACACATCTTCAACCTGGGGCACGGCATCCTCCCCGCCACGCCGCTCGAGCACGTGCAGCGCCTGGCCCGGTACGTGCACCAGGCGTCAGCTCGATGAACGACGTCGTCATCGTCGGCGGTGGTATCGCGGGCCTCTCCGCCGCCTGGGAACTGGCACGGCGCGGGCGGCGGCCGGTGGTGCTCGAACAGGGCCCGCGCCCGGGCGGCGTGATCGTCACGGAGCACCGCGACGGGTTCGTCCTCGACGGCGGCCCGGACGCGTTGCTGGTGCAGAAGCCCGCTGCCATCGAGCTCTGCCGGGAACTCGGCCTGGGCGACCGGTTGTTCCCCACGCTCACGCCGCGGACGGCCTATGTCCTGCGGCACGGACGGCTCGTGCCCCTGCCCGAGGCCTCCGTGCTGGGCATTCCAACCCGCCTCCGGCCGTTCATCACCACCAGGCTCTTCTCGTGGCCGGGCAAGCTGCGCATGGCCTGCGAAGTCGTCGTCCCGCGCCGGCAGAGCCATGAGCAGGACGAATCGATCGGCAGCTTCATGCGGCGGCGATTCGGCCGCGAGGCCGTGACCTACCTGGCCGAGCCGCTGCTGGCCGGCATTCACGCCGGCGACGTGGACCGCCTGTCGATGCGGGCGCTCTTCCCGCGGCTCCTCGACGCCGAGCGCACGACGGGCAGCGTGCTGCGGGCCCTGAGCGCGATGCGATCGGCGCCAGCGCCCGACGGCGCGTTCATGTCCCTGCCGGGGGGCATCGGCGAGCTGGTCTCCGCGCTCGTCGCCGCGCTGCCGCCGGACACCGTCCAGTGCGGGCAGGGGGTCGCCCGGGTTGAGGGCCGCCGCCCGTACACCCTGCACCTGACCGATGGCGGCACGCGCGACGCGCGCGCGGTCATCGTCGCCACGCCCGCGTGGGCCGCGGCGCCGCTGCTGGAGGCACTCGACGCCGGGCTGGCGTCGCTCTGCGCCGAGGTACGGTACGTGTCGAGCGCGACCATTCTCTTCGCGCTCCGCCGCGACCAGGTTCGTCATCCCCTGGCCGGCTCAGGATACGTCGTGCCGCGGCCCGAGCGGCGCCTGCTGATGGCGGCGTCGTGGGTGACCTCGAAGTGGCCCCGCCGCGCCCCGGACGGCCATGTGTTGCTGCGCGCGTTCGTGGGCGGCGCGTACGACCCGGAGGTGCTCACCCACACCGACCAGACCCTCACACGCGGCGCTTTCGCGGAGCTGGCCGAGACGCTCGACATCACCGGGGAGCCGTCGTTCACGCGGGTGTTCCGCTGGCCGCGCGCCAGCGCCCAGCACGAGGTCGGCCACCACGCGCGGTTGACGCAGCTCGACGCCCGGCTCGCCCGGCACCCGGGCCTGTTCGTAACCGGCAGCGGGTTCCGCGGCACGGGCATCCCCGACTGCGTGGCCGACGGCCGCGCGGTCGGCCGTCAGGCGGCCGCCTGGCTCGACCGGTGACCCGCGGAGTAAGCTAGCTCCACATGCGGCCAATCCACATCATCGGCGTGCCACTCGACCTTGGGGGCAACCGCCGCGGCACCGACATGGGGCCGTCGGCGTTTCGCATCGCGGGCCTCCGCGAGCGGCTGGCGACCCTGCCCCTCATCGTCGTCGACAAGGGCGACATTCCGTCACCGATTCCGGAGGTCAAGGGCGCGGGCGACGAGCGCAAGCGCTACGTGAAGGACATCGCGCGCGTGTGCCAGAAGGTGTATCAATCGGCCCTCGCCTCGCTCGACGCCGGCGCGCTGCCGATTGTCCTCGGCGGCGATCACAGCCTCGGGGCGGGGTCGGTGGCGGCGTCGGCGGCGTGGCTCGCGCGGAAGGGTCGTCCGCTCGGCGTCATCTGGGTCGACGCGCACGGCGATATGAACTCCCCGGCGACGAGCGGGTCGGGCAACGTGCACGGCATGCCGCTCGCGGCCCTCCTGGGCAACGAGCCTCTCGAACTCGCACGGTTCGCGGGCGACGCGCCGGCCATCCGGGCCGAGCACACCGTGCTCGTGGGCATCCGCAACCTCGACGACGAGGAGAAGAACGCCGTGCGGCGGTCGGGCGTGCACGTCTTCACCATGAAAGACGTGGACCGACTCGGCATCGCGAAGGTCATGGAGCGCGCGCTCACGCTCGCTGGCCGCGATACCGGCGGCATTCACGTGTCGTTCGATCTGGACGTCTGCGACCCGAGCATCGCCCCCGGGGTCGGCACTCCCGTCAAGGGCGGCCTCAACTACCGCGAGGCCCACATGGTGATGGAGATGGTCAACGACTCGGGCCGTCTGGTCGCCTTGGATCTCGTCGAGGTGAACCCCACCCTCGACATCCGCAACACGACGGCGGAGCTCGGGAGCGAGCTCGCTCTATCCGCCCTGGGCAAGAAAATCCTGTAGCCGGATCGCGCGGCCGTCAGGGGTGGGCGGCGCGGGCCTGCTCGAGCATGTCCTCGAGCGTGTCCATCAGCATCACGAGCGAGTAGGGCTTCTCCACCATCCGGGTCAGCGGCCGGACGTGCTCGAGATCCGCCGACTCGGACCGGAGCCCCGAGAAGATGATCACCGGCACCTCGGGGGGCACCGACACCACCACCTCGCGACCCGATCCGCGGCGCAGCCGGAGGTCGACGATGGCCGCCGCCGGGCGATGCTGGCGGATGGCATCGAGGCCCTCGTCGGCCGTCTCCGCCGTGACCACGTTGAACTGGCGCATCTGGAGAAACTTCACGAGGGGCTGGCGGACGGCGGTGTCGTCCTCCACTACCAGAATCGTCTGGGACGGCTCTCGCACCACGAGCGAATTATCGACCAACGACAGGGCGAACCGTAGGAAAACTTGATGGGAAAACCGGTCCTGCCAGGGGGCGCCTGCCTCATGTCGGCGTCGGCGTGTGACAGAACATGACACTGATGTCGTTCAGCGCTCACGTGACGCGGCTGGCAATGTGCCTCACATGATGCCGAGTGTGGATGCGGTGAAACCGGCGCCAGTCGCGAACCGAGAAGGCCCCGATGTTCGGGTGCTTCAGCACCGGGACCCGGTCGCCGCCGAACTGCGCGGCCGCCTCGACGAGGGCGGCGTCCATCGCCGTGAGGCCCGCGTCGGCGCGCGACACCGCCTCCACGAATGAGACGCCCGAGGGTCGCACGTGCGCCGGCGCCTCGCGGCCGGACGGGAAGTACCCGAGCTCGACGATCGCGAACCGTATGACGCGTTGACGGAACGACACTGGCGCGATCCAGGGCTGCTTGTTCTCGATCGAGCGCCTGAGCCCGCGCACCGTGCCTTCGTAGGTGAGCGCCAGGTGCTCGACGATTTCGGCGACGGACCAGCGCCCGTCCGCGCCGCGCGTCTCCAGCCGCGGGCCCTCGAGCCCCTCGACGGCCGACATCAGGAGGCGCCGCGTCTCCGCCACGACGGGGTGCAGCATCATCGCTCCAGCAGCAGCCAGGCGACGGCTTCGTCGTAGTCGCGGAACACCATGATCCTGCCGTCGCTCTCGGCGGACATCAGCTCGAACATGCGGGCCATGCCGAAGGCGAAGTCGTCGGCCACGACGAGCGCCAGCCGGGCCGTCGTGCGCCCGGGTGAACGCCGGCGAAACTCGTTGATCTGCGCCAGCGTGCGCCGATCCACGTTCCGGAAGTCCATCGCGCGCAGGTCCCAGAGCGTGCGCACGTCGGCCGGCACGCCACTGCCCAGCAACTCTGTGAGAGCCGACTCCCAGTCCTCGACGGTGACGGGATCGGTCAGCGCGCCGAAGACCGCGTTCCGGGTGGCGTCGAACGTGTACACGACAGGCATGGCGGGCGTCATGGTGGGCCGTGCTGGGATCGAACCAGCGACCACCTGATTAAAAGTCAGATGCTCTACCACTGAGCTAACGGCCCACGTGCGTCCATTCTAGCGCTCAGGGGGGCATGGGCTCTAGGCTCTGGGCTCTGGCCCTGGGCTTCAGGCGCCGCCGCGGCGGGCCCGCTCCACCTGCAGCAGCTCGCGCGTCGCCGCATGTGAAGGTTCCGACAGCACGCGCCTGGGATCGCCTTCCTCGACCACCCGGCCGCCGGCCAGGATGAGAACGCGCGAAGCGCAGGCGCGGATGAAATCCTCGTCGTGCGAGGCGACGAGCAGCGCCCGGCCCTGCCCGGCCAGGTGCTGGAGCGACTCCCCCAGCTCGGTCCGCCGCGCCGGGTCGAGAGACGCGGTCGGCTCGTCGAGCAGCAGCAGCGGCGGGTTCATGGCCAGCGCCCGCGCGATCGCCACGCGCTGCGCCTCGCCGCCCGACAGCTCGCGCGGCAAGGCGTGCGCGCGATGCCCGACACCGAGGTCGTCGAGCAGCGCCTGCGCGCGCCGCTCGGCCTCGGCGCGGGCCTGCCGCCCGACGTGCACCGGAGCCAGCCACACGTTGTGCAGCGCCGTCATGTGCTCGAAGAGGCAGTGGAACTGGAAGACCATGCCGACCCGCTCGGCGTGAACGTCCCCGCTGTCCGCCCGGTCGAGACCGGCCACGACCCGCAGCACCGTCGTCTTGCCCGCGCCGGACAACCCCATGAGGGCCACCACTTCGCCCCTCCGCACGGCCAGGTCCACGCCCGTCAGGATGTCTCGGGCGCCGCGTCGCAGCCGGAGGCCCGCGATGCGGAGCACGGCGCCGTTGGCGCCCGGATCGGCCGTCATGCGGTCTCCACCTTCCACTGCGCCTCCAGCCGGCGCGCGAGATGCGCGAGCGGCAGCGACATCGCCAGGTACATCGCCGCGCACAGCACGCCCGGAATGAACCACCCGCCCACGTTCGTCGCGAAGATCTGCGTCTGCTTGGTCAGCTCGACGACCGTGATCACCGAGACGAGCGACGAATCCTTGAGCAGCGCCACGAAGTCGTTCGTCATCGGCGCCAGGGCCAGACGGAAGGCCTGCGGCCCGCGGATGAGCCGCAGGACCTGCGACTCCTTGAACCCGAGTATCCGGGCCGCCTCGAGCTGCCCCTTCGGCACCGCTTCGAGCGCGCTCCGGTAGATCTCGCTCTCGTACGCCGCGTAGTTCAGCCCGAGACCGATGAGCGCGGCCAGAAACGCCGGCAGCCGGATGATCGCGGACATGCCGTAGTAGATGACGAAGAGCTGGAGCAGCACAGGCGTCCCGCGCGTGATCTCGACATACGCGGTCAGCGCCGCCCGCGTCAGGGGACCGCCGTACACCCGGCCGACGGCCACGGCGATGCCGATCACCACCGCCAGCGCCATCGCCAGACACGACAGGACGAGCGTCAGGCCCGCCGCCTTGACCAGCGCCGGCAAATACCGCCTGGTGAGCTCCCACCGATCGGGGCCGCGGGTCGTCGCGGGCCGCGAGCTCTCCCCTTCCGAGGCCAGCACGCGCGCGTACAGCGCCCGCTGGTCTTCGTTCCAGACCGCCCACTTGCGGAAGATGGCTTCGAGCCGCCCGTCCTTCATGGCCTCCCGGAGGATGGTGTCCACCTGGTCGCGAAGCGCGGTGTTGTCCGGCGCCGTGATGATGATGTAGTGCCCCACCGCCACCGGCCCAACCTGGGTGTGCAGGCCCGACATGCGCCGCATGGCGCGGTCGGCCAGCACGTTGTCGAGCAGGACCGCATCGACGCGCCCGAGCAGCGTGTCGCTGTACGGATGCACGTCGTCGTCGTACGACACGGCCGTGATGCCGTGGTCCTTCTCGGCCTGCAGGAGGATCTCGTACGCGATGGTCCCGCCGAGCGTGGCCACCCGCCGCCCGCGGAGATCGGCAAGCGTCCGGAAGCGATCGCGATCCGCAGCGCGGACCGTCAGCACTTCCTGGAACTCGTAGTAGGGAACGCTCGCGGCCACCAGGGAGCGCCGCACCGGCGTGTCCTCGATGCCGCTCAGGCCGATGTCGAAGTCGCCGCGGAGCGCCGACTGGTCGAGCGACGAGAACGCGACCTGCACGAAGCGCGGCGTCCGCCCGAGCGCCTCGGCGATGAGCGCCGCGACCTCGACGTCGAAGCCGACGAGCTTCTGGGGATCGGCCGGATCGGCCTCCACAAACGGCGCGCCCCCCTCGGCGTCGCCGCCCCACCGGAGCACCGTCTCCTGGGCCGCCGCCGGCCAGCCCAGCAGCAGCGCCAGGAGACCCACAGCTGCGTATCGCACGGGACGGGTCAGTATACCTGCCCTGCCCCGGCCCGCATCCCCGGCGCGCCGCTCATTGCGGCGGCATCAGCACCGCGTCGATGACATGAATGATGCCGTTGCTCGCCTTGATGTCCGCCGCCGTCACCTTGGCGCTCCCGTTGATGGTGATCGTGTTGCCGGACACCGCAAAGGTGACCGACTTGCCCTGCGCCGTCCCTGTGCCCTTCACCGACTTCACGTCGGCCGACGTCCAGGCCGAGGTCAGCACGTGATAGGTCAGCACGTCCTGCAGCTTCTTCTTGTCCTTGGCCAGGGCGTCGAGGGTCGCCTTCGGCACCTTGGCAAAGGCCTCGTCGGTGGGCGCAAACACGGTGTACGGCCCCGGTCCCTTCATCTGCCCGACGAGCTCCGCGTCGGTGAGAAGCTTCGCCAGCGTCTTGAAGGTGCCGGCGGCCACGGCCGTCTCGACGATGTCCTTCTGCTGCGCGAAAACGGGGCCGGAGAGGATGAGCGCGAACGCCGTCAGGATGACCGACGCCTGGCGTGACATGGGCAGCTCCTTGGGGACCGCCGCCGCCTTCCGGCAGCGGTGCCAGCATCCTGCCGCCGCCGCTGCCCAGAGCGGTATGACGCCCATCATACGGCGGCACGGCGGCCAGCGCGGCCGCTACCGCAGCGCCGTCCACACCTCCCGGCGCACGAGGTCGCGCAGGGGCGCCGACCGCTCGGCGTTGGCTTTCCGCTGCGCCTCGCTCGGCACCACGCGCGCCGTGGCCGCGTCCAGGCCGGGGCTCAGCTCTCCCACGGCCGCCAGATTCCTGAGCGTGAAGATCCGAAGGTGCGTCCACTCGGGCTCGGGGCCCTTGGGATCGACGACGGGCGTCACCGTTACGACCTCGACGAAGACGCCGGCCTTCCGTGCTTCCTCGTCGATGGGCTCCGCGACCTCGCGGATGTAGGCGTTGTATTCGGCGAGCTTTCCGGGGCGCGCCTTCCAGTAGTACGCCACATAGGCCGGTGCGTCGGCTGCCTGTGACGCGACGCCCGCGAGCGGCGTGGCCGCGGTCATGGTGGGCGATGGCGCGACGGCGACCGTCAGGACAACGGGGAGCGCGAGTGCGGCAGGGATCCTCATGGTCCCTATGCTACAATCGGATGTTCTCCCTGCTCGTCCCCATCGTCCAGAGGCCTAGGACGCGGCCCTTTCAAGGCTGAAACCCGGGTTCGAATCCCGGTGGGGACGCCAATCCCATTGACGATTGGCGATTCGGGATTGCCGGCACCTGTCGTCTGACGGGCCGTCTGGCGCCCCTCCTGGCCTTCGCCACACGCGACCACATCCAGCCAGAAAACACGAAGGGCCGGAGCACCGGCCCCGGCCCTTCGCAAGCCTCAAGCCCTCAGGCCTCAACCCTCCGTCAGCACGACACGCACCGGTGGCTGTTCTTCGACCCGAGCTTCTCGAGCAGCTTCACGGTCTCGGGGAACGGCGAGACGCGCTGCACCGGGCCGTTGGCCATGTCGGCAGTCGTCTGGCCGCGGCGCGACACGGCGGTGACGTCGGCGCCCTTCGACACGAGGTAGAGAATCGTGTCGTTGTCGCCGCGGGCGGCTGCGTGGTGGACGGCATTGTAGCCGTCGTTGTCGCGCGCGTTGATGTCCACGCCCACTTCCTCGATGAGGAACTTCACCGACGGCAGCCAGCCGTTCGGCGCGTGGCGGTGGGCGTTGCCGGCAAAGCCCTCGCCGTACTCGACGCCTGCGGCGGCGTGCAGCGCGTGCGCGCCGGGGCCGCCGTAGGGGATCTGCGGGAGGCCCGACTGGTCGTCGCTCGCGGCAACGGGACCGGTCGGCGGACCGCCGGCGCCATCGATGCCGCGGCGCACCGGGGCGCGCGGCGCGATGGTCGGGATGTTGGGATCGGCGCCCGAGGCGAGCAGCAGCCGCATGGCGGCCACGTCCGTCGCGTACGCCGCCCGCCAGAACGCCGTGGAGCCGGTGGTGTCCGCCAGCCCGCAGTTGCGGTTGCCGCAGCCGGAGTAAACGAGGTACCACGGGTGCCCCGTGAGGCGCGCATTGGGATCCGCGCCCTTCTCGAGGAGCGCCTTCATCACGTCCAGGTAGCTGTGCGTCTGCAGCTCCATCTCCTGGGGCTGCGGGAAGCGCGTGCGCGGCTGCCACTGCACGTTGACGGCGGCCCAGAGCGGCGTCACGCCGTTGTCGGAGGACGCCAGGTTCGGGTCGGCGCCTCGCTCGATGAGCAGCATGGCCGTATCGAACTGCCCGTTGACCACGGCCATCAGCAGCGGGCTCGTGGCGTCGCCCGCGCCGACCGTGTCGATCTTCGCGCCGCCGTCGAGGAGCGCGCGCACGGCCTCGACGTGGCCCTGTCGGGCGGCGTGCAGGAGGGCCGTCAGGCCGCCCTTGGTCTGCACCGGCGGGTTGATCTCCTCCGGGTTGAAGTTGCGTCCCGGGGGCGGGTTCTCGCCCTCGCGCCGCGGCTCGGGCGGGGGAATCTTGCCCGACGCAAACAGCTCGCGCGCGGCCTGGACGGCCGCCTGCTGCTGGCTGGCCGTGGGCTTCCGGCCCTGCGGGGCGAGCGTCTCGAGCACGCGCCGCTGCCGTTCGGTCGCGGCCCGGTCCAGCGCCGAAAACGTCCGGATGTCGATGACCTTGGTGGCGATTTCGGCGTCGGCGCCGCGCGCCATCAGGACCTTGATGGCCTCGACGCGGTTGTTGGCGGCGGCGAAGATGAGCGGCGTCTGGCCCCACTCGCGCTCGCGGGCGTTCACGTCCGCGCCTTTCTCGACGAGCGCCGTCACGATGCCAGCGTGGCCCGCCGCGGCGGCCAGATGCAGCGGCGTGACGCCGGTGTTGGTCGTCGTCGCGGTGACATCGGCGCCGGCGCTGAGGAGCGCCTGGACGACGGGCAGGCTGGCTGCGCGCGCGGCCAGATGCAGCGGGGTGTAGGCGCCGATGCGCGTCACCGCCTGCACGTTGGCCCCCGCATACAGGAGCATGCCGGCCAGCTCTGCGTGGCCCCGCTCGGCGGCCCAGTGCAGCGCGGTCATGCCGTCGCCCTGCGCGGCGTTCACGTCCGCGCCCTGCTGCAGCAGCGCCCGCACGGCGGCGACATCCGTCCGCATGGCCGCGTCGGCCACGGGCGCCTTCGACTGGGCCAGCGCGACGGCCCCCGAGAGCGCCGCCGAGAGTCCGAGAGCGATCACCAGTCGCATGGCTGCCTCCTCAGGCCACCGTCGTCGAGGACGGCGTGCTGAGCGAGAACGCGCCCGTGCTGTCGCCGAAGCTCCGGATGTCCTCCATGCCGAGCCCGTTCAGCAGCGACAGGAAGACGTTGGCCATCGGCGTGCCGTCCGGGGCCTTGAGGTGCACGTTGCCCCTCAGCAGGCCGTCGGCCTTGCCGAACAGCACCAGCGGGCACCGCCGATGGTTGTGGATGTTGCCGTCGGCCATCGGCGAGCCCCAGATGACCAGCGTCCGATCGAGCAGGCTGCTGTCGCCCTCGGTGGCGTCCTTCATCCGCTGGAGGAAGTAGGCGAGCTGGCTGACGCGGTACTTGTTGATCTTGTTGAACTCGACGATCCGCTCCTCGCGGTTGCCGTGGTGCGACGCCGGGTGGAACGGCTGGTCGGAGCCGCTCTCCGGGAAGACGCGGTTCTGCGAGTCGCGGCCCGTCTTGAACGAGATGACCCGCGTCATGTCGGTCTGGAGCGCCAGCACCTGCAGGTCGAACATGAGCTTCATGTGCTCGGAGAACGAGTCGGGCACCCCGGCCGGCGCGCCCGGCAGCTCGCGGGGATCGCCGCTCGTGTTCTGCGCCTCGGTCATCTCGATGCGCCGTTCCACCTCGCGGACGTGATCCAGGTACCGATCGAGCCGCTGGCGATCGCCGGCGCCGAGGCTCTGGCGCACGTCCGCCACCTCGCCCTGGATCCAGTCCAGGATGCTCCGGCGCGACCGGCGCCGCGCCGCCCGGTCCTCGGGGGTCGAGCCGGCGCCGAACAGCATCTCGAAGGCGACCCGCGGGTCGCGAATCATCGGGAGCGGCTCGTTCGGGGCCGCCCAGCTCAGCGAGTCGGTGTACGCGCACGAGTAGTTGTAGGTGCACCCGCCCGCCTGGTCGAGGTTCTCGATGCACAGCTGCATCGACGGCAGCGGCGTCCCCTGCCCGAAGCGCTGCGCGTACATCTGGTCGAGCGAGGTGCCCACCCAGATGTCCGACCCCTGCGTCTGCTTCGGGTGGCACTGGGTGAGGAACACGGCCGTCGAGCGGAAGTGGTCGCCGCCAATCTCGGGCAGCGCGAAAGCCTCCGCCATGCGCACGTCGGTGTTGCTGACGATGGTCATGTAGTCGCGGTAGGCCTCGAGGGTGCTGAACGGGTTGTCGGGAACCAGCGTGAAGTTGCTCCCGACCTGCGCCGGCGCGAACAGGTGCTGCCTGGCGCCCCATTCGTTGTTGCCCGCCAGCCCGTGCACTTCCTCGATGCACACCAGGCGCGTCGGGCTCGCCCGACGGGTCGCCGCGCCGGCCGCGCCGCGCGCCGGCACCATCGACTCGAGGAACGGCAGCGCCACGGTGACGCCCACGCCTTGCAGGAAGCTGCGGCGGGGCATGTGCTTACCAGTGATGAACGGCATCGTCGTCTCCTGTGCGCTCGAGGGCGCCTACCGCTGGTGGACCGCCCCGTCGGTGGTGGCGGCCGTCTCCGCGCGACGCAGCCGGAACGCGTCGCTCTTGATCACGCCGAGCACGAAGGCCGACATCCGGTAGCCATCCGCCTCGGCCGCCCGCACGATCGATCGAATCGTGGGCTGGTCGAAATACTCCACCCGCCGCCCCAGCGCGTAGGCCATGAGGTGCTCGGTGAACGATCTGAGGAGCGGCTGCGGCCGCTTCAGCAGCGCCGCCACCAGCTCGTTGAGCGAGGTCACGGGCGTCCCGTCGTAGAAGTCGCCGCGCGTGTCGAGCGGCGCGCCGTTTTCACGGACGCGGTAGCGCGCCGTCACGTCGAAGTTGTCGAGCGCCAGGCCGATCGGATCCATGAACCGGTGGCACGAGTTGCACGTCGGGTTCTGCCGGTGAATCTCCATCCGCTCCCGCGTCGTCAGGAGCTTCCCCTCGCGCGCATCCTCGATCTCCTCGAGCGTCGGCACATCGGGCGGCGGCGGCGGCGGCGGCGAGCCCAGCAGCACCTCCATCACCCACTTCCCGCGCAAAACCGGCGAGGTCCGGTTGGCGAGCGAGGTCAGGACCAGCACGCTGCCGTGTCCCAGGACGCCTCTGCGCGTGTCGTCCGGGTACGCGACCCTGCGGAACTGGTGGCCCGCGACGCCGCGGATGCCGTAGTGCCGCGCCAGCCGCTCGTTCAGATACGAGTAGTCCGCGGTGAAGAACTCCAGGAACGGGCGGTCGTCCTTCACCAGGTGGTAGAAGAACAGCTCGGTCTCCCGCTTCATCGCGTCGGCCAGGTTCTGGTCGAAGTTCGGATAGAAGTTCGTGTCGGGCTTGACCTTGTCGATGTCTTGCAGCCGCAGCCACTGCGCGGCGAACCGCGTGCCGAGCGCCTCGGCCCGCGGATCGGCCAGCATCTGCCGCGCGACGCGTTCCAGCCCGCCCGGCTTCGACAGCTCGCCCTTCTGCGCCAGCGCCACCAGATCGGCGTCGGGGGGCGTCCCCCACAGGAAGAACGCCAGGCGCGTCGCCAGATCGACGTCGGCGATGCGATACGTGCCGGCCGGCTGCCCGGCGTCGCGCGACCGCTCGAGGCGGAAGATGAAGTGCGGGCTGGCGAGCACGGCCTCGACAGCCTGCCGGACGCCGGCCTCGAAGCCGCCCTCGGCCGCGCCCCGCTCGTAGAACGGCATCAGCCGGTCGACCTCGGCGCTCGTCACCGGCCGCCGGTACGCGTCGGCGGCGAGGCGCGACACGATGCTGCGCGCGCACGGCCGCTCGTCGGCGGGCGACACCGGCCGGCAGACGAAGATGCGGCGCCGGCTGGGCGTCTCGGAGATGCCGGTCGCGCGGTAGGGTCCCTTGATGACGAGGTCACGCAGGTGCGGAAGCGTCGTCACGCCAGGCCCGCCCGACCCGCCGCCCGCGTAGGACCACTCGTGCGGGCGGATCAGGTCCTCGTACGGCCCTTCCGTCTTCCGCACGAATGCGGCCGACACCTTGCGCTGCCCGGCGCGAATCAAGATGGGCTCGGTGTACATCGGCACGCCGCCGCGGCCGTCCGCGCCGCCGGCCGGCCCGGTCTCGTACTGCAGCAGCGCCACCCGCTCGCCGTCGACGGAGATGTCGATGTCCTCGCCGCGGGCGTTGTCGCCTGAGGTGATGGCCACCTCGAAGACGTACTCCGCGTCGGCCGGGAACACGTGTTCCACCACCATCCCGCCGCGCGTGCCGAAGGGCGCACCCTCCACGTGATCCCACGGATGCTGCGAGACATACGACGAGTTGGTGTAGGTCGCGTCGATCGTCTCGGCCGCCGCATCGCCCACCGCCATCCGTGAGATCGCGGCCGCGGCATTCAGGTACGACTCGAGCAGCATCGGCGACAGCGCCTGCTCGTCGGCGATGTTGTCGAAGCCCGCGCTCATCGTGTCGAGCGGCAGCCAGCTCCCGGCGTTCACCTTGAGGCCCAGCAGCTCTTCGATGGCCCGCGCGTACTCCGCCCGGTTGAGCCGCTGGAACGGCCGGTTGCCGGGGTTGGGGCGCGCCGCCGCGGCGCGATCGATGGTCGTCTCGAGCGTCGAGATGAGCGCCTGGTAGGTGGCTGCATCGGGCCGCGCCGCCGGCGCGGGCGGCATCATCCCCGCCTGCAGCTTGACGATCATCCGCTCGGCCACGTCCGCGTGATCCGCGGCCTTCGCCACGTCGAACGACGCCAGCGTCAGACCGCCGGCCTTCGCGCGGTCGCTGTGGCACGTCGCGCAGTACTTCCGCACGACCTGGTTGAGCTGCTCGGGAGACGTCGACGCCGTCGCGGAGGTGCGCGGCGTCGAGGTCACGGGACGAACCGCGGCGGGCGCGGGCGCCTGGGGCGCCTGGCCCGCGACACCGCCGCCCCGTTGCGCGGTCCCGTTCGCGGCAGCGAAGGTCAGACACACGGCCGCGCTGCCGAGCAGCGCGAGACTAGCCCTCTTCATTCGGCGCTCCCCTGCGGCCGGACACACCTACACATCGGCCGAGGCTGTGGAATCGAGTGGGCCAAATATACACACCCGACGGGCGAAAGTTGTTACGAAGTGTCTCCGGACCGCGACAGGCGAATCCAGGGCGAAACTACCGCTGGATCAGGTAGTTGAGCTTCACGACCAGCTGCCGATCACGCGGGGCGAAAACGTCGGTCGGGAGCCCCGTCTGCCGCAGCTCGTTGTAGACCACGTAGAGGTCGCTGCCCGGACGGTGGATGAGGTTGAATCGAACGTTGTTCGACACCTCCCCTGTCGCAGAGTTGTACTGCGTCAGGCTGCGAATCGTCATGCGTGGCGAGAAGGTGTAGTCCACCCGGAGGGTGGTCAGGTTCACCACGAACGCCCCCCACGGCATCTCGACGTCGTTGCGGCTGTACTGCAGCTCGGTCGAGAACCGGCTGGTGGCGCGCGCCCCGGCGGCCACCGAGGCGCTGTGGCGGGTGCCTCCGTAGAACTCCACCGGCGAGTACGTGAACCGCTGGTAGAAGCGCCGGCCGGGGCTCGTGTTGTACGTGAAGATCCACTCGTTCATCCGGTAGGTCCCCACCGGAATCACCACCCCGGGCCGGATGCGGAACGGCCGGTCCAGCACGTCGAGGTTCTGCTGGAAGATGACATTGATGAACGAGTCGTCGCGCAGGAACGTGCCCAGCATGTAGTGATGCAGGCGCCCGACCATCCGGTTCTGCTGGTCCGTTACGTAGGTCAGCACGTACATCGGCTCGAGCAGCCGGATCGGCCCCCGCCGCGGCCGGGGCGTCGGCGAGAAATAGGCCTTGGTGGTCCGCACGCCCGTGCGCTGCACGAACCCGGCCTCGGCATTGAAGTTGTCCTGCACGTCGAGGTAGTTCAGCCACAGGTTCCACCGCGGATCGCGATAGGCAATCCGCCCGTAGAACGCCAGGTCGTCGCCCGAACGTCCCGGGGTGTCCGTCCGGGCCAGGAACGAGCTGATCTGCAGGCTGCGCCCGATGGCGAGGTTCGCGTCAACGCCCATCGTGCGGTTGTAGTGGGCGCTGCCGTCGACCGACTCCTTGTTGACGAACAGCGCCCCGACGCGTGAGCGTCGGAGGATGTCGCGGCTGTAGCGGCCGACGAAGAAGTTGTCGCCAGGCCGGCCAAACGCGCCCTCCGTCTGGATGTCGAGCATCGCCACGTTGTTGGCGCCGACCTTGCCGGTGAGCCGCGCGCCCGCGACGATGGGCACGGGCTGCCCGGCGTCGGACAGGCCGATGCGGCGGCTGAAGAACAGGTCCGTCTGGACCGGCGTATTCGTGAACGAGCTCCCGGTCCCCATGGTGAACAGGTTCGAGTTTTCCAGAAAGAAGTCGCGCTTCTCGGGGAAGAACAGGCCGAAGCGCGTCAGGTTCACCTGCTGCTCGTCGACCTCCACCTGCGCGAAGTCGGTGTTCACCGTCACGTCCAGGTTGAGCCCCGCGCCGATCCCGTAGCGGGCGTCGAGGCCGACGTCCCGCAGGCCGGAGGTGCCGCCGGTCCCCGGGCTGGTGCGCTGGTGCCGGACCCCCACAATCGCAAACGGCTTGAGCTTCAGGTCGAGCCCCAGGCTCAGGCCCCGCAGCCCGGTGAGCTCGCCGGCGAGGCTGACACGGGTGAGGCCGTACGCCTTGGGGATCGGCGCCCAGAACACCGTCTCGTTCTTGCGCCGGATGTGGCGCATGAAGTTGATGCCCCACGTCTGCTCGTCGGACGGGGCAAAGCGGACGGTGTTCACGGGAATGGCGATCTCCGCCGTCCAGCCGTCCGGCGTCACGCGCGCGGCGGCGTCCCAGACGCCGTCCCAGTTGCGGTTGACGTTGGAGGTCGTTCCGCGGCCGCCGCCCTCGCCCTCATCGAAGATCTGCTGCTCGAGCTTCGCGCCGAGTGGCGTCGTCAGGAACATGTAGCCGTTACGGGAGTCGTGGAAGGTGTCGAGGATGACCTGGAAGTTGTCCTCGTCGAACAGCCGGTCCGCGTCGCGCCGCATCTCGGTGGCCACCACCGGCTCAGAGGCGAATGCCCGGACCCCGATGTACAGCCGGCCCCGGTCGTAGATGACCCGCACCTCCGTTCGGTCCGTGGCCGGCTCGCCCTCGTCAGGCTCCTGCTGGACGAAGCGGTCCACCGGGGTCGCCTGCGCCCACACCGGGTCGTCGAGGACGCCGTCGATCCGCGGAGCCTCCTCGACGCGCACCGCCGCCACCGACGGGCGCTCGCGGCTGGCCTGCGCGGCCGATGGCATGGGCACCGCCACGACGGCGGCCAGACTGATGAAGCACAGGGCACGACGAAGCATGGTTCCTCGATTCGGCACGGGTCAGTCCGGCCAGCCGTCCGGCAGGTCGGTGCGCGTCGCCTGGACGATCTCGGCGATGGCCCGCCGATCGGCGGCGCTCAGGTGCGCGTAGCGGGGCGCCGAGTCGCGGCCGGCTAGCACGCGCCCGATGCCAGCGTATACCGCGCGCTTGACGGCCGGATCGAGCGCGTCGAACGCCGGCGTGTAGATCATGTAGCTGAGCGGATACCGCATCAGGCGCACGCGGAGGTCGAGATCGCGGAGCGATCGCCCCTGGGTGTCGCGGGGGCCCACCGCCGCGAAGCGCGCGGCGAAACCCGATCCGCCCTCGATGGGATGCGGCCAGGCGGGCTCGTCGACGAAGAGCAGGTAATCGACGAGGTCGGCAACCGCCTGGCGTACCCGTTCGGGCCGCCCCACGCGCGCCTCCCATCCGGCACGCGTGATGAGATTGGTCGCGTGTGCCTGGTGCTCGAGGACCATCAGGGCCACGACGTCGCTCGTCGGCCGCGGATATCCCTCGAGCGGGATCCGCCCGTCGAGCGACGCGAGCGCCGGCGGGTCGGGGGTCCGGCCGTCGGGCTGCAGCAACGCAACGTTGCCGGCATGCCGCGCCGGCACCCGACGGCCCGTAACGTACCAGCCACCCCAGCGCTCGGCGAACGGCACGCGGTGATCGACGGCGAAGCCGTTGGCGTACTCGTTGTCATGCCGGCGCGGAAACACGGTCATGACGAGCGGCCCCGGCACCGCGAGCGTGTCCCACGACAGGTGGCACGCCAGGCACTGGTCGTCGCGGTTGAACTGCGGCGTAGCCATCGGGGCCTGCTTCAGTGCGTAGAAGATCGTGCCCTGCCGCGGATCCTGCGCCGCCACTTCGAGGATGTCGCCGCCGCGCACCCAGCCCACGGCCACCGAATCGCTGAAATACACGGCCCGCGGGTTTTCGGGCGAGATCTTGCGCGCCTGGAAGCTGGTCTCCGAGAACACCAGCGTCTGGGACTCCACCGGGATGCCGAGCGCATCCAGGGTGGAGCGGAGGTAGCCCGACACCGGATCGAACGCCAGCCGCACCTCGCCCGCGGCCAGCCGCCGGTTGAGCTCGGACACGGCCGTCGTGACGGGGGCCGTCGAGTACTCGATGGCCGGATGGTCGCGCGAGCTGCCGAAGGCGTCGGCGCGCTGCGCCCGCGCGCCGGCGGCGACGAGCGCGGCGGCAAGCAGCACGACCGTGAGGCCGAACACGCGTGCGGGCACCCCTCTCATTATCCGAAAGGCGGCCGCGGCCGTGTGTCATCGATCGCAACGCCACCGCGCGAGCGGCACCGCACCTGTGGCACCATGCCCGCATGACGCACGATCGCCGCTCGTTCCTGGCCCTCGCCGCGGGCGCCGCGCTCGCCCGTTCGCGGCCGGCCGCGGCGCAGGCCCCGTCCGCCGCCCCGCGCCGCTCGGCATTCGATCCCTGGCTCGAGGTCCGGCCGGATCACCTCCGGCACAACGTCGCCGAGGTGTCCCGCTTCGCCGCCAACCGGCCCGTGCTGGCGGTCATCAAGAACAACGGCTACGGCCTGGGCGTCATCGAGGTGGCGCGGGCGCTCGAGCCAGCCGGCTCCGTCGCGGGCTTCGCCGTCGTGAAGACCGCCGAAGCGCATGCGCTGCGCGAGGCCGGCATCCGCAAGCCGGTTCTCCTGATGGGGCCGGTCGCCGAGTCGGAAGTGGCGGACCTCCACCGGCGCGAGATCAGCCCGATGGTGTACACGCCGCTC
>JBFMCA010000092.1:0-20006 GCA_040754955.1 Acidobacteriota bacterium | reverse complement strand
GGCGGGTGGGGCGGGTGGGGGCACCGGGGTCGAGGCCGCCTCCGCGAAGTCGTCATCGGTGTAGCGCAGGACGATGCGGCCGTCGAGCATGCGGACCGGCCGGGCGGGCTGCGTGATGACGATCTTGCCGCGCAGCTTGCCGGCGTACTGCGCCAGGTCGGCGTCCGTGCGCGCCTGCATGCGCACGACCTCTGCCGCCACCGGCCCGGGCGTGGACGGCGACCACCCGCGCGGCGCGCCGACGATGATCTGCGGCTGCGGCTCGAGGAGGGTTGCCGAGAACCTCTCGATCACGAAGCCGGTGCCGAAGGCGAAGCGCTCCTGATGGACGTTCGACAGGCCCCACTCGGTGAAGCGCTTCATCGCCCACTCCGAGGCGGCGGCGAAGGCGGGCGTGCCGGTCACGCGCGGCCCGTACACCTCGGACAGCCAGAAGGCGTGATCCATCACCTGCGAGTTGACGAGGGCCTCCTGGCGGATGCGCCCGATCGTCGCGAGATCGACCGCGCCCTGGGCGGCGAGGCCGGCGGCCGCCAGCACGAGGCCGGCGGCCATCCCGAGCGGACGCGTCATGAGCTACTCCTGGCGGGTGGTCGGCGTGGGACCCGCCGGCCGCTTGTACTTGTCGAACCAGTAGCGCAGGTAGAGCTGCGTGCGGATGAAGTTGGACGGCCGCGTCGTCGTGCCGTGCCACTCGTCGTTGAAGCGAATCATGGCCGTCGGCACCTTGCGCAGCTTGAGCGCGCTGTAGAACTGCTCGGTCTGCGGCATCGGCGTCCGCAGATCGAGCACGCCCGTCATGAGCATGGTCGGCGTCTTGACGTTCCCCACATAGGTGAGCGGCGAGCGGCGCAGGTGCTCGGAGGGGTCGTCCCACGGCAGCTTCTCGAAGTTGTAGTACCAGCTCGCGCTGTCGGTCGTGCCGACGAAGCTGAGCCAGTCGACCACCGGGCAGTTCGACGAGGCCGCGGCGAAGCGATCGGTCTTGCCGACGATCCACGCGGTGAGCACGCCGCCGCCGCTGCAGCCGGTGACGAACATGTTGCGATCGTCGATGAAGCCCTTGGCGAGCAGGGCATCGACGCCGGCCATCAGGTCGTCGTAGTCCTTGCTCGGATAGGCGTTCATGATCTGATTGCCAAACGCGCTGCCGTAGCCCGTGGAGCCCCGGGGGTTGGTGTAGAGCACGACATAGCCGTTGGCCGCCTGCTCCTGCCAGCCGAAGTTGAAGCCCACGCCGTACATGCTGTGCGGCCCGCCGTGGATGTGGAGCTGCAGGGGGTACTTCTTCGACGCGTCGAAGTCGGGCGGCGTGATGTACCAGCCCTGAATCTTCAGGCCGTCCGGCGCCTCGTACCACATCTCCGTGAGGGCGCCCAGCCGCTTGCCGGCGAGGATGTCGCCGTTCACGTCGGTGAGCTT
The DNA here is from genome assembly GCA_040754955.1 of Acidobacteriota bacterium. Lineage (GTDB taxonomy): Bacteria > Acidobacteriota > Vicinamibacteria > Vicinamibacterales > UBA2999 > JBFMCA01. The sequence continues at coordinate 18,584 of JBFMCA010000092.1, read as the reverse complement.
CGCCAGCGTCGGCGACGCGAGATCGAACGCTACCACGTCCGGCGGCGCGTGCGCCGAGGTGACCACACCCACCGCGCGCCCCTTGGTCGTCATGCTCGACGTCGAGAGAAGGTGGGTGCCCTTGGTCACCTGCTGGACCGAGGCGGGCTGGCCGGCGATGGGCAGGAAGTACAGATTCTGCGAGCCCTGGTCCTGCGCGGTGAAGTACACGCCGCTGCCGTCGGCCTTCCACATCAGGTTCTGGGGCGAGCGGTCCCAGGCGCCCGAGACGAGCCGCGGGTTCGACCCGTCGGCGTTCATCACGTAGATCTTGCTGTCGACCCACGTGTCGCGCGTCCAGTCGTAGCCGGTATACGCGATGAGCTTCCCATCGGGCGACGGCGTGGGGTTGTTGTCAGGGCCCTTGCGCGTCGTCAGCTGCCTGATGGCGCCGCTCGCCACATCGACGGCGTAGATGTCCGATTCGCGCCACGCGTATTCCGCGTCCTCGATGCGGAGCGACGTGAAGAGGATGCGCGTGCCGTCGGGTGTCCACTCGGCCCCGTTGTGGTTCCAGTCGCCCGTGGTGAGCTGGCGCGGCGTCCCGCCCGTGGCCGGCACCACGAACACGTGCCGATAGCCGTCGTCATCGAAGCCCGTGCGGTCCTGCCGGTAGTCGAGGCGTTCCACGATGCGCGGCGCGGCCGCCCACTTGGCGCCCTCGGGCGCGGCCGGCATCCGGATGGGCCAGCTGTTCTTCTGCTCCACCTTCATGGTGAAAGCGATGGAACGGCCGTCGGGCGACCAGGCGATGGAGGACGGGCTCTCCTCCACGCGCGTGATCTGGGTCGTCGCGCCCTCGGCGTCCATGTAGCGGACGAAGATCTGGGAGCCGCGGGGCTCGCCCGCCGCCGTGTAGGCGATCCGATCTCCCGAAGGCGACCAGCGCGCGTCGCTGCCGCGTACGAGGAAGCGGTGCTTCGAGCCGTCACCGTTCATGATCCAGAGCGACGACTCGCGGCGGTCGTTCAGCTTGTCGAACCACTGGCGCGTGTAGATGATCTGCGACCCGTCAGGGGAAATCTGCGGGTCGGCGACGGTCTCGTAGTCCCAGTACTGTTCCAGGGTCAGGCGGTTCCCGGCGGGCGACGGAGCCTGGGCCGAGAGGAGCGCCGGGGCGGCCAGAACCGCCAGGGTGAGCGCGTGGAGTCGTCTCATGTCGGGAAACCTCCTCGCCCGAGCGGGAGCGGAAGACCGCAATCTTAGCGCGATTTGGCAATCATCACCTCGGTGGACTTCACAATCGCGAGGGCCTCGTCGCCGCGCCTGAGCTTCAGCTCGGCCACCGCGTCGCGCGTGATGACGGCCGTCAGAGGCTGGTCGCCGATGCGCAGCCGGACCTGCGCCAGCAACCCATCGGTGCGCACTTCCTCGACGACGCCGCGGAGCTGGTTGCGGCCGCTCAGAGCCACCAGCACGCCGGCGTGCGCGGCGCGGGGGCGGCGCGCGGGCTTCGGCAGCCGTCCGCCGGCGGCCAACAGCCGGTCGACCTCGGCGCGGGGCACGCGGTGGTGCCCGCCGCCGGTCCGGACGGTCCGCACCGTGCCCTTGTAGATCCACTGCTTGAACGTGGAGTACGCGACGCCGAGCTCGTCGGCGGCGGCGCGCACGGTGAGCGGGCTGGCCATGGCTGAGTCGCCTCCCGGGCCGCGCCGGTGCACGCGTCTGCGCGCCAGCCGTGCGACAGCTCCGAGTCGTTGTCTGTACCGCTTGAAATAATACAAAATCGTGTATCTGAACGGGAGACTCCGCATGTTCACCGGCCGGCCGGCGCCAGCCGCCCTCGTCGTCGCCGCCCTCGTCGCCCTCGCCGCGGGGGCGGCGTCCGCGCAGCGAGCCGTCGTGACGCTCGGCGTCGCGTCGAGCCTGAGCGACGTGGCCCGCGAGCTGGCCGCGCGCTACGAGCGCGAGACGGGCACCAGCGTGCAGGTCACCACGGGGGGCTCGAACACGCTCGCGCGCCAGATCGTCGAGGGCGCGCCCATCGACGTGTTCGTCAGCGCCGACCAGGCCCAGATGGACGTCGCGGCCCGCGCCGGACGGCTCGAGGAGGGCAGTCGGCGCGACCTCCTCAGCAACAGGCTGGTGGTGGTCGTCGGTCCAGGCAGGGTCGACGGGTTCCAACGCATGCCGAAGGGGCCGGGGGATCTGGCCGATGCGAACCTCCGGCGACTCGCGATGGGCAATCCGGAGAGCGTGCCGGCCGGTGTGTACGGGCGGCGTTGGCTCGAGCGCGCCGGCGTCTGGGAGGCCGTCCGGGCGAAGGTGATTCCGTTTCCCACCGTCCGCGCGGCTCTCAGCGCGGCCGCCGAGGGACGCGCCGAGGCCGCCATCGTCTATGCCACCGACGCGCGCGGCAACGCGGCCGTGCGGGTGGCCTTCGAGGCCGACGAGGGCGCCGCGCCGGCCGTCACCTACCCGATGGCCGTGGTCCGCGGCCGGCGATCGGCTGCGGCCGCGGCGCTGGCCGCGTGGCTGCGCGGACCTGCCGCGCGCGCCGCGTTCGAGGCGGCCGGCTTCGGAGTCGTCGATGGACGCTGACACGCTGGCCATCGCGCGCTTCACGGCGTTCATGGCGACCGCGGCCACGCTGCTGATCCTGCCGCCGGGCCTGCTGCTCGGCTGGGCGCTCGCGCGCGGGCGGTTCCGGGGCAAGGCGATTCTCGAGACGCTCGTGTCCCTGCCGCTCGTGCTGCCGCCGGTCGCCACCGGCCTCATCCTGCTCCGGCTGTTCGGCCGCCGGAGCCCGGTGGGCCAGGCGCTCGACGCGGCGGGCATCGACGTCATCTTCACGTGGAAGGCCGTCGTGCTGGCGATGGCGGTGATGAGCCTGCCCCTGCTCGTCCGCGCCGTGCGCGCCGGCATCGAGCAGGTGGACCGGCGCTACGAGCAGGTGGCGGCGACGCTCGGCGCCGGGCCCGTGCGTATCTTCCTCGCCGTCACGCTGCCGCTGGCGGCCCGCGGTGTCATGGCGGGGGCGCTGCTGGCCTTCTCGCGCGCGCTCGGCGAGTTCGGCGCCACCATCATGGTGGCGGGCAGCATTCCCGGCGAGACGCGCACGCTCGCCGTCGGCATCTACGACTTCGTCGAGACCGGGAACGAAGATGCGGCCATGGGCCTGCTGGTGCTCTCCCTGGCGCTGTCGTTCGGCGCCATCCTCGTCTCCAACGTCATCGCGCGTCGACCGGAGGTCTCGTGATTGCGCTGCACCTCGACGTGCATGTCACGCAGGGCGCGTTCGACCTGTCGGTGCACGACGAGGCGTTGGTGGAAGTGGTGGGCCTCTTCGGCGCATCGGGGTCTGGGAAGACCACGCTGCTCGAAGCCATCGCGGGCCTCCGCCGGCCCGCGCGGGGAGAGATCCGCGTCGGCACGCGCGTGCTCTACTCATCGGCCACGGGCATCGACGTCCCGGTCCGGCGCCGAGGCATCGGGTACGTGCCCCAGGAAGGCGCGCTCTTTCCGCATCTCTCGGTGCGCGGCAACCTCACCTTCGGCGCCCGACACGCGGCGCGCCTGCCGGACATTGCCGCCATGCTCGAGATCGAGGGCCTGCTGGATCGGCGCGTGCCCGGCCTCTCGGGCGGCGAACGCCAGCGCGTGGCCATCGGGCGGGCCCTGATGGCAGAGCCGGCGCTGCTGCTGCTCGACGAGCCGCTCGCGGGCGTCGATCGTCCCCGGCGCGAGCGGATCCTGCCGTACCTGCTCCGCATTCGCCGCGAGCTGCACGTGCCGCTCGTCTACGTCACGCACGACCGCGATGAGCTGACGCAGGTGGCCGACCGCGTGCTCGTCATCGACGCCGGACGTCTCGCTGCCGCCGGGCCGCCCGCCGACGTCCTCGCCGCTTGACGGACCGCGGCGGGCGTTGGTACGTTTCCCGGTCATCATGACTCACGCCACGTCGCTTCGCCTCGCCGCCGGCCTCTTCGCCGGGGCTCTCATGCTGGCCGCAGCCGCCGCGTCCGTCGACGCGCAGAAATCGGTCAACGCCGGCGTCTACACCGCCGAGCAGGCCACGCGCGGCGAGGGCACCTTCGGCGCCCGGTGCACCAACTGCCACGACCCCGGCCGCTTCACCGGCAACGACTTCGTCAGGCACTGGTCGAACCAGCCGCTCGCGGTCCTCTACGGCATCATGTCGTCGACGATGCCCGAGGACAATCCGGGGAGCCTGACGGCGCAGGAGTACGCCGACGTGCTCGCCTACTTCCTCAGCCTGAACAAGTACCCGGCGGGGGTCGAGGAGCTGAAGGGCGGCGAGGAGGCGATGAAGGCGCTGCAGATGGAGCCGCCGAAGGCAGGCGGACGCTGACGGGCTTCAGGCGTCAGGCTTCAGGCTTCGGGCTTCAGCGGCGTGGGGCGCGGCCGGTCACATCTGCCAGCGTCGCAACGAGGCGGGCCTCCTCAACTGGCTTGGCCAGATAGCCGTCGAAGCCGGCGGCCACGACCGCCGCCTGATCCTCGAGCCGCGCGTGCGCGGTGAGGGCGACGACGGGAACAGGCCCGCCGCCGCCGCGCGCGCGGATGGCCTCGAGCAGCGCGAAGCCGTCGCGGCCCGGCATGGCCAGGTCGGTCACCACCACCTGCGGCCGCGCCTCGTCGAACATCCGCAGGGCCGGCTCCGCGGCAGGGGCCGTCCGCACGCGCGCGCCCCGCCCGTCGAGCAGCGTGCGAATCAGCTCGCACCCATCCACATCGTCATCCACGACCAGCACCGCGAGGCCGGAGATGTCGGCCAACTCGGCCACGCTGGCCGGCGGCGTCGCGATCGGGCGATGGCCCGCGACGACGGCCGGAATGCGAACGGTGAAGGTGGCCCCTCGCCCCACGCCGGGGCTGTGCGCCGTGACGGCGCCTCCGTGCAGCTCCACGAGGTGGCGGACGATGGCGAGCCCGAGCCCGAGTCCGCCGTGCGCGCGCGTCGTGCCGCCATCGGCCTGCCGGAACCGATCGAACACGAACGGCAGGAACTCCGCGCTGATGCCGATGCCGGTGTCTGTTACGCGGACGACCAGCTCTCCGCGCTCGATGAGCACGTCCACGGTGATGGTGCCGCCGTTCGGCGTGAACTTGATGGCGTTCGACACCAGGTTCCACACCACCTGCTGGATGCGGGCGGGGTCGAGGACGAGCGGCACCAGGTCGGGCGCGACGTGGGCGACGAGCGCCTGGCCCTTGGCGTCCGCTGACGGACGGAGCGAGTCGAGCGCGCCCTCGACGAGCGGCTCCACGCGCACCTCCTGCGTTGCGAGGTGGAGCTTGCCGCTGACGATGCGCGAAATGTCGAGGAGATCGGCGGTGAGCTGCGCCTGCAGGCGCGCGCTGCGCTCGATGGCCTCGAGCGCCCGAGCGCGCCGCTCGTCGCCGAGCTGCCCCGACTTGAGCAGCTGCACCCAGCCAAGGAGCGCGTTGAGTGGTGTCCGCAGCTCGTGCGAGAGCGTGGCGAGGAAGTCGTCCTTCAGCCGGTTGGCCTCCGCCGCCTCGCGCGCGCGCGCCTCCGCCGCCGCCGCGAGCCGCGCAGCATCGGCGCGGGCCGCCGCCAGGCGCTGCCCGACGATGCTGATGGTGACGCCGATGGCGAGAAACAGGCCGACGGGGACGATCTCGACGTCGAGCGGCTTGAAGGCATCGAACGGGCGGCTGAAGTAGTACTCGCCAGCGATCGCGCCCAGGCCAGTCGCCACGAGTCCCGGACCCATCCCGCCGCGGTACGAGGCGAAGAAGACCACGGGGGTGAAGAGCACGAAGGACGGCGGATCGGCGAGCAGTTCGCGGAGCGGCATCGCCATCGCGACGACGAGGAGGACGGCCACGGCGGCGAGCGCGTAATCGAACGCCGGCCTCACGTTCCGGCCATCAGCCCCGCCGAGGCGCCCACCCAGCGCAGGCCCTTGTTGTGATCGACGCCCATCATCCGGCCGCGCCCCATGCGGATGAGCGGCAGCACCGGCCGGAGGCGGTCGGTCCACACGTACATGACGCGCACTTCCGCCTGCGTGGCGCCGTCGGGGGTCTCGATGATCGGCGCGAACGCCAGACGCTCCTGGAGGATGTAGTCGTGCCGGCGCGCGGCGGGAATGCCCGCGATCTCTTCGTCGCTCGGGCCGAAGACGATGCCGCCTCCGGCGAAGGAGAAGAGCGGCTTCAGCAGGAGATCCTCGCGCGGCGCCGGAAGCCCGTCGACGTCGTCGAGAAACCATGTTCTCGGCACCGAGGGGTGGCGCAGGTACGGAATCGAGAGCTTGCTGACCCGGAAGTACCACTCCGGGTGCCCGACCCACTCGACGTCGAGATCCGCGTCCCAGCCGAACGGCGTCTCGATGCCGCGGCGCTCGAGCTCGTCGGGGATGACGCGGTTGTAGACGCGCGCGATGGGCACCTCGCGGCCGTCGCGATCGTAGACGAGGCGCGTGCCGCGCGGGCGGACCGACCGGACGTCGACGGCGCGCACGCCCCACAGTTCCTCGGTCACCGCGAAGTCGGGCCGCGTCTTCTGCCGGGCCGGATCGATCTCGAGGAGCACGACCGTGTCCGGATCGTGGGGCCCGACGATGGCCTCGCCAACGAGCCGCACGTACGCGGCCCGGTCGAGGCCGCCGAGAAAGGGGTCGAGCGTAGCGTCGAGCTCGAACGCCCGGAGATACGACTCGGCCATCGCGAGCTGGAAGCCGTAGAGCGAGGGGAAGGCCTGCAGCTCCACGAGGCGCGGCTCCAGCCTTCCGCCCGCCGCGCGCACGAAGCCGAAGTCGACCTGCAGGAACGCCGGATGCGGACCGGCGCCCGGACCGCGGTAGCGCGCCGGCACGGCGGCCTCGCCCGCCCGGGCCGCGTCGCCGGCCAGCGACTGCCGGACGAGCTCCGCGCCGACGTCGCCGAGCTCGGCCATGAGCCCGGCCGGGAAGAAGCAGGGGGTTTCCGACACCGGAAACCCCAGGGGCTCGCCGGCGCGGTTCGTGAGCGCGTCGAGGTGCGCGCGGTACCGCGCCTCGGTCCAGTGCTCGTTGAAGGCGCGCCTGAGGGCCGGGATCATGGCGAGATGAGGAAACGGCCGTCGTGCATGATCTGCCGTCCGTCGACCCGGATGTCGAACCTGAGCCCCACCACGTCGATGTGGGTGGTCGAGTACCACTCGGCGCCGGTGTGGGCGCCGTACGGGTTGCCGAAGGCGATGTGGATGCCGGGGAACTTCTCGTCCTGGAGGATCTGGCCGATGACGTGCGTGAGCTCGATGTTGGTGCCGATGGCGAACTCGCCGACGCGATCGGAGTTCTCGTCGGTGTGGGTGTACTCCCAGAACGCGCTCTCGAGCTCCTTGTTCTCCGAGAACGCCTCGGTCAGCCGGCTGTCGCGGATGCGGACGGTGAGCGGCGTGCGCTCGAGGCTGCCGAAACGGTCGCACAGGTAGTCGCCGACGACGCCGTCGATGACGAACGTGCCGTTGACGGTTTCGGGCGTCGTGAACACCTCGCCGCCGGGGAGGTTTCCCCACTTGTCGGGCGAGATGAGCCCGCTCGTCTTGAGCCACTTGTACGCCCGGGTGAACGTCGCGCGGACGTCGCTGCCGGCGGGCGTCGTGGCGTGGATCTCCGTCGCCGCCGAGACGATGTCGAGGACCTTCTGGCTCAGCCGGTCGACCTTGCGGTAGTCGGCCCGCATGCCCTCGAGCATGATCTGCCGGTTGATGTTCACCATGTGCGCATGGCGCATGCGCCGGCGGTTGACGATGTCGGTCATCTCCATGCGGGAGCGGAGCTCGTTGGGCTGCACCTGCACGGCGAAGATCGACACCTGGCTCTGCTCCATGTCGTCGGCAATGGCCTGCGGCAGCCTGGCGAGGGGGCGCGGGGCGAGCTCCTCGAGCACGAACGCTTGATAGGGGGCGCCGACGGCTTCGATCTCAGCCGCGAGGGCCGCGGCGATCTCCTCACAGGCGCGGTCGGCGATGAGCGTCACGCGCTCGGCGGGCTGGACGTTCAGGCAGACGCGCACAGCGTTGCTGGCGCCGGGGATGAGCTGGGAATCGAACGTCGTTGTCATCGTGTCGCCGGGCCGGCTCAGAGGCCCGCCCTGGTTTCCTCGACCATGTACTGCACGACCTTCCGGAGGTCGTTGGTATCCGCGTAGACGCGCAGCTGGCGGTCGGCGCCCGTGCCGCCGTCGAGAATGGTCTGCACGTACTCCACCTCCTCGCGCGAGTCGAGCTCGTCGACCACGTCATCGACGAACTCGAGGTACTCGGCGATGAGCTCACGCTCGGGCACCTCGCGCTCGCGGCCAAAGTCGATGAGCATGCCGTCGAGCCCGTAGCGGGCGGCGCGCCACTTGTTCTCCATCAGCAGCGCCCGGCCGTAGATGCGGTAGCCCTGGTTGCGGGCGTGCAGTCGGTACAGCTTGACGAGCGTGGCTTGAATGAGCGCCGCGATGGCCAGCGTCTCATCGACCCGCATCGGGATGTCGCAGATCCGGATCTCGAGCGTCGAGAAGCTGGGGTGAGGCCGGATGTCCCACCAGATCTTCTTCGCGTTGTCGATGCAGTTGGTCCGGACGAGCAGGTTGACGAGGCTCTCGAAGTCGGCCCAGCTCTGGAAGGCGTCCGGGATGTTGGTGCGTGGGAACTTGTCGAAGACCTTGCACCGGTACGACTTGAGGCCGGTATTCATACCCAGCCAGAACGGCGAGTTGGTCGAGAGCGCCAGCAGGTGCGGCAGGAAGTACCGCATCTGGTTCATCAGGTGGATGGCCGTATCGCGGTCCTCGATGCCGACGTGGACGTGCAGGCCGAAGATGAGGTTCGAACGGGCGACGAGCTGCATGTCCTCGACCACCTGCAGGTAGCGCTGGTCGGGATAGATGTCCTGCACGCGCCAGTCGGCGAAGGGGTGCGTCGCGCCGGAGGCCAGCAGCAGGCCGTGCTCGCCGGCCAGCGCGATCATGGCGCGGCGCAGGTTGATGACGTCCGCCCGCGCCTCCTTGATGGTGCGGCAGACGCCGGTGCCGACCTCGATGACCGATTGGTGCATCTCGGCCTTCACCTTCTCGTTCAGCTGCCGCTTGCCCTTGGCGATGATCTCGGTGTTGATGTGCGACCGCAGATCGAGCGTCTCGGGATCGATGGTCTGGTACTCTTCCTCGATCCCGATCGTGAAGGTCGGCTTCATGGGCGGTCACGAGCCTTTCAGGAAGCGATCCCATCGGTACTCGACGCCGGGCGAGGGATCGAGCGCCTTGCGGACGGCAAGCGCCGCGACCGCGTCGACGATCCAGTCGAAGTGCGCCTGGCCCACCGAGTGCAGGTCCGCGTCCGGCGCCGGATTCATGAAGTCGATGGCGTAGGGCACGCCGTCTTCCACGGCGAACTCGACGGTGTTGAGATCGTACCCGAGCGCGCGGCAGATGGCGATGGCGTCGCGCTCGACGCGCGCCAGCAGCTCCGCGTCGTACGCGGGAGGGTTCCGCATGTACCGATCGTGGAAGGGCAGGCGCGGATCGTAGGGCATGATGTGCACCTGCTCCTGCCCGACGACGTAGCAGCGGAAGTACTCCTGGAAGTTCACCGCGCGCTGGAGCATCATGCACAGGCTCCGGGTCTGATCGTACGCGCGGAAGAAATCCTCGGGGCCGGTCACCTTGTAGACGTCGCGCCACCCGCCGCCGTCGAACGGCTTGAGATACGACGGAAACCCCACGTACGCGAAGGTCGCGTCCCAGTCGAGCGGGTACTGCAGATTGCGCATCGAGCGGTCCGTCGTGCCCGGCGGATGTTCCTTGTGCGGCAGGATGACCGTGGGCGGGATGGCCACGCCGATGCGCGACGCGAGCGCGTAGTTGAAGAACTTGTCGTCAGCGCTCCACCAGAACGGGTTGTTGATGATCCGCGCGCCCGAGAGCGCCGCCGTCTTCAGCCAGGCCCGGTAGAACGGCACGTCGTGCGAGATGCGATCGACGACGACGCCGTACGGACAGGGCTCGTCCATCCGGACAGTGCCGATACGGACGAGTTCCGCTTCCACGCCGGGCAGGCCGAGGCCGTTGATGCGCTCGACGAGGGCGCCGGGAAACGTGTTCTCCATGCCGAAGAGGACGCCGATGCGGGGCATGGGGGGATCATACTGCGGGAGGGATGGAGGGATGGAGGGATGGAGGTACCTCCACCCCTCCAATCCCCCAAGCCTCCACCCCTCCCTACGGCAGATACGCCGCCGCCATCGGCCGCCAGCAGGGCCAGTCGTGCTTCGAGCCGTCGCCCCAGACGTGCAGGCTGTGCGGGATGCCCCGGCCGTGCAGGATGCCCGAGAAGTGCTCGTTGGCGCCGCGGCAGATGTCGTGCTCGCCTGTGGCCAGCACCCACTTGTTGCGCCGGAACTGGCCGAGCCACCGCGAATCGTGCAGGTTTGGCAGGAAGTGCACCGGGTTCAGGAAATAGCAGGTGTCGTCGTAGTAGCCGTCCAGGAACTGCGAGACGTCGAAGGCCCCGCTCATCGTGATGCACGACAGGAAGGTCCAGGGATGGCGCAGGGCGATGAGCATCGCGTGCAGGCCGCCGAAGCTGCAGCCCGTGACGCCGATGGCGCGGCCCGGGTTGAGGTGGCCCACGAGCGGCACGACGTCGCGCAGGATGTAGTCCTCGTACTGCAGGTGGCGCGCGACGCGCACGCGCGGGTGCACGTGGCGGTTGTACCAGCTCTCGGTGTCCACCGAGGTCACGCAGTAGAGCTGCAGATGGCCGTACTCGAGCTTGTCGGCCACCGCGCCCGTCATGCCCGTGTCCTCGTACTCGTGGAACGACCCCATCGACGAGGGAAAGACGACGAGCGGCGGCCCGGCGTGGCCGAAGACGAGCAGTTCCATGTCGCGGCCGAGGGACCTCGAATACCAGCGGTGGTACGCGCGATGCATAGGCGGCATCACAGCCTATACTGAGAGGGACCCCGATGCCTACCGTGAGCGCGCCCGATCTGCGGCGCCACGAGCGCTTCCGCTCGGCCATGCTTCCCGACGCGCGCGATCTCGTCGTGTACGTGCCGCCGGGCTACGACGAGAGCGGTGCGCGCTATCCCGTGCTGTACCTCCACGACGGCCAGAATGTGTTCGAGGGCGGCACGGCCCACGTGAAGGGATCGTACTGGCGTGCCGGCGAGGCCGCCGACGACCTGACGGCCCGCGGGGCGATCGCGCCGCTCATCATGGTAGGCATCGGCCACGCGGGCCCGCGCCGCATCGACGAGTACACGCCCACCGCGACCAGGCGGCAGGGCGGAGGGAAGGCCGATGCCTATGGGCGGATGCTGATCGAGGAGATCAAGCCCTTCATCGATGCCACGTATCGCACGCGGCCCGGACCGGCCGACACGGCGCTCGGCGGATCGTCGCTCGGCGGGCTCGTGTCGCTCTACCTTGGGCTCACGCGTCCCGACGTGTTCGGCCGGCTTGCGGTGCTGTCGCCCTCCGTGTGGTGGGACCGGCGCGTGATTCTGCGCGACGTCCGCTCGGCCCGGCCGAAGCCGCCGCTGCGCATCTGGCTCGACATGGGCACGGCGGAGGGGCGGCGCGCCATCGAGAACGTCCGGCTCCTGCGTAACGGGCTGGCGCGGGCGGGCTGGGTGGAGGGCGACGACCTGCACTACGAGGAAGTCGACGGCGCCGCGCACAACGAGGAGGCCTGGGCCGCCCGCTTCCCGCGGGTGCTCGAGTGGCTGCTGAAATAGGGGTCGGGCCTATTTTTACGAAGTTCGTAAAAATAGGCCCGACCCCTATTTTCCGCGGCGGGCGGTCAGGTGCCGCGCGTACTCCAGCCGCGCCGCGATGAAGTCCTCGTGGCTCAGCCCCATCTCCGACGCGATGCGCCGGATCTCGTTGTCTTCCGCCGTCCCGATCGCATCGTCGGCCGCCGACACCGCGAAGAGGCTTTCGAGAAGCGCCAGCTTGTCCGGCCGCTGGGCGATGCGGCCGAACTCGCGCGCCACGAGGAAGTCGTCCGTGCCGCCGAAGCGGAGTCCCTGGAGCGTCGCGAGCCGCACCGCCAGGGCCGCCTGGTCGGCCGGCAGCCCCCCGACATCGGCGACCAGGCGCGTCATCGACGCGGCCTCATCGTCGGAGACGTCGTGATCGGCCCGCGCCACGCGGCCGAGCAGGTACGCAAAGGCGGCCAGAAACCGCGCGCGGTCGGCGCCAAGCGACGCGAACGCCCGCTCGACCTCCGCCAGCGCGTGCCCGTCCGCCACGCCGTCATCGACCGGCACGAAGCCGAGCCATCGCAGAATCGGCATCCCTCAATCCTCGCTCATATAATCGCCGGTGTGACCCGACACCTGGCTTCCGTGCTCGTCGTGCTCTCGGCGTCCCTTGCCTGGGCCCAGCAGGGTCCTCCGGTCGATCCGCAAGCGACCCGGACGCCCGACCTGGTCGAGCTGGTGATGCTCGACGCTTCGATCAAGCTCGACATCCGGTACGCGACGGCCGACAACTTCATCGGCAGACCCGTGTATCCGGAGGCCCGCGCGTTCCTGCAGCGGCCGGCCGCCGAGGCGCTGGTCGCCGCGCACCGGGACCTGGCCGCGCATGGCTACGGACTCCTCATCCACGACGGCTACCGCCCATGGTCGATCACGAAGCTCTTCTGGGAGATGACGCCGCCGGACCTCCGGGAGTTCGTCGCCGATCCGGCGAGCGGGTCGAAGCACAACCGCGGCTGCGCGGTGGACCTCACGATGTACGACCTCGCGACGGGACAGGCCGTCACGATGCCCAGCGGGTACGACGAGATGACCCGGCGCGCGTATCCCGATTACCGGGGCGGCGCGCCCGACGCGCGGGGCCGCCGCGACCTGCTGCGCCACGTCATGGAGCGCCACGGCTTCACCGTGGAGCCCAACGAGTGGTGGCACTTCAACTACCGGGACTGGCAGACCTACCCGATCGCCGACGTGCCGTTCTCGGCGATCGGGCGGCGGTAGCCTCCCGCGCGGCGTCAGTTGCCGCCGCGCCGCGGTTGGGCCGCCGGCGCGTCGAGCGTGACCGGCTTCCCGTTCACGAAGACGTGCCTGACGGCCATCTTCTCGTCGAAGAGATCGCCCTCGACGACGAGGAGGTTGGCGAGCTTCCCGGCTTCGATTGAACCGACGCGGTCGGCCACCCCGGCGAGCGTCGCGGCGCCCAGCGTGAGTGCCCGCACGGCCGCGTCGCGCGACAGCCCGTGCTGCACGGCCTTCGCGGCGTTCTTCACGAAGTCCTTCGGGTCGCTGAGCCCGTTCGACGCGAAGCCGAACCAGACGCCCGCCTTCTCGAGTGCGGCGGCCGTCTTCGGCGCGTTCGCGCGCGCCCGCAGCGTCGCCAGCGACTCGTCCGCGTCGGGCGCGAGCGACTCGGGCCGGCGCGGGTAGTTGAGGCTCAGGATGACGCGGGCACCCGCTGCCTTGAGCTCGCTCGTCACCGTGTCGGCCTCGCGGGCGTTGGTGACAATCGGCGTCAGCCTGAAGGCCGCCGCCATGTCGAGCGCGCGCCGGATCTCGCGCGCGGTCTCGGCCTCGAAGGCCACCGGCAGCCGCCCGGCGAGCGCCGGCTGGAGAGCGTCGAACGCCGCGTCCGGCGCGGGCGCCGGGCGATTGTGCTTTGCCGCGTGCTCCAGGGAGGCCTGGTGATGCTGCGCGTCGAGGAACGTCTGGCGCACGAAGGCGATGACGCCCATGAGCGAGTTCGGGTACGCGTTCCCGCCGCCCGGCCGGTCCGGCATCGCCACATGCAGCGCCACCGGGCTCTTCACGACGATGGGGCGGCGGCGGTCGTCGGCGACCGCGCCCACCTGCGGGGCGTCGGGTCCGGCGGAGGTGAGCACCAGCGCGCTCTGGCCGCGGAACACCTCGCCCGGCGGCACGGCCAGCACCGTCGTGATGCCGGCCGCGGCCGCGCGTGACAGGGCTTGTGCCCCCGGGTTGACGCCGTCCGACGCCCGGACGTGCGGGCGAAGGAGCAGCGCGCGCTTGCGCCGCTCGACATCCTCCGTGGTCTGCGGCGCGCCGTCCTGCGGCGCGGCTGGCGCCTCGAGGCCGGCCGCGGAGCCCAGGTCCACGAGCCCCGGATACACCGTGAGACCCTTGCCTTCGATGACGACGGCGCCAGTGGGCACAGCGACCGAGGCGCCGACGGCGGTGATGACGCCGTCGCGGAAGACGACGGTGCCGCGGTCGACGGTCGCGCCCGCGACGGGCACGATGCGGGCGCCGGTGATGGCGTAGGTCACCGGGGCGGGCTCCTGCGCGGTGGCGCGGAAGCCGCCGGCGACGAGCGTGCCGCCCATGAAGGCGGCGATGGCAATGGCGCGAGTGCTCTGCATGGCAGCGCCCCCTTACCGCGTGGCCGGCGCCGGCCGGCTGGCGAACTTCTCGTAGAGATCGAGGTGCTTGTTGGCCGGACCCACGTCGCGGCCGGCGATGAAGACGCGCGGGAGCGGTGTCCGGATCTCCAACGGGTCGCCGTTCCAGATGACGACGTTGGCGATCTTGCCGGGCTCGAGCGAGCCCACCTGGTCGGCGACGCCGAGGATGGTGGCCGCGTCGAGCGTCATCGCGCGGATGGCGCGCTCGCGGTCGAGGCCCCACGCCACGGAGATCGCAGCCTCGTAAGGCAGCAGCCGCACGTTCTGGTAGCTGCCCGTGGCAAACGCGAAGGTAACGCCGGCCTCGGCGAGCTCGGCCGCGGCCTTGTAGGTGGCGGCGTGGTGGAAGTCCTCGCGGGTCGGCAGCGTGAGCACCGATCCGAGGATGACCGGGATGTTCTTCTCCTTCAGGAGCGGCGCCGCCAGCGGCGCCTCGAGGCCGCCGGTGATGACGATCTTCACCTTCGCGCGGTCGGCGAACGCGACGGCGTCACGAATCTCGCGCTCGTTCGTGGCCTGGACGAAGAGCGGCTGCCGACCGCCCGCGATGGGCGCGAGCGCCTCGAGGTTCCAGTCGATCACGCGCGAGGCGGCCGGCTGGGCCGCGTAGGCGCGTGCCTGGGCGATGAGATCCTCGACGCGCTTCACGCGCGCGTCGCGCTCGCGGAGGAGGTCGTCGTACCGGCGGTTCGCGTCGGGGCTGGGGCCCCCGAAGCCGCCCGGCCGGCCCACGAGCGGAAACTGGAAGCTCACGCCCGCCGACGGCCGCACCGCCGCTTCCTCGAAGCTCCAGCCGTCGAGGTTCATCACGGCGATCTGTCCGCCGAGCAGCCCGCCGTTCGGCACCACGGCGACCGTCGTGACGCCGTTCACGCGCGCGACGGGGATGGCGTCGCTGTCCCAGTGGTACGCGACGACGGCCTTCACGGCCGCGTTGATGTCGAGCATCTCGGCCGTGTCCTCGAAGCCGCGCGGACCTGGCTCGACGAGACCTATCGTTGTGCGCGCGTCGATGAAGCCGGGATAGACGTCCGCGCCCTTCGCGTCGACGATCTCCGCGCCGGCGGGCGCCTGCACGTTTGCGCCGACCGCTTCGATGCGCCCGTCACGCATGACGAGCGTCCCGCGCTCGATGAGGGGCCCCGAGACGGGATGGATGCGCGCGTTGGTGATGGCGGTCACGGCGGTTCTCGGCGTTTGGCTTTGGGCTTCGGTGAGAGCCGGGAGCCCGGGCCCGAGAGCCGAGAGCCAGGAGCCCAGAGCGGGCCTCGTGTTCCCCGAGGGCGTCATCTCCTCCTCGTGCCGGCCCTCGTGCTTCGGCCCCGTTCGCGGGTCGGCCTGAGGCGACATCGAGGGCGCCGTCCGGCCCTCCGCCGCGGCGAGCGTCGACTTCTCCTGCCGCGCGTCCGACAGGCGCCGCTCCTCGGCGAGGCGATCGTAGTAGAGCGCGCCGTCGATGTAGACGCGGTCGGCGATCGCGTAGGTGCTGAGCGGGTGGCGGTTCCAGATGACGACGTCGGCGTCCTTGCCCGGCTCGAGCGAGCCGACGCGCGCGTCGATGCGGAGCTGCTTCGCCGGGTTGATGGTCACGAGCGCGAGCGCCTCGTCATCGGTCAGCCCGCCCCAGTGGATGGCCTTGGCCGCCTCGGTGTTGAGCCGGCGCGCGTGCTCGGCGCTGTCGGAGTTGACCGAGACGAGGACGCCGCGGCGCGTCATGAGCGCCGGGTTGTAGGGCGTTGCGTCTTCCGCCTCGACCTTGTAGGCCCACCAGTCCGAGAAGGTCGACGCGCCGGCGCCGTGCTTCGCGATCTCGTCGGCCACCTTGTAACCCTCCAGCACGTGCTGGAAGGTGGCGATCTTGAACCCCATCTCCTCGGCGAGCCGGATGAGCATGAGGATCTCGTCGGCGCGGTAGCTGTGGGCGTGGACGAGGCGCCTGCCCTCGAGAATCTCGACGAGCGGCTCGAGCTGGAGGTCGCGCCGCGGCGCGAGGACGTCCTCGCCGGCCGCCTTCCGCCGCTCGTAGTCCTGCCACGCCCGCTGGTAGGCCTTCGCCCGGGTGAAGGCGTCCCGGATGACGAACTCTACGCCCAGACGCGTCGCGGGGTAGCGCCGCGGCGGCTGCTGGCCGCCGCCGGGTCCGCCGAACCGCATGTCCTTGGGGTTCTCGCCGAGCGCGAACTTGATGCCCGGCAGCGCGCCTTCGAAGACGAGATCGCGGCCGCTCCTGCCCCAGCGCAGCTTGATCACGGTGTTCTTGCCGCCGATCGGGTTGGCGCTCCCGTGCAGGATGTTGGCGACCGTCAGGCCGCCCGCCAGGTTGCGATAGATGTTTACGTCCGTCGGGTCGAGCACGTCCTCGATGCCCGTCATGGAGCTGACGGTCGTTCCGCCCTCGTTGATGGAGTCAGCGGCGATGTGCGAGTGCGCGTCGATGATGCCCGGCGACACGAAGCGGCCCCGGGCATCGACGATCTCCGCGCCTTGCGGCACCGCCGTGTCGGGCCCGCCGACGGCGGCGATGCGGCCGTCGCGGAGGACGACGGTGCCGTTCGCGATGGTGCCGCGGGTCACGGTGAGCACGGTGCCGCCCGTGATGGCGACGATGCGGCCGGCGCCCGAAGGCGCTGGCTGGGGCGCCTGGGCGGCGGGCGCGACGGCGAGCGCGAGCGTGCCGAGCAGGGCGACCCCGATTCGGGAACGTGTGGATGTCATGGTGCCTTCCCCCGGTCCGCCGGCGCGGCGGGCCAAGACTTCGAAGTCTACTACCAGCGAGACGCGGCTGGAGCCCGGCCGCGCGCCCGTCACCGCAGCCGTTCCGCGACGTCGAGGAAGCGGTCGACGTCGGCCTCCACGTTGAAGAGCGCCGGCGAGACGCGCACCTGGGTGCCGTTCTCGCGGAAGCTCACCTGCACGCCGGCCTCCTGGAAGACCTTCCGCGCGGCCGCCGGGTCGGCCGGGTTGCGGAAGGCCACGATGGGAGAGGCCGTGCCGGCCGGCGTCAGCACGTCCAGCTTCCGCTCGCGCAGGCCGCGGCTCAGGCGGGCCGCGAGCGCCGTGACGTAGGCCTCGATGCGTGGGACGCCGACGCGGTCGAGATAGGTCAGCGCGGCGCCGAGCTGGTAGACGGCGCCGAAGGCGAGCGTGGCGTACTCGTACTTCCTTGCCGTCGTGTAGATGTCATAGCGGTAGCCGGGATGCGTGCGCTCGACGTGCAGCGCGCCCCACCGGTCGGGCGGCACGCGATCGAGGATCTCGCGCCGGACGTAGAACGGCGCGACGCCGTAGCCGGCGTGCAGCCACTTGTAGGTGCCGCTGCACAGCGCGTCGACGCCCGTGGCCCGGACGTCGATCGCCAGCGCGCCCAGGGCCTGGATGGCGTCGGTGTAGAGCCATGCGCCGTGCGCGTGCGCGAGGTCGGCCAGCGCCCTCAGGTCGTGGCGCCACCCATTCTGGTTCGAGACGAGCGCCACCGACACGAGGCGCGTCCGCCCATCCACGAGGCGCTCGAACGCCGCCGGCGTGACGGCGCCGTCGTCGGCCCGCGCGATGCGCAGCTCGACGCCGCGCGTCTGCTCGAGCCGCTTGTACAGCACGAACTCGGCCAGGTAGTGGAGCTCGTCGATGACGACGTTGTCGCCGGCGCCCAGGGCGAGGGCGTTCGCGATGAGGTTCTCGCCCTCGCTGGTGGCGGCCAGGAAGCCGACTTCGTCGGGCGAGGCGTTGATGAGGCGCGCCACCTGGCGCCGGACCTCGTCGGTCTTCGCCTGCATGTCGCCGAGCGAGATCGGGCGCGTCGCCTTGCTGCGGCAGAAGGCCGCGCCGGCGTCGGCCACCGCGGTCGGCACCGGCCCGATGTAGGCGGTGTCGAGGTGGAGGAGGCGGCCGGTGACGCGGAAGTCGGCGCGGACGCCCAGCGGGTCGGGTCCCTGGACGGCGGCGGTGGCCGCGGCGCGGGCGGTGCGGCCCCGCGCGGCGGTGCCGGCGGCTGCGGCGGCGGCCGTGAGGCGGAAGAGGTCGCGGCGGCTGATGGGCATGCCATCAGCCTAGCAGCCCGTATATGGACTCCTCCCGGTTTTCAAGCGAGCGGTTTCTGACGATGTCTCCTTCGAGTCGGCTGCGGTCGTATATCCGGCCTGTTCGTGGAGGCATTGGTCCTCCTGGCCATCAT
>JBFMCA010000091.1:0-20298 GCA_040754955.1 Acidobacteriota bacterium | reverse complement strand
GGGTAGGGCGGGTGGGGCGGGTGGGGCAGAGGATAGCGTCGGCGCCGCTACTCCTTCAGCTCCACCACCGTCGCGCCGCCTCCGCCCTGGTTCTCCGGCGCCAGGTAGAACTTCGCCACGAGGGGGTGGTCCTTCAGGTATTTGTGCAGGCCCTTGCGCAGCTGCCCGGTGCCGAAGCCGTGGACGACGCGGATCTCGCGCACGTCGGTGACCAGCGTGTCGTCGAGAAAGCGGCTCAGGCGTTCCACGGCCTGTTCGACCGTCGAGCCCACCACGTTCAGCTCGGTGAGCGGCCCCTCGCGCGGCTGCAGGTCCACGTTCACCCGCACCTTCGCGGGCGCGGGCTTCGCCGCCGGGCCGCCCAGCACGGTCAGATCCTTCACCGGCGCCTTCAGGCGCTTGCCGCGCACGTCGATGTCCGCCATCTGCCCTGAGAGGCCGACGATGGTGCCCTCCATGCCGAAGGCGCCGACGGCCACCCGCGCGCCCACGACGGGCGCCAGGCGCGCAGCGGCCGCGCCGCCGCTCGCGGGCGACTCGGCCGGCTGCCTCAGGCGCTCGACGATGCGATCGACTGCGGCCTTCGCCTCGGCTCGCGCCGCGCCGGCGTCGCCGGTGGAGATGCCCGCCGTCCGCGCGCGCACCGACGCCTGCTCGACGAGCGTTTCCGCCTTGTCCTTGAGCTGCTCGATCACCTGATCGATGTCGCGCCGCGCCTGGCGGAGCCGATCGTCGAGCTTCTCGTTGAGCCGCCTGTTGAAGCGATCTTCGCGCTCGGCCAGCGCCTTCTCGCGCTCGGCGAGCGCGCGCGCCGCCTCGTCCTGCGCGCGCTTGTCGCGCTGCAGCTTCGACCGCTCCTGCTCCAGCGCGCGCGCCTGCTGATCCAGGCGCGCCAGGTGCGCGGCCAGCCGCTTCTGATCGTCGCTCAGGTACCCCCGCGCCGCCGCCACCACCGACAGCGGCAGGCCCAGGCGCTGCGACATCTCGATGGCGAGGCTCCGGCCCGGCGCGCCGTACACCAGGCGATAGGTGGGCGCGTAGGTCTGCGCATCGAACGCGAACGCCGCCATCGTCACGCCCTCGCTGGACGCGCCCCACGTTTTCAGCGCATCGTAGTGCGTCGTCGCCACGACGTGCGCGCCCTTCTGCTGGAAGTGCTGCACGATGGCCGTCGCGAGCGCGCCGCCCTCGTTCGGATCGGTGCCCGTGCCGACCTCGTCGAGGAGCACCAGCGCCGGCCGCGCCAGCTCGCGGTCCATGGCGACGATGTTGGCGATGTGCGCGGAGAACGTCGAGAGGCTCGCCGAAATGGACTGCTCGTCGCCGATGTCCGCGAACACGCTCCGAAACACCGGCAGCGTCGCCACCGCCGCCGGCACGTGCAGCCCGGCCTGCGCCATCATCGCGAGCAGCCCCACCGTCTTGAGCGCCACGGTCTTGCCGCCCGTGTTGGGCCCGGTGATGAGCAGCACGCGCGCCGGCGGATCCAGCAGCACGTCCACCGGCACGGGGTCGGCCAGCAGCGGATGCCGCGCCCCCCTGAGCTCGAGGCGCCCGTCGAGCGCAAACGCCGGCTCCGACGCGCGCAGGCGCGAGGCGTAGCGCGCCTTCGCCTGCCACACGTCCAGCGTCGTCGCCACCTCCGTCGCCACCGCTACGTCGGCCTGCCGCGCGCGGAACGCGTCGGTCAGCTCGCCGAGCACGCGCAGGATCTCTTCCCGCTCCCGCTCCTCGAGCTCCACGATGTCGTTGTTGAGCTCCACGGTGGCAGCCGGCTCCAGGAAGAGGCTGGCCCCGCTCGCCGAGCTCCCGTGCACGATGCCCGGCACGTTGCCGCGATGCTCGGCGCGGACCACCAGCACGAAGCGCCCGTTCCGCTCGGTGATGACCTGGTCCTGCAGGTACTTCTGCGTGTCCTTGCCCCGCACGAACTGCTCGAGCGTGTCCCGCAGGCGCTGCCGCTTGTGGCGGAGCTGATCGCGGATGCTGCGGAGCGCGGGGCTGGCCTCGTCCAGCACCTCGCCCGACGGATCGATGGCGCGGCGGACCGCGGCGACCTCCGCCTTGAACGGCGCGAGGCGGGTCACCAGGGCCAGGAGGCGAGGGAAGCGCCCGGAGCTTCCGGCGATGCCGGCGCGCGACTGCTCGACCGAGTCGAGGAAATCGGCGACCGCCCGGAGCGGC
Source organism: Acidobacteriota bacterium (assembly GCA_040754955.1). Taxonomy (GTDB): domain Bacteria; phylum Acidobacteriota; class Vicinamibacteria; order Vicinamibacterales; family UBA2999; genus JBFMCA01. Next base: position 18,114 of record JBFMCA010000091.1, on the reverse strand, counting down.
AGCGGCTCGAGCGGCCGCCCCGCGACCGCGAGCCTGTCGAGCGCGTCATCCAGCCCGGTTCCTGCGCGGAGCGGGAACAGGGGGTAGCTCTCCAGAAACGCCACGGTCTCGCTGGTGGCGGCCAGCAGTTCCGCCACAACGGCCGGCTCGGCGGCCGGCTCGAGCCGCGCCAGCGCCGCCGCCCCGAGCGGCGTCAGGGCGAGGCCCCCGAGCGCCTCGACAATGCGATCGAATTCGAGCGTTCGGACGGCGAACATCGCGGTGACCTCAGCGGGCTTCAGGCTTCGGGCGTCGCGCTGCAGGTTTCGGGCCGCAGGCTTCAGAGTCCGGGCGCTTGCTCGAGCCCCAGCCCCCAGGCCTCCACCCCTCCAAGCCTCCACGCCTCCAAGCCTCCACGCCTCCAACCCTCCACCCCTCCACGCCTCCAAGCCTCCAAGCCTCTACAAGTGATTGATCATCGACGCAATGCACCCGGCGCCGAAGCCGTTGTCGATGTTGACCACCGACACGCCGTTGGCGCAGGAGTTGAGCATGCCGAGCAGGGCCGCGATGCCGCCGAAGCTGGCGCCGTAGCCGATGCTCGTCGGGACGCCGATGACAGGCACGCCGACCATGCCGGCCACCACGCTCGGGAGCGCCCCCTCCATGCCGGCCACGACGATGATGACGCGGGCCGACTCGAGGCGCGAGCGCTCGGTGAGGACGCGGTGGATGCCGGCCACGCCCACGTCGAACATTCGGTCCACGCGGTTGCCCATGAGCTCGGCGGTCACGGCGGCTTCCTCCGCGACCGGCACGTCGGAGGTGCCTGCCGAGGCAATGGCGATGGTGCCCTTCCCCTCCACGACGGGCCCCGGGAGCGTGATGCAGCGCGCCACCGGGTGGTAAACGGCGTCAGGCAGGCGGGCGTGAACGGCCTCCCAGGTGGCCTCGTCGGCCCGGGTGACGAGGACGGGGTGATCGCGGCCCGCAATTTGCACTGCGATCCCGGCAATCTGGTCGGGCGTCTTACCCAGACCAAGGACGACCTCGGGGAACCCCTGGCGAATCGAGCGGTGGTGGTCGACCCTGGCGAAGCCAAGGTCGGCGTAGGGACGGTCGCGGAGCGCGGCCAGGAGCCGGGCCTCGGCGTCGGCCGGTTCCACATCGCCTGCGCGCACGCGGTCGAGGAGCGACCGCAGTTCTGCCGGAGTGATCACGCTATACCTCTGGTCCCGTTGACTTTAGGGGTGGCGATTCTATAATGAATGTTTGGGCATTCGCGGGGGAGCCCCGCAGGTATGACACCCGCTGAAACCTTCATTCTCGCATCCTACTTCTTCGTCCTCGTCATCCTCGCGCTGTACGGATGGCACCGGTACTACCTGGTGTATCTCTACATGAAGCATCGGGACGAGGTGCCGGTCCCGAAGGCCACCTTCGAGTCGCTGCCGCCGGTCACGATCCAGCTCCCGCTGTACAACGAGATGTACGTCGTCGATCGCCTGATCGACGCCGTGTGCCGCCTCGATTACCCGCGCGAACTGCTGGAGATCCAGGTGCTCGACGACTCGACGGACGAGACGCGGGCGATCGCGGAGCTGGCGGTTCGGCGCCATGCGGCGCAGGGCATCGACATCACCTACCTGCACCGGACGGATCGCACGGGCTACAAGGCCGGGGCGCTCGACGCGGGGTTGAAGGTGGCGAAGGGGCGCTTTGTCGCCATCTTCGACGCGGATTTCATCCCGGAGCCGGACTTCCTGATGCGCACCATTCACCACTTCACCGACGAGACGGTGGCGATGGTGCAGACGCGCTGGGGGCACATCAACGAGGAGTACTCGCTTCTCACGAAGATCCAGGCGATTCTGCTCGACGCGCACTTCGTGCTCGAGCACGGCAGCCGCAACCGCGGCGGGTGCTTCTTCAACTTCAACGGCACGGCGGGCATCTGGCGGCGCGAGGCCATCGCCGACGGCGGCGGATGGCAGCACGATACGCTCACCGAGGATCTGGACCTGAGCTACCGGACGCAGCTGCGCGGCTGGCGGTTCGTGTTCCTGCCCGACCACGTCGTGCCGGCGGAGTTGCCGGTCGAGATGAACGCGTTCAAGTCGCAGCAGCATCGGTGGGCGAAGGGCTCGATCCAGACGTTCCTGAAGCTCATGCCGGCGATTCTGCGGTCGAACCAGCCGTTCAAGGTCAAGGCCGAGGCGTTCTTCCACCTCTCGGCGAACTTCAACTACCCGCTCATGTGCGTGCTGTCGGTGCTGATGGCGCCGTCGATGGTCATCCGCTACAACATGGGCTGGTACGAGATGCTGCTCATCGACGTGCCGCTGTTCCTCGCGGCGACGGCGTCGGTAGCCAACTTCTACATGGTCTGCCAGCGCGAGCTCTACCCGGAGACCTGGACGAAGCGGCTGAAGTACCTGCCGCTTCTGATGTCTATCGGCATCGGGCTTGCGGTGAACAACACGCGCGCCGTCTTCGAGGCGCTCCTGCAGAAGCCGAGCGAGTTCGCCCGCACGCCGAAGTACCACATCGAGAGCGGGTCCGACGAGTGGATCGGCAAGAAGTACCGCCAGTCGGTGACGCTGCAGCCGATGATCGAGCTGGCGCTCGGGCTCTACTTCACGGCGACGCTCTTCTACGCGCTGGCCAACGGCATTTACGGCACCGTGCCCTTCCTGATGCTCTTCCAGGTGGGGTTCCTCTACACCGGCCTTCTTTCCATCGTCCAGCAGTACGCGGGCGACGCCGTCGTGCAGGTGGCGCAGTCGAAGGAAGCGTAGCTGTCGCCGCGCCTCATGGCCGTCGCGGTGGCGCTCGGATGCGCCGGCGGCGCGTGGGCCTCCTACACGCTCGCGTTTGCCGAAGGGCTGGTGGCATTCTGGATTCCGAGCGGTCTCCTGCTCGGAGCGCTCCTCGTCGCTGATCGGCGGCAGTGGCCGGCCATTCTCGCCGGCGGCTACCTCGGCAATGTCGCCATCGACTTCGTCTTCGTCGGGCCCGTCCCGCTCCGGTTTCTCGCCCCCGTGGCCAACGTCCTCGAGGCCGTGGTGGCGGCCGCCTTCGTCCGGCGGTTATGCGAGCCGGCTCTGCTCATTTCGTCGCTTCGCGGTATCGCCGCGCTGCTCCTCGGCGCAGGCGTCGTCAGCAACGCGCTGACGGCCGTTGCGGGCGCGGCGGTGCTGACGGCCATCGCCGAGCGGGAGCGCGCCGGCGCCCGCGCCCGCGCGAGCGAAGAGCGGTATCGCGCCCTGGTGGACGCCGTCGGCGACGGCATCATCACGATCGATCGGCGGGGCGTGGTGCGCTTCGCCAATCCGGCGGCCGAGCGCATGCTCGGCTACGAGCCCGGCACGCTGCCCGGCCGGGAGGCGTCCACGGTGCTCAACGCGAGTCCGGCCGCCTGGCTGGACCCACAAGTCGGCGGTGGCGACCCGGCGCCCGACGCGCATCTGACCGCGGTGCATCGCGACGGACACGCGATTCCCGTCGAGCTGGCGTTCGGGGCCTGGGCCGCCGACGGTGAGCGCTTCGTCACCGCCGTCGTCCGCGACATCAGCGACCGCCTGAACGCCGGGCAGCAGCGCGAACGCCTGCGAAACCAGCTCGTGCAAGCCCAGAAGATGGAGTCAATCGGCCGGCTCGCCGGCGGCATCGCCCACGACTTCAACAACATGCTCACCGTGATCCTGGGTCATGCGGAGATGGGCCGCGAGAAGGCGGAGCCCGGCGCGCCGGCGCTCCGTCATCTCCACGAAATCCATCGCGCCGCTTCCCGGTCAGCCAACCTGACCCAGCAGCTCCTCGGCTTCGCCCGCCAGCAGACGGTAGCGCCACGGCGACTCGACCTCAACGAGACCGTCCGGGGCATGCTCAGCATGCTCCGGCGCCTCATCGGTGAGGACATCGACCTGGCGTGGAAGCCCGGCGCCTCGCTCTGGGCCGTGCGTGTCGACCCGTCGCAGATCGACCAGATTCTGGTCAACCTCTGCGCCAACGCGCGGGACGCCATCGACGGCGTGGGGAGGGTGACGGTTGAGACGGCCAACGTCGTGCTCGACGAGGTGTACTGCGCGGCTCACGCCGGGTTCGTGCCCGGCGAGTACGTGCTGCTGGCGGTGAGCGACGATGGCCACGGTATGGACGCGGACACCCTGGCGCACGCCTTCGAACCGTTCTTCACCACCAAGGAGCTGGGCAAGGGCACCGGGCTGGGCCTGGCGACCACCTACGGCATCGTCAAGCAGAACCAGGGGTTCATCAACGTCTACAGCGAGGTCGGCGAGGGCGCCACGGTGAAGATCTACCTGCCGCGCGAGCCGGTCGCCGCCGCTCCGCCGCCGGCCGACGATGTGGTGCGGCCGATGCCGCGCGGGGTGGAGACCGTGCTGCTGGTCGAGGACGAGCCCGCCATTCTCGAGCTCACGGGCGGCGTGCTGACCGGGCTGGGCTACACGGCGCTGGCGGCGGGATCTCCGGCCGACGCGCTGCGGCTGGCCGAGCAGCATGACGGCGCCATCCACCTGCTGCTGACCGACGTGATCATGCCGGGCATGAACGGCCGCGAGCTGGCGACGCTGCTGTCGGCGCGGTACCCGAACCTCAAGTGCCTCTTCATGTCCGGCTACACCGCCAACGTCATCGCCCACCGCGGCGTGCTGGATCCGGGCGTGCACTTCCTGCAGAAGCCGTACACGCCGAAGGACCTCGCGGCCAAGCTGCGCGAGGCCCTCGAGAGCTGAGCCTCAACCGCCCGGCCGCTCGAGCTCCACTCCCAGCCCGTCGGCGATGCGGTTTACGAACGCGTAGTACGCCGCGATGGCGCAGATGTCGTGGATGGCGCGGTCGTCGAAACCCGCCGCGCGCAGCTGCCGCACGTCGACGTCGCGGACCATCCAGGGCTCGCGCGTCAGCCGCTCCACGTAGGCGAGCATGGCGCGGTCCGCGGCGGCCAGCTCCGCGCCGCGCCAGCCGGTCTTCATCGCGGCGACCAGCCGGTCGCGCGCGCCGGCTTCCAGGCCGGCCTCAGCGAGCGCCCGACGGAGACCCGCTCCGTGATGGGCGATTCAATAGTGGCAGCGGTTCTCGACAGACACCGCCACCGCGATGAGCTCGCGCTGGACGCGGGTGAGCGGCCCCGGCCCGCGCATCAGCTCGACGTAGAGTTCGTAGTGGTGCCGCAGCGTGCGGCCGTGCACCCCGTGGATGCGGATGATGTTGTCATCGTCATCCACGCGATCGGCCGGATCGATCTCGTCTCGGTCCGCGTAGCGGATGTAGGCCATGGCGCGGATTATATGACCTCATACGAGAAAGACGAACGCGATATACAATCCCCAGGCGGTCCGAACCGGGCCCCCGGAGGTGGAGGTCGGCATGGCTCCAGGCTGGCGGATTCTCGTGCTGTCGTGCGTGGCAGGCATCGTGATGGCGGCGGGCGTCGCCGAGGCGCGGCAGGCACCGGGCGTGCCGGGCGACCCGATGGTCACCGTCGACGGGTTCAACGTCAACGTGCAATGGACGGCGCCCACCACAGGCGGGCCGCCGTCCGGCTACCAGCTGCTCGTGACCCGCAACGGCGCGACGCTGCCCGGCAGCCCGTTCAACCTGCCGCCAGCGCCCGACGAGCGCCGCGGACGGACCACTCGAGGCCGGTGAATACACCATCCAGGTCGTCGCGTGGAACGGCCTCGGCTTCCGCCTGTCGGGCATCGTGCGGTTCGTCATCGGGGTGGTGACGACCCTGGTGCCAGGCCGGCCGGTGTTTCCGCGATCGACGGTCAGCGGCTCCACGGTCGTCGTGGAATGGGACCCGCCCGCCGACGGTGGTACACCCACCGACTACCGGCTCGAGGCCATGAGCCCCGGCGGCGCCACGACGACGGTGCTCTCCGGCGGGCTGCGTCGCATGACCTTCACGGGCATCGCGGCGGGACTCTATCTGCTGCGCCTGCAGGCCCTCAACGCCGCGGGCGCCGGCTCGTTCACCAACTACATCCTCATTGGTGTCGGCGTGGGGTTGCTCACGGGCGACATCGTCGGGACGCTGCTCTGGAGCGGCCCCGGCGACGTCGACCTCCACGTCGAAGAGCCGGGTGGCACACGGGTGTCGGTGGGCAATCCGGTGGGACCAACCGCCCGGCTCGAGCGCGGCGCGACGGGCGGTCCCGGCCCCGAGATCATCCGCATCCTGCCCGGGCTTGCCGCCTTCGGCGCCTACAAGTTCTTCGCGGTGTGCGGCAGCGCCACGTCGGCCGTGGCGGCGTATTTCATCGTGCGCCTCGCCGCCGACACCGCCTCGGAGGCCGCGCAGCTGTTCACCTCGAGCATCTGCAGCGGGGGTCCCAACCCCGTTGTCGGATACAACCTGGCAGACGTGGCCGTCCCGTCCGGCGCCGTGACGCCGACGACGGGCACGCGCGTGCCCGACGCGCGGCCGACGTTTGCGGTCAGAAGGGAGCCTTGACGATGCGTCCAGCGATTGTGACGGTACTTGCCGTGATTGGCCTGCCGCTGGCGGCCGCTGCTCAGCAGGACGCCAGGGGCAGTGCCGACCACCCGCTCTTCTCGCGCATGCCCGATCACTACATCTCGCGCTACGTCCAGGTCGAGTTCGGATCGCATACCTTCCGCGTCAGCGGGAAGCCCGTCACGGTCGAGGGCAAGGTCACGTCCATCAACTACCGCACGCGCAAGGAGGCGCCGCGTCCGGGCGGGCTGGCGATCCGGCGCAACTACGAGAACGCGGCGCGCGAGGCCGGCGCGGAGATTCTCCCGTCGCCCGCGGGCTACGTGTACGCGCGCGCGCGCCGGGCCGATGGCGACGTCTGGCTCGAGGTCCGGGCATCGGACTCGAGCAGCTCCAACCTGTACACGCTTACCATCGTGGAAGTCGCCCCGATGGTCCAGGTCATCACGGCCGACGCCATGTTTGCCGCCATCGACAGAAGCGGCATGGTCGCGGTCAACGTGCTGTTCGACACGGGAAGCGCCGCGATTCAGCCGGCGTCGATGCCGCTCATCGACCAGATTGCGGCGATGCTGACGGCGCATCCCGACCTGCGGCTCGCGGTCGAAGGGCACACCGACAACGTCGGTGACGAGGCCGCGAACCAGGCGTTGTCCGAGGCGCGGGCCGCCGCCGTCGCCGCCGCAGTGGTCGCGCGCGGCATCGCGGCCGACCGCCTGACCTCCGCCGGGTTCGGCGAGAGCCGGCCCGTGGCCGACAACGCGACCGAGGACGGCCGGCAGCAGAACCGGCGGGTCGAGCTCCGCCGGCGCTAGCCAGGCGTCAGCGGGCGTTCGCCAGGCCCTCCCGGGCGAGGCGCGAGTCGGGGTCGAGCCACAGCGCCTCGGCGAAGAGCGAGGCGGCAGCCGCGCGGTCACCGGCGGCGAGGCGCAGCTGCCCGAGGTTCGTGTAGGCGACGCTGTCGCGGCTGTCGAGGGACAACGACCGTCGAAACGCTGTCTCCGCGCCGGCGGGGTCGCCGAGCCGGACGAGCGCGGCGCCCATCAGGTCGTAGACCGGCCCGTAGCCCGCATCGGCACGGACGGCCGCCTCGGCCAGGCGGAGCGCGGCCGCCGGGTCCTGACGCAGGAAGGCCGCGACCGCCCCGTAGTAGGCCGCCGCGGCGCCCTCCGGCGCGACCGCGCGGAGGCCCTCGACGGCGGCCTCCAGAGCGGCGGCGTTTCCCGCCTCGGCATGCAGGTCGGCGAGCTGCTCGCGCGGTCCCGGCTCGCGCGGCGCAAGGCGGACGGCGTCCTCGGCCGCGGCAATGGCGGCGGGGCGATCGCCGATGGCCGCGAGCAGCTTCGACCGCGCGACCAGGCGCGCGGCCGAGGGCGGTCGGACGCCCGCGAGGGACGTCAGCCACGACAACCCGTCGGCGGCACGGCCGAGCAGCACCGCTTCCCGCACGAGCCCGTCCATGGCATCCGCGTGATCGGGATCGAGCGTGAGCGCGCGCACGAAGGCGTCGTACGCCAGCGGGTGCGCGTCGGCCTTCGCCAGCATCCGCGCGACGCCCGCCCACTGATCCGCGCCCGCCGCGCGCCGGGCCTCCCGCACGAGCGCCGCGCCGCCGCCCGGCCCGCCGAGCGCCGTCAGGCCCGCGGTAGCCGGCGCGTCGCCGGCCTGCCGGTGAAGCTCGCGCGGCGCGGAGAACTCGAGCGCCATGCGGTCGTCGGTCAGCAGCGGCGCGCCTGCCACGTACGTCTCGAGCTCGCGTGGGCCGGCCACGAACAGCGACAGCAGCGTGAAGGGCTCGCCGACGCCGAGCGACGCCAGATCCTCGCCGACGCCGGGGCGGCTCCAGTGCCGCTCCAGGTTGCCCAGCCGCGCGTCGAGCGGAGCATCCGACCCGATCAGCACGACGTCGCTCTCGCCCACCAGCCACACCGTGGCGTGCGGGAAGACCGAGCGGAACGTCGCGACGATGCTGCGCAGGTCCGCGTCGCTGATGGCGTAGGCGTTGGCCCACTGCGCCATGAGGCCCCCGGGCGCGAGCCGAGCCCGTGCGCTCTCGAAGAACTCCTGCGTGAAGAGCGCCGCCACTCCCGCAATCCACGGGTTCGATGGCTCCGAGATGATGACGTCGTACTGCCGCCGCGTCAGCCGCAGGTGCGACCGGCCGTCCCCGACGATGAGGGTGGTCCTCACGTCCTCGAGCGCTGCGATGTTCTCGCGGAGGAAGAAGTCCGAGGCTTCGACGACTTCGCGCGAGATCTCCACGACATCGACCCGCGCCACCGGGTGCCAGAGCGCCGCGCCCAACGTGGCGCCGCTGCCGAGACCGATGATGCCGACCTGGCGCGGTCGCTCGTGGAGCAGGAGCGGCAGGTGCGCGATGAGCTTCTGCGTCAGCATGTCGCCCCGGTTGGACGCGTCGGTCTTCCCGTCCACCGCGAGCGTCGTCGTGCCCGTCAGCCGCTTGACCGAGACCGTGGCGGTGGCCCCCTCGCGGTAGTAGAGCAGCTCGCCCGCGCGGAGCATCGCGCCGAGGTCGAGGCCCGGCGGCACGAAGCGCGCGTACAGGTAGCCGCCGCTGGCCACCAGGCGGCGATCCCAGAGGGGGCTCGCGGCCGCGAGGAGCGAGGCCAGCGCCAGGCCCGAGAGCGCGGCCGTCTGCCCGCGCGCCGAGAGACGGCCGAAGACCACGACGATGAGGCCCGCCACGATGAGACCGCCGGCCACGAGGCGAAGCGTGCCCTGGAGGCCCACGGCCGGGATCAGCACGAAGCCCGCGGCGAGGGCACCGGCGACCGCCCCGGCCGTGTTGAGTGCGTAGACGAGGCCGAACCGGCCGGCCGCGGGACGAGTCGGGTCGTGCACGATGGCCAGGCCAAGGGGGAACGCCGCGCCGAGGAGCGCCGCGGTCGGGAGGATGAGCGCTGCGGATACCAGCACGCCCTGGAGGACCAGCGTGCCGAAACCGTCCGACGCCCCGGCCACCTGCGCGGCCACTGCGAGCGGGATGGGCCCGCCGGCCAGCGACGCGGTCCAGGCCGTGAGGATGGCGCCGGCGGCCAGGGCGCCGACGAGCCAGGCGGCGGGCCGGCGCGTGCGGCCGAGGATCCACGCGCCGCCGCCCGCGCCGGCGGCCGCCCCCGAGATGACTGCGGCAACGGCCGTCGCAAACCCGTAGGTGGTCGGACCCACGAGGAGGGCAACAACCCTGGTCCATGCGATCTCGTAGGCAAGCGACAGCACGCCAGTGAGGGCGAGCACGACGGCGGCGGTCCATCGAGGCGCCGCCTGCGGGGGGTCGGCGGCCGCGCCTCGTGTGCGTGCGCCGGTGCCTCGCCGCTCAACATCGTTCGTGGGGCGTGCGGTGACCAGCGGCGGCACGCCGGCGTCTGCCCGCAGGGTGATGGCCCACGCCGCGATGGCCGCGAGGCCGCTCAGCGCCATGGCCACGCCGAGGGTACCCGATACGCCGATCGACGGAATCAGGAAGAAGCCGGCCAGCACGGCGCCCGCCGCCGCGCCGACGGTGTTGAGCGCGTACAGGATGCCGCTGGCTCGCGCCGAGCGGGCCGAGAGGTCCGCGTACCAACGGATGGCCATCGGAAACGTCGCGCCGAGGGCGGCAGCCGGCACGAACACGAGTGCGAGGGTGGCGGCGACCCGCACGCCGCCGAAGAGCCGTCCGGGCGCGCCGTCACGGTAGGCCCACTCCAGGACGGGCGTCAGCGCCGGCAGGGCGAAGGGCAGGAGCGCGGCTGCGGCCACGACGAACAGCTCGAGGGCCGCATAGGCCTGCAGCGCGCGGCGGGGCGCGAGGCGCGACGCGACGACGCCGCCGGCCGCCGCCCCCGCGGCGAGTCCGCCGAGAAAGGCGGCCACGACCGTGCTCGCCGCGGCGGTCGTGTGGCCGACGACGAGTGTGAGCACGCGCGTCCAGCTCACCTGATAGACCAGGCCCGCGAGGCCCGAGGCGGTGTAGGCGAGCAGGAAGAGCGCGCGCACGCGCGTCAGTCTAGCAGCGGCAGCCGGGGTAGCATGGGGCCGACGCCGTGCACCCCACGCTCGCCGTGCTCACCTGGTCGTCGCTGGCGGCGCTGGCCGCCGTGCTCGGCGTGCTGCCGGCGGCGCTGGACGTCCGCCTGCGCCTTGCGTGGCTCGGCTGGTCGAACGCGCTCGCCGCAGGCCTGATGCTGGGCGCGGCCTACGCGCTGATGGCGGCGGGCCTCGGCGATCATGTCGTGGCCGGCGGGGCCGGTGCGCTCGGCGGCGTGCTGTTCGTGCATGCGACCCATGCGCTCACCGGCACCGCCGATCTCGATCTCAACCGCCTCGACGCGACGGACCCGGCGTACGGCTACCAGGTGATCCTCGTCGACACGCTCCATGCGGCGCACGAGGGCGTCGCCATCGGCGCGGCCATGGCCGTCAGCCTGCCGTTCGGCATCCTCGTGGCGATGGCCTTCGCCGTCCACAACATCCCGGAGGCGGCAATCCTCACGTCCGTGCTCCGCGCCCGCGGCATGTCGCTCGTGAAGACGGCCCTTCTCGCCGTCGCGACCAACGTCAACCAGGTGCTCCTGGCCGTCGCCACCTTCGCGGTGACGGCCGCAGCGCCGGCGGCGCTGCCGTGGGCCGTCGGCTTCGCCGTGGGCGCCCTCGTGCATCTCGTGATGGTGGAGCTGATGCCCGAGTCGTACCGGGAGGCGGGCACCGTGAGCATCGCGCTCGTCACCGTCGCCGCCATGGGCAGCGTGGTGCTGCTGGTGGGAGGCGCCTGGTGAGCGGCTGGGAGACGGCGCTCGTCGCGGCGTCGATTACCGCGGTGGCGACGGGTCTGGGCGCGCTGCCGTTCCTGGTCGTGAAGACCGTGACCACTCGCACAGTGGCCTACGCCAAGGCCGTCGCCGCGGGTCTGATGATGGGCGCGAGCTTCGGCCTGGTGGCCGAGGGCGCCGCCGCCGGCGCCGCGCAGACCGTGTCGGGGGGCGTCGCCGGCGTGGTCTTCATGCTGCTGACGCAGCGCTGGCTGGCCCATCGTGAGGTCGCCTTCGGCGGCATCACCGGCGCCTCGGCGCGCCAGATGATCGCGATGGTCGTCGTGATGACCGTGCACTCCTTCGCCGAGGGCGTGGCCGTCGGCGTGTCGTTCGGCGGCGGCGCGACGCTCGCCACCGCCATCACCGTGGCCATCGCCGTCCACAACGTGCCCGAAGGTCTGGCCATCAGCGCCGTGCTGCGCCCCGGCGGCCAGAGCGTCTGGCGCTGCGCGCTGTGGAGCATCTTCTCGTCGGTGCCCCAGCCCCTGATGGCCGTGCCCGCCTTTGTCTTCGTCGAGCGCGTCCGCCCGGCGCTCCCGTACGGGCTCGGCTTCGCCGCCGGCGCCATGCTGGCCATGGTCCTCGTCGAACTCCTCCCCGAGGCCTTCGAGGACGCCCGCCGCGCCACGGTGGCCGTCGCCGCCAGCCTGTCGCTCGTGGCAATGGTGGCGTTTCAGGGAATGCTGTAGTCGGTCGTCCAGGGCTGGTCGGGCCGGAGGGGACGAGGTTGGGCGAAGACCCGCCCGACACGCCGGGGCGCGCTCGGAACGGCCGCTCGCCGGCGCAGTGCTGGCTGCTAGAGTAGGCGTGCCCGCGGGCGGGCCCATCGGAGGAGTGTGAGGATGACACGCGTCAGGCTGTGGGCCGGCCTCGTCGCCGCGGCGGCCCTGGCGGGAAGCGCACCGCTCGGAGCCCAGCAGGGCGCCGCCGGCGGCGAGTGGCGCACCTGGGGCGGCGATCTCGGGGCGACGCGCTACGCGCCGCTGGATCAGATCACGGCGTCGAACTTCAGCCAGCTCCAGATCGCGTGGCGCTTCCGCACCGAGAACCTCGGCGCGCGGCCCGACTTCAACCTGCAGACCACGCCGCTCATGGTGGGCGGCGTGTTGTACGCCACGGCCGGCGAGCACCGCGACGCCATCGCCATCGACGGACGCACGGGCGAGCTGCGGTGGATGCACCGCCTCGACGAAGGCGAGCGCGCGCGGCGCTCCGCCCGGCGGCTGTCCGGCCGGGGTGTCGGCTACTGGACCGACGGCAGGGGCGACGAGCGCATCTTCTACGTCACCATCGGGTACCAGCTCGTCGGTCTCGACGCGAAGACGGGAAGGCCCCTCGACGATTTCGGCGTCAACGGCGTCGTCGATCTCAAGAAGGACATCGACCAGGATCTCGACCCCATTGAAGGCGAGATCGCGTGGAACGGCGCGCCGGTCGTGGCGCGGAACGTCATCCTCATCGGCGCGGCGCATCGCTCGGGCACCACGCCGCGCAGCTTCCGGAACGCCAAGGGCTACATCCGCGGCTTCGACCCGCGGACGGGCAAGCGGCTCTGGATCTTCCACACCATTCCGCAGCGGGGCCAGCCCGGCAACGAGACGTGGCTCGAAGGGTCATGGGAGTACACGGGCAACACCGGTGTCTGGACGCAGATGTCCGTGGACGAAGAACTGGGCATCGCGTACCTGCCTGTGGAAGCTCCCACCGGCGACTACTACGGCGGGCATCGGCCCGGCGACAACCTGTACGCCGAGAGCCTCGTCGCCGTCGATCTCGAGACCGGGCGGCGCATCTGGCACTACCAGTTCGTGCACCACCCCATCTGGGACTACGACGTCCCGTGCGCCCCCATCCTCGCGGATCTCACCATCGACGGCCGCGCGCGCAAGATCGTCGCGCAGCCCACCAAGCAGGGGCTGCTCTTCGTCTTCGATCGGCAGACCGGCGAGCCCATCTGGCCGATCGAGGAACGCCCCGTGGAGAGGGGCACGGTGCCGCGCGAGTGGTATTCGCCCACCCAGCCGATTCCCAGCAAGCCGCCGGCCTTCGAGCGCAACGGGTTCTCGGAGGACTTCGTCCTCGACTTCACGCCGGCGCTCAAGGCCGAGGCACTGAGGATCGTCGCGCGCCACAAGATCGGCCCGCTCTACACGCCGCCCATCGTCAAGGGCGAGGGCGGCAAGGACGGCCTGCTCTTCATTCCGAACGGTCCCAACTGGCCCGGCGGCTCCTACGACCCCGAAACCGGGATGCTCTACGTGTACTCGCACACACTCACGCGGGTGCTGTCGCTCGTCAACGACCCGAAGCGCTCGGACATGCACTTCATCAACGGCGGCGGCCCGAGCGAAGAGGGGGGCACAGGCGGGTCGCTGAGCGTGCAGGGCCTGCCGCTCGTGAAACCGCCCTGGGGTCGGATCTCGGCCATCGACCTGAAACGCGGCGAGATCGCGTGGCAGATCGCGCACGGCGAGACGCCCGACTTCGTGAAGACCCACCCGGCGCTCGAGGGGGTCGACATCCCGAGGACCGGCCGGCCGGGCGGCGCCGGCGGCAGCTCCGGCGGCATCGGGACGCTGGTGACGAAGACGCTGCTCATCTCCGGCGAGGGTGGCACGGCGCGGCTGCCCGACGGCACGCGCGGCGCGATGCTGCGCGCCTACGACAAGCGAACCGGCGCCGAGGTCGGTGCGGTGCCGATGCCCGGGGCGCAGACCGGCTCGCCCATGACCTACATGCTCGGCGGCCGCCAGTACATCGTGCTCGCCGTCAGCAGCGCCACGATGCCTGCCGAGCTCGTCGCGTACGTGCTGCCATGACCGTCTTTCGGCTCGCCCGTGCATCCGGCCGGCTCGCCTTCGGCGGGCAGGCCCTGCGGCCCGCGCTGGTCGCCACCGCGCTCGCCGGCGGCCTCCTCGCCGGCCTCGCGTTTGCCGCGCAGGGCACCGACACCTATCGCGCACCGGGCGGCGACGTCCGCATCACGCCGCTCCTGCATGCGTCGCTGCAGCTCGAGCACGCCGGGACCGTCATCCACGTCGATCCGTGGAGCCTGGCCGATCTCTCCCGGACGAAGCCGGCGGACCTGATTCTCATCACCGACGATCCGTCGCATCACCTGGACGTCAAGGCCATCGCGCGCGTCCGCAAGCGCGGCGCGCCGGTGGTGATCCCGGCAAACGGCCTCGCGCGCGTGCCTGACGGCATCGTGATGGCCAACGGCGAGCGGCGCGACGTGGCGGGCGTCTCCATCGAGGCCACGCCTGCCTACGACATCACGCCCGGCGATCCATATCATCCGAAGGGGGAGGCCAACGGCTACATCGTCACGCTGGCCGGCGCGCGCATCTACATTGCGGGCGTCACCGAGTGCATCCCCGAGATTCGCGCGCTCACCGACATCGCCGTCGCGTTCTTCCCGATGAACCTTCCGCTCGCCCGAATGGAGCCGGAGGCGGCGGTGGAGTGCGTGCGGGCCTTCAAGCCCCGCGTGGTCTACCCCTACCACTACGACCAGGACTGGGTGGCGCGCGTCAGCCAGGGCGAGCCGCGCGGCGAGGGCACCGTCCGCGGCCTGCTCGAGCTCAAGCTGGGGCTCGAGCCCGACGGCATCGAGGTGCGCCTCGCGACGTGGTACCGGTAGTCGCATCGCGGCGACCGCGCCGGGTGTAGACTGGGCCGCCATGAAGGCCCTCCTCGCCGCGGCCCTGCTGCTGCTCACCGCGGGCGTGGCCGCCCAGCAGCCGGCCGCGCCGCCGCCCAAGGGCCAGATGCCCGCGCTCGGCCGGCCCACGGAGTCGACCGACGAAGTGCCGCCGCTCGACTTCGACGCGTACTTCATCGGCGCCTGGGACTTCGAGTGGGATGTGCCGGATGGCCCGTTCGGACCCGGCGGGTCCATCGTGGGCACCACGGTCTATCGGGTCGTCGGCGACGGCCGCTACGAGGCCGAGACACGGGCCGAGGGCCCGTCCGGGCTCTACACCGTCACCGAACGCATCGAGTACCGGAAGGCCGCCAAGGCGCTCGTCAAGCAGGTCACCGACAGCCGAGGCTATCGCTACACGTCGAGGGCCACCGTGGGCGGCGATCTCGGAGGCATCTACTACATCCTGTACGAGAGCGAGCCGTTCGAGGTGAACGGCGCGCGCGTTCAGGTCAAGGAGACCCTGCGGCTCCTCTCGCCGTACAACTACCGCGTGGCCATCACGGTGGCCGCCGGCGGCGGCGCCTTCGCGAACTACGGCAATCCCTGGTGGCGCAAGCAGATCAAGCAGATTCAGGAGTAGACGATGATGCGCGCCGGCCGACGGTCGCTCGTGACGATGCTGCTCGCGGCGGGCGCGCTGGCCGCGCCCTCCGCGCAGGGGGACGGCGGCTACCGGCTGGTGCCCAACTGGCCGACGCTGCCCGCCGGGATGTACTTCGGCCTCAAGGACGCGCCGCCGCCCCCGGCCGAGCGCGAGGCGCAGGCCGCCGCGCGCCGCGCGATGGGCGGGCAGCGGGCGGCCGCGAGCGGCACCGGCGGCCCGACGAACCAGCCTGGCATCTCCGGTCTCGCCATCGACCAGCAGGACCGCATCTACGTGTTCAACCGCGGGCCGAAGCCGGTCATGGTCTTCAACACCGATGGCCAGCTCGTGCGGGCGGGCGCCGACCAGGAGATCAACGGCAAGGCCATCAACCCGTCCTGGCAGCACTCGGGCGCCGTGGACTGGGAGGGGAACGTCTACATCATCGAGCGCGACGCCCACCGCATCGTCAAGCTCAACCCCGCGCTCGACACGTTCCTGCTGCAGATTGGCACGACCAACCAGAAGGGCACCGACGCCACGCACCTCGATCTTCCCTCGGGCCTTGCCGTGCTCCGCAACGGCAACATCGTCGTCACCGACGGCTACGGCAACAACCGCGTCGTCCTGTACTCGAAGGACGGACGGTTCCTCCGGCAGGTGGGCAAAGGCGACGGCGGGCCCGCCAGTCGGGGCACGGGCGTGGGCGAATGGCACCTGCCGCACAAGCTCGCCGTGGACGCCGAGGATCGCCTCTACATCATCGATCGCGAGAACAGGCGGCTGCAGGTCTACGACAAGGATCTGAACTACATCCGCGAGATCCGGAACGACAACTGGTACCCGTGGGACATCGGCATCTCGCGCAAGGGCGACGACGGCTTCGCCTACATCGCGGACCACGAAGGCGAGCGCGTGCACAAGATGCGCCTCGCCGACGGCGCGCTCGTCGCCACCTGGGGCTCGCAGGGTCTCGGACCGGGCCAGTTCGACTGGGTGCACGGCGTGGTCGTCGATTCTCACGGCGCGGTGTACGCAGCGGATACCTACGGGCAGCGGCTCCAGAAGTTCGTGCCGGCCACCGTGTCGCGATAGCTGGGGATCAGGGCGCCAGCGCCCGGGCGATGGTCCAGTAGACGCCGATCGCGGCGATGGCCACCGACGCCGGCACCACCACGCGCGCGCGGTACCACGTCCTTCGCGCGCACCACGCTGCCAGAAGCGCCGCGGTCCCGATCACCGCCACCTGCCCGATCTCGACGCCCACGTTGAACCCGAGGAGGGCGGTCACGAACTCGCCGCGGGGCAGGCCGAGATCGCGAAGCACGCCCGCAAACCCCAGCCCGTGCAGCAGACCGAACAGGAAGACCAGCCCCAGCCGCCACACCTTGAGCTCGCGCGTGACGAGGTTCTCCACCGCAACGTACGCAATCGAGAGCGCGATGAGCGGCTCCACGACCCCCGCCGGCAGCGCCACGACGCCGTAGACCGACAGCGCCAGCGTGATCGAATGCGCCACCGTGAACGCGGTCACCTGCAGCAGGACCGTGCGCACCCGTGTGCTCAGGAGGAACAGCCCGAGGACGAACAGGATGTGATCCAGACCCTTCGGCAGGATGTGTGTGACGCCGAGGCCGACGTACCGGGCGAGGACCGCCCACCGCGTCGGGGCGACGAACTGGCCCGTGAGATCGATGGCACCGCTCCACACGGTGCCGCCGACCCACTCGGTCACGTGTCGCCCGTCCGCGCGCGCGACGATCAGCGGGTAGGGGTCGGCAACGATGCCGTAGAACCAGCGAAGCTGGCGGGCGTCGGGTGCGAGGCGACCGCGCATCACGTAGCGTCCCGGTGCGGGGGTGCCATCCGCCGTGACGGGCTCGACCGGCGGCACGTATCGAACGTCGTCGGGGCGCACCTCGCGGCCGTCCACGAAGAGGACGATTCGGTCGCGCATCACCGGCGCCAGCGCTGCAAGCCGCGCGTCGCGGGACGGGCCCGCCAGCGCATCGTCCGGTGACCGAGGGGGGATGTCCGGGTAGTCCTCGAGGAACGGCTCGAGCCGGAGCAGCAGCCAGGCCGGGTCGTTGGCAATCTCGAGCGTGAACGCACCGTTGGCGGCGAAGGTCAGCGCGACGCGCGTCCGCTCGAGCTCGTGCCCGGCGAGGCGGGTCGCGGTCGCCCACCAAGCCAGCGCCAGCAGTGCGACGACCAGGCGTCCGCGCCGGCGGATCATGCGGAAGCCTCCACCGCGGCCCTCAGCAGCCCGCGGTGAAACGCCCGCCGGCATTCGACCGGCGATCCATCACCGCCGGGCTGCGTTGCTCCGTCGGATATCCACGGATATTCCTCAGTCGTCGCGCCTTGCCATCGGCGCGTCTCGCCGGTCTCGGTGCTCGCCGGGCGTGACACCACGGGCTGCTAGGAGGTCGCTGAAAAACCAGTGATGATGTCGGTCTCTGCCTCGTTCATGTCGTCGAATCGCGTCTTCAGCGGATCGCGGCGGGCCGTCGCACGGCTGTGCGAGGCGGCCGAACGGCCGAGC
>JBFMCA010000090.1:0-20412 GCA_040754955.1 Acidobacteriota bacterium | reverse complement strand
CGTAGCACGTAAAAATAGGCCCGACCCCGAATTAGGCCCGACCCCTTGGGAACCTGCGGCGGGCGGCCGTCGTCCATCCGGTAGACTCACCCTATGGCCCTCATCGAGACGCGCGACCTGTGGAAGACCTACCGGATGGGTGACGAGGAGATTCACGCCCTGCGCGGCGTGTCCGTCACGATCGATCGCGGCGAGTACGTCGCGATCATGGGGCCGTCCGGGTCGGGCAAGTCCACCCTGATGAACCTCATCGGGTGCCTCGACACGCCCTCGAAGGGCACCTACCTCCTCAACGGCCGGGAAGTCAGCACCATGGACGACAACGAGCTGGCCCGCGTCCGCAACGAGGAGATCGGCTTCGTCTTCCAGACCTTCAACCTCCTGCCGCGCGCGACCGCGCTTCACAACGTGGAGCTGCCGCTCGTCTACGCGGGCGTTCCCAAGCGCGAGCGCCTCGAGCGCGCGAAGGAGGCGCTCAGAAAGGTGGAGCTGGAGCAGCGCATGTCGCACCGGCCGAACGAGCTCTCGGGCGGCCAGCGCCAGCGCGTCGCCATCGCGCGCGCGCTCGTCAACAACCCGTCGATCCTGCTGGCTGACGAGCCCACCGGCAACCTCGATTCGAAGACCGGCGTCGAGATCATGGCCCTCTTCGAGCGCCTGCACGCGGCCGGCAACACCATCATCCTCGTCACCCACGAGGCGGACGTCGCCGCGCACGCGCACCGCGTCATCGCCATCAGAGACGGCCAGGTCGAGCGCGACGTCAGGCAGGCGCCGCACGCCGTCGGCGCGCACTGAGCCCGCGTCACCCGCCCGGCGGCGGCACCAGCCGGGCGCCCGTCGTGAACCGGCGGTAGTTCGTGTACCGCGCCTCGCCAATCCCGCGCCCGCCCGGCACGTAGAACTCCTCCGTCATCCGGCTCGGCACCACGAGCCCCACCGCCGCGTCGCGGGCGAAGTCGACGCGCACCACCTGCTCCAGGCGCTCCCGCATGCGCATGTCGCGCACGACCGGCGTCACCCTGAGCTCGACCCGCCAGAGGCAGCCCGTGGCCGCTTCCACCCACACCGTGCCACGCGCCAGCAGGTCGCCCCCCTCGGTGCCCTGGATGAGGCTCGGCGTCTCGAACTCCTCGAAGGCCATCCGGACGGTCGCCACGCCCTGGATGCGATCGCGCCCGGTCAGCGTGAAGATGAATCGCGGGAAATGGCGCGGGTGCAGCACCTCGAGCGGCGCCGAGGGCATGTTGATGCTCCGCGGCCCGCCCAGGTTGTGCTCGGCGCCGGCCGCGACAATCGCATCGGCGCGGGCGAGCACGTCGTCGCCCGCCGCCCGCACGAGGTCCGCGAGCCGCGTGGCCGCGCCGGGCACCTCGCGCCCGTCCACCTTCCGCACGTCGCGCAGGCCCAGCCACTCCTGGTGGCCGGGCAGGCGCAGGAACGCCACGTCCGACTCGAGCCGGCGGCTCCGCCCGCCCGCCCGGCGGCGGAGGGCCACGTCGTTCGGGTTGCCCTCGAGCGTCTCGCGCTGGTCGTAGCGCTCCGAGGCGATGACCGTGCTCAGCTCGCCCTCGTAGGCCACGAGGTACTCGCCCAGCCGCGCGAGCAGGTCGTCGAGGTCAGGCTCGGGCTGCTCGGTCCAGCCGCCGAGGGCGAGCGCCCCCGCGACCACGACCGTTCCCGCCGTCGCCATCCGAGACCGGGTGACCCGCGCTACCCCATGTCACACCGCCGCGAAATGCCCCGCGTCCACCTCCCGCAGGGCGGCCTCACGATCGAACGTCGCCGGATCCAGCTCAATGCGCGTCCGCGGCGCGTCGGGATCGAGGACGGGCACCGCCGAGAGCAGCGCCTGCGTGTACGGATGCCGGGGCGACTGGAAGACGCGCTCGGTGTCGCCCGTCTCGACGATGCGCCCGAGATACATGACGGCGACGCGGCTGCAGATGTGGCGCACCAGCCGGAGGTCGTGCGCGATGAAGAGATAGGTGAGCTTCAGCTCGCGCTGCAGGTCCATCAGCAGGTTGATGACCTGCGCCTGGATGGAGACGTCGAGCGCCGACACCGGCTCGTCGGCGATGATGAACGACGGGTTCAGCGCCAGCGCGCGCGCCAGTCCGATGCGCTGCCGCTGCCCGCCGCTGAACTCGTGCGGGTAGCGGTCCAGGTGTGCCGGGTCCAGCCCGACCCGCGCGAAGAGCTCCGCCACGCGTGCGCGACGATCGACCTTCGTGCCGAGCCCGTGGATGTCGAGCGGCTCGCGCACGATCTCGCGCGCCCGCATGCGCGGGTTGAGCGACGAGTACGGGTCCTGGAAGATCATCTGCATGTCGCGGCGCGCCGCCCGCAGCCGCGCCGGCGAAAAGGCCAGCACATCCTCGCCGCGGAACCGGACGGCCCCGGAGGTGGGCTCGATGAGGCGCAGCATGCAGCGGCCCGTCGTGCTCTTGCCGCTGCCCGATTCGCCGACCAGGCCGAACGTCTCGCCTTCGCCGATCGTGAAGCTGACGCCGTCCACCGCGCGCACGACGGATTTCGCGCCGAACAGCCCCCCGCCGCGCTCGAAGTGCTTCGTGAGGTGCTCGACCTCGACGAGCGGCGTCATGCGGCGTCCCCGCCCAGGCGCGTGCCGGGCGCGCCGCCCGGAATGGAGGCCAGCAGCCGCCGCGTGTAGGCG
This sequence comes from Acidobacteriota bacterium, assembly GCA_040754955.1. GTDB lineage: Bacteria > Acidobacteriota > Vicinamibacteria > Vicinamibacterales > UBA2999 > JBFMCA01. The sequence goes on along the minus strand of JBFMCA010000090.1, from coordinate 17,735 downwards.
TGCCGGGGCGACCGCAGCATCTGCCGCACCGGCCCTTCTTCGACGATGCGCCCGCGGTGCATGACCGCCACACGGTCCGCCATCTCCGCGATGACGCCGAAGTCGTGCGTGATGATGAGGAGCGACAACTCGAACTCGCGCTTCATGTCGCGCAGCAGGTCGAGCACCTGCGCCTGCACCGTCACGTCGAGCGCGGTCGTCGGCTCGTCGGCGATGACGAGCGGCGGCCGGCAGGCCAGCGCCACGGCGAGCATGACACGCTGGCGCATGCCGCCGGAGAGCTGGTGCGGGTAGTCGTCCACGCGCTTCTCGGGATCCACGATCCGGACTGCGCGCATCAGGTCGATGGCGCGCGCCCGCGCCTCGCGGCGGTTCGCCAGGCCGTGCACCCGGAGCGACTCGCCAATCTGATCGCCCACCCGCATCACCGGGTTGAGCGCCGCCATCGGCTCCTGGAACACGAGCCCGATGCCCGCGCCGCGGACCTTGCGGACCTCGGCCTCGGGAAGCTGCAGGAGATCCCGGCCCTGGAAGATCACCCTGCCGCCCGTCACGCGCCCGGGCGGCTGCAGCAGCTGCAGGATGGAGAAGGCCGTCACCGACTTGCCGCTGCCCGACTCGCCCACGAGCCCCAGCGTCTCGCCATGCCGGATCTCGAACGACACATCGTCCACCGCCACGACCGGCTCGGGCTCCACCTCGAACACCGTCGTCAGGCGTTCGACGACCAGCAGCGGATCAGTCAAGCGCCACTTCCTTGTACTCGCCGAAGACGGCGCGGAGCGTGTCGGCGATCTCGCCCACCGTGGCGCGCGCCTCGACCGCCGCGATGATGGGCGGCACCAGGTTGTCGCCGCTGCGCGCCGCGGCGTCCACCGCGGCAAGCGCGCTCGTCCACGCGGAGCCGTCCCGTCCGGCCCGTACCGCCCGCACCCGCGACACCTGCTCGCGCTCGAGCGCCGGGTCGAGCGCAAACGTGTCGATGGCGTCGTCCTCGTCCGTGGCGAACCGGTTGACGCCGACGACCACCGCATCGCCGGCGTCGATGGCCACCTGGGCCTTGTAGGCGGCGTCCTGAATGCGCCGCTGGATGAAGCCCGTCTCGATGGCCGGGAGCGTCCCGCCCAGCTCGTCGATGCGCCGCAGCAGGTCGCGCGCCTCCTCCTCGATCTCGCGGGTGCGCTGCTCGACCAGGTACGACCCGGCGAAAGGGTCGATCGTGTTCGCGACGCCCGACTCGAAGGCGATGATCTGCTGCGTGCGGAGCGCGATGCGCGCCGACTCCTCGGTGGGGAGCGCCAGCGCCTCGTCGCGGCCGTTGGTGTGCAGCGACTGCGTGCCGCCGAGCACGGCCGCCAGGGCCTGCACGGCGACGCGGACGATGTTGTTGTCGGGCTGGCGCGCGGTGAGCGTCGAGCCCGCCGTCTGCGTGTGGAAGCGGAGCTGCTGCGCGCGCGGGTTCGTGGCGCCGAAGCGATCGCGCATCAGCCGCGCCCACAGCCGCCGCGCCGCCCGGAACTTCGCCACTTCCTCGAGGAAGTCGTTGTGGGCGTTGAAGAAGAACGACAGGCGCTGCCCGAACGAGTCGACGTCCAGCCCCGCGTCGATGGCCGCCTGCACGTACGCGATGGCGTTCGCGAAGGTGAACGCCACCTCCTGCACCGCCGTCGAGCCCGCTTCGCGGATGTGATACCCGCTGATCGAGATGGTGTTCCACTGCGGCAACTCGCGCTCGCCAAACGCGAAGATGTCGGTGACGATCCGGAGCGACGCCTTCGGCGGGAAGATGTAGGTGCCGCGCGCGACGTACTCCTTGAGCACGTCGTTCTGCACGGTGCCCGAGAGCCGCGCCGGCGCGACGCCCTGCCGCCGGCCCACCGCGACGTAGAGCGCGAGCAGGATGATTGCCGTCGCGTTGATGGTCATCGACGTCGACACCCGATCGAGCGGGATGCCCGCGAAGAGCGTCTCCATGTCGTCGATCGAGTCGATGGCCACGCCCACCCGGCCCACCTCGCCCGCTGCGAGCGGATGGTCCGAGTCGTAGCCGATCTGCGTCGGCAGGTCGAACGCCACGCTGAGCCCGCTCACCCCCTGCGACAGCAGGTAGCGGTAGCGCCGGTTCGACTCCGCCGCCGTTCCGAACCCGGCATACTGCCGCATCGTCCACAGCCGGCCCCGATACATGGTGGGACGGATGCCACGGGTAAAGGGAAACTCGCCGGGATAGCCGAGATCGGTCTCCGGGTCGAAGCCCGTAAGGTCCGACGGATGAACGAAGTAGCGCCCCATCAGCGAGTCATTCTAGTAGCTAGTAGCCAGTAGCGAGTAGCCAGAGCCCCGAGCCGAGAGCCGTGCCGCCCCCGGCGCGGCGGAGCCTGACGCCTAGAGCCCAGAGCCTGCCAGTACCCAACATCTTGTGTTTCTCACCTTGACACCGGCGGGGGCGGCCCGTAGAATTGCCACCAGTCACCCCACGTAAATCCCGCCCAATGCAGACGTTACGCCGATACCCCCGAGCCGCCCGGTCCGGGTGGGTCGTCGGCACCAAGCCCCGGCAGCCCGGCCCGGCGGCGCTGAGGAGGGACGTTCATGGATGACGTCGTGAACCGGTTCGCACGAGAGCTGGCCGACGCCATTGCCGCCGCAGTGGCCGAGAACCCCGAAGTCGAGGCCTGTCGCGCGCGCGCCCGTGCGGCGGGCTACGAGATGAAAGTCACGCTCGAAGCCGTGGTGGGGTTCGTCAACCGGGGCCAGGCGCCTGCCGACGGGGCCCCGCCGGCGAAGGTGACGGCGAGCTCGCGTCAGTTGATGCCGAAGCGGCTGGCCGAGATGACCGCCAGCGACCGGCGGTTCCTGCGGTCGCTCCGCATCGCCTCTGACGAGTCGAAGGTCGAGGAGACGAACTGAACGGATCGACCTGGTGCGGGCCGGAGCGACGCTCCGGCTGCGCGCTAGCCTCGCCCGGCCCTGCCCGCCTGGTTCGCCACTGCCTCGGCGGCGCGCCGCGCCGCGTCCGGGTCCCCCAGGTAGAAGTGTCGGACCGGCTTCAGCGCGGCGTCGAGCTCGTACACGAGCGGAATGCCGGTCGGGATGTTCAGCTCGACGATGTCCGTGTCGGAGATCTCGTCGAGGAACTTGACCAGAGCGCGGAGCGAATTGCCGTGCGCCGCGATGAGCACGCGCTCGCCGCCCCGGACCGCCGGCGCGATCGTCTCGTGCCAGTACGGCAGGAACCGCGCGACGGTGTCCTTGAGCGACTCGGTCGCCGGCAGCTCGCGCCGATCGAGCCGCGCGTACCGCGGGTCGCGCGACGGATGCCGCGGGTCGTCGTCGGCCAGCGGCGGCGGCGGCACGTCGTAGCTGCGGCGCCAGATCTTCACCTGCGCCTCGCCGTGCCGCTCGGCCGTTTCCGACTTGTTCAACCCCTGCAGCGCGCCGTAGTGGCGTTCGTTCAGCCGCCAGCTCCGGTGCACCGGGATCCACAGCAGGTCCAGCTCGTCGAGCACCATCCAGCACGTGCGGATGGCGCGCTTCAGCACCGACGTGTAGGCGACGTCGAAGGTGAAGCCCTCCTGCTTCAGCAGCCGTCCCGCGTCGCGGGCCTCGACGAGGCCCTTCTCGCTGAGGTCGACGTCGGTCCAGCCGGTGAACCGGTTCTCCCGGTTCCACGTCGATTCGCCGTGGCGGATCAGGACGACTGTGTGCATGGTGCTAGCGGCGGCCGAGCTGCCGGATGGCGCCCGCGCCGGCGTAGACGGCGCGCGGCCCGAGCTCCTCCTCGATGCGGAGCAGTTGATTGTACTTCGCCACGCGATCGCTTCGCGAGGCGGACCCCGTCTTGATCTGGCCCGCGGCGGTGCCCACCGCGAGATCGGCGATGGTCGTGTCCTCGGTCTCGCCGGACCGGTGCGAGATGACGCTCGCATAGCCGGCGGCCGACGCCACCGCAATCGCGTCGAGCGTCTCGGTGACCGTGCCGATCTGGTTCAGCTTGACCAGCAGGGCGTTGCCCACCTTCTCGGCGATGCCGCGCCGCAGGATCTCGGGATTGGTGACGAACACATCGTCACCCACGAGCTGTACCGTCGCGCCGAGCGCCTCGGTCAGCAGCGCCCATCCCGTCCAGTCGCGCTCGGCGCAGCCGTCCTCGATGGACAGGATGGGATACTGCCGGCACCAGTCGACGTAGAGCTCGACCATCCCCGCCGATGTCCGGCCCGGCTCGCCCGACTTCCTGAACTCGTAGCGGCCCTCGCCCGCGTAGAACTCGCTCGACGCCACGTCGAGCGCCAGGTACACGTCGCGGCCGGGGGTGTAGCCGGCCCTGCTGACGGCTTCGAGCACGATATCCACGGCCTCGCGGTTCGACCGCAGGTTGGGCGCAAAGCCGCCCTCGTCGCCGACGCCCGTGTTGAGGCCCCGCGCCTTCAGCAGCCCGCGGAGCGCGTGGAAGATCTCCACGCCCGCCCTGAGCGCCTCGCCGAAGGCCGGGAAGCCGACCGGCATGACCATGAACTCCTGGAAGTCCACGTTCGAGTCGGCGTGGGCGCCGCCGTTGAGGATGTTCATCATGGGCACGGGCAGGGTGAAGCGCTCCACCCTCGCGAGGGTGCCGATGTACGCGTAGAGGGGCATCCCCGCCGCCGCGGCGCCGGCGCGGAGCGCCGCCATCGAGACGCCCAGCAGGGCGTTGGCGCCGAGGCGGCTCTTCGCGGGCGTGCCGTCCACGGCCACGAGCCGCGCGTCGAGCGTGCGCTGGTCGAGCGGCATGCCCCGCACGGCCGCCGCAATCTCGCCGTTCACGTGGGCCACGGCCGTGCGCACGCCTTTTCCCAGGTACCGCGACGTGTCGCCGTCGCGCAGCTCCAGCGCCTCGCGTTCGCCCGTCGAAGCGCCGGACGGCACCGCCGCGCGTCCGCGCGCCCCGCCCTCGAGCACGACCTCGACCTCGACGGTCGGATTGCCCCGCGAGTCCAGGATCTCGCGGCCCTTCACCTCGTTGATCGTCACCTGCGCTCCTTTCACCCGCGTCACCCGCGCCGATCCGCCTCGGCCTCCAGCCGGAGGGCTTCCTCCGACACCGGCGCGACGAACGGCTCCTCATCCACCGTCACCACCACGACGCCGTCCTCGGTCACGGTATGGCGTCGCCGATCCTCGTCGAGATCGAAGCCGATGCGCGCCCCGCGCGGAATGAGCACGTCGCGGTCGATGATCGCCCGCCGGATCTGCGCGTGCCGGCCGACGCGGACCCCTGGCATGAGAATGGAGCGGTCGATGCGGCAGAAGCTGTGCACGCGCACGTTGGGGCAGAGCACGCTGCCCGTGATCGTGCTGCCCGAGACGATGCAGCCGGGCGAGATGATGGAATCGAGCGCCTCGCCCTTCCGCCAGTCCTCGGCGAAGACGAACTTCGCCGGAGGCGACTGCGGCTGGTAGGTGCGGAGCGGCCACTCCGGATCGTAGAGGTTGAAGTCCGGGTTCACCTGGCACAGGTCCATGTTCGCTTCGTAGTACGCGTCCAGTGTGCCGATGTCCCGCCAGTACTTCGCCGCCTTCTTGTTCTCGTCGTAGAACGAATACGAGTACACCCGGCCCGTCTCGACGAGCGCCGGGATGATGTCCTTGCCGAAATCGTGGTGGCTGTCGGCCCGCGCCGCGTCCTCCTCGAGCGCGCGGACGAGCACGTCGTAGTCGAACACGTAGATGCCCATCGACGCGAGCGCCAGGTGCGGAAAGGCCAGCATCGCCGGCGGATGCTCGGGCTTCTCGAGGAAGCCCGTGACACGGTCGGTCTCGTCCACCGCCACGATGCCGAAGCGCCGGCCCTCGGCGAGCGGCACCTCCGTCGACGCCAGCGTCACCGCGGCGCCCTTCTCCTTGTGAAACTGCAGCATCCGCCGGTAGTCCATCTTGTAGATGTGGTCGCCGGCGAGGACCACGACGTGGCGGGGTCCTTCGCGCTCGATGGAGTAGAGGTTCTGGTAGACCGCGTCTGCGGTACCGAGGTACCACTGTTCGCCGACGCGCTTCTGCGGCGGCAGGATCTCGATGAACTCCCCCAGCTCCTCCGAGACGATGCTCCACCCCAGGCGGATGTGGCGGTTGAGCGACAGCGATTTGTACTGGGTGGCGATGAAGACGCGCCGGAGCCCCGAGTTGATGCAGTTGCTCAGGACGAAATCGATGATCCGGTAGGGGCCGCCGAAGTACACGGCCGGCTTGGCGCGTTCACGGGTCAGCGGGAAGAGCCGCTCGCCGGCGCCTCCCGCCAGCACAATCACCAGGGTATCGTCGTCGACCATCGCCGAGCCCTTTGGACGATATCATGCCGTCCGCGGCCCCGTGGAGGAACCGCGGCCCCCTCAAGGGGTTAGAGGGTTTGACTTCGCTCCAACTGGCACCTATGATCGATTGATCCCGGAGCGCGGGCTCCGGTGTCGTGTCGTTGCGGCTCAGGAGACTTGCATCATGTTGAGACGTCGTGTTCTCGTGCTGTGCACCGCCGTGGCGCTGCTGTGGGCGTTTCCGGCCGACATCCTCGCGCAGACGGCCCAGCCGGACAACCGGAAGCGCAGCCGGCAGGAGCGCGCCGAGATCGAGCAGATCGTCAAGCTCGTCGACGGCGTGATGGCGGGTGAGCCTGCGCCGACCGACGTCACGATGACGCTGACGCCGTTCTTCCTCAAGTCGCAGGAAGTGCGCACCTACGTGCCGTTCCAGCTCACGGTGAATGGCGCCCCGACGGCCGACAGCGCGCTCTACGTGCGCGTCGTCGATGCGGCCGCGTACGCGGAGGCCAAGGACAAGCGCAAGTTCGAATACACCTGGGACGACATCCACTTCGTGCCGGCCGCCCAGCTCGGGTCGGGCACCGCGATTCTGCACCGGGTGTTCATGGCGCCCCCGGGCACCTACGACGTGTACGTGGCCCTGAAGGAGCGCCTTCCGGAGAAGGCGCCGCGCACGCAGGTCGCCAAGGCCGGCGTGTTCAAGACGGCGATCGCGGTGCCGGACTTCGGCAACGGCGAGCTCCAGACGAGCTCTGTGCTCGTCACCGACACGGTCAACATGTTGAACGCACCGCTCGACATGGACCAGGCCCGGGAGCGCCCCTTCGTGTTCGGCATGCAGGAGCTCGTGCCGGCAGCCGACATGGACTTCGCCAAGTCGGAGGAGCTCTCCATCTTCTTCCAGGTCTACAACGCGGGCCTCGATGACCAGGGCAAGCCGAACCTGGTGCTCGAGTACAACTTCCACCGGACCGAGAACGGCGAGGAGAAGTTCTTCAACAAGACCAACCCGCAGACCGTGAACGCGTCGAACCTGCCGCCGCAGTTCGACCCGGCGAAGTTCCCGGTGCCCGGGGGCATTACCGTGCCGCTCGCGACGTTCCCCGAGGGGGCCTATCGCCTCGAGATCAAGATCAGCGACAAGGCCTCGGGCAAGACGCTCAGCCGCGACGTGAAGTTCAACGTGAAGGCGTCGTAAACTGGAGTTTGGAGGGCCCGCCGCCGTCAGCGCCCGGCGGCGGGCCCGAGGATTCCCGATGAGCATCCCCCGCCTGCTCAGCTCGGCGTTGGTTCTGTGGTGCGCCGTCGGGCTCGACGCCCGGCCCGGCGCGGCCCAGCCGCCCGCGTCCCACGCGGGACCGCCGCTCGTCGCGGCGAGCGTCCCCGGCGCCATTCACGGACTCGTGCTCGCTCAGGACGGCCGGCCGCTCGACGGCGCGGTCGTCTCCGCGCTCGGTGGGGCTCCGGCGTTCGCCGTGACCGGTGCCGACGGGCGCTTCTCGCTCGCCGACCTGCCCCCGGGGCCGTATCTGCTTCGGGTGCACCTCAAGGGCTTTCTGCCGGCCCGGCCCACCCTGGTCGAGGTCCGGCCCGCGGGTCGCAGCGAGTCCACCTTCCGGCTCCATCGCGCCGGCACCGCGGCGGAGCCCCGGCTGGCCGCCGCGGGCGTCGCGGGGGTGGCCGACGCGCCCGGCGACGAGGCCCGCGCCGACGGCCGTGACGAGAGCGAGACCGCCTGGCGCCTGCGCCGCCTGAAGCGGTCGGTGCTGAAGGACTCGGGGCCGTCGATGCTCGAGGCTGCCGGCGGCTCCGCCTTCACCGAGCCGTTCGAGATCCTCGGCCGCGCCGTGGAGCAGTCCGCCCGCGCCGCCACCGCCTTCTTCACCGATCTGGCGCTCGAGGGCGAGGTCAACCTCGTCACGACCGGCGCGTTCCACACGCCCGGCCAGATCTTCGGCAACGACCGCATGCGGCGCGTCGCCTTCTTCTCGGTCGGATCCGAGGTCGGCGCGCATGGCGACTGGAGCGTCCGCGCCGCGCTCAACCAGAGCGACCTGAGCGCCTGGTCGCTCGCCGGCAGCTACTACGTGGCGAAGCCGACGCGCACGTACGAAGTGGGCCTGTCCTACGCCGCCCACCGGTACGAGGGCGGCAATCCCGCCGCGCTCGCGGCGCTCGCCGACGGCACGCGGAACGTGGGGTCGGTGTTCGGCTTCGCCGAGGTCCGGCTCGCGCGCGCCCTGCAGGTTGGTTACGGCGCCCGCTACGCGCACTACGACTACCTGGGCCAGGCCTCGCTGTTCAGCCCGCGCGTGTCGGTAACCGTGAGTCCGACGCCGAACACGCGGGTCCGCGCCGCGGCGTCGCGCCAGCAGCGCGCCCCGGGCGCCGAGGAGTTCCAGACGCCGACGAGCGCGTACTGGCTGCCGCCGCAGCGCACCTTCTCGCCGCTGTCGACCGCGGGCTTCCGCATCGAGGACGTGCAGCAGTACGAGGTGGCGCTCGAGCGCCTCTTCAACGGCGTCACCGTCGGCGTCCGCGCGTTCCACGAGTTCGTCGACGATCAGGCCGTGACCGTCTTTGGCCTGCACACGTCCGACGCCGCCCGGGCCGACGTGGGGCATTATCTGGTCGGCACCGTCGGGGACGTGGCCGTCCGCGGCTTCGGGGTCACCGTCTCCCATCAGCTCGCCCCCAACCTGCGCGGCGCGGTCGACTACTCGACGGCCGCGGCCGATTGGACGCGCACGGCCCCCCGCACCGACCTGGCCGTCATGGCCGCCTGGCTCCCGTCCGCACTGCGCGAGGACGGCGAGCGGCGGCATGACGTGACCACCTCGCTCGAGACGGAGATCGCGCGGTCGGCCACGCGGCTCTTCGTCCTCTACAAGTTCAACAACGCGTTCGTGCGGCGCGCCGCCGACGAGCTCGACCCCGGCTTCGCATACCGCTTCGACGTCCAGGTGCACCAGGGGCTGCCGTTCCTCAACTTCCGGCGCTCGGAGTGGGAGATGCTCGTGGCCGTCAGGAACATGTTTTACGAGACCATGGAGGGCTCGAGCTACGACGAGCTCATGGTTCTGCGCCCGCCCAAGCGCGTCGTCGGCGGCATTACGGTTAAGTTCTAGCTAGACAAAGACATATTGAGCGATCTCTGTTTTTGGATCGCTGACACATAAATTTGGACACGTGCGTCGCCCCGCTCGGCATCCCAGCAACAAATCGCGTGTAATCAATTGCTTAGACCAGATGCTGCTGCGCCGCTCGTGGTATGTGGTTTGCTCTGACCGTGTGCCGACCCGACGTCGATGTCGACCTTACTGAAACTCCCGCCGCCCGGCGCGCCGACCCGCGAGTGGCGTCTCACGGCCCTGCCAGTTGCCGTGGCGATCGCGCTGCTGGCGCTCGGGATCGGGAACGTCGTGGAGAGGGCGACGCGCACCGAGGTTGAAGACGGTGTGCTCTGGGTCGAGCGCGCGGCCGGCGTGGTGGCGGCCGAGGTCGCGGACGGCTCGGCGGCCGACCGCGCCGGCGTGCAGGCGGGGGACGTGCTGCTTGCCATCGACGGGCGTCCCGTCGAGACCCGCGCCGAGGTGTGGACCGTTCAGCACGGCGCCGCCCCGGGCGCCCGGCACGACTACACGCTGCTGCGCCTGGGCGAGCGCCAGGTGCTCCAGGTGACGCTCGCGCCGCTGCCGGGCGGGCCCGGCGCCCTCTACTACGTGCTCGCCGCGGTCGGCATCTTCACGCTGCTCGTCGGCACCGCGGTGCGCACGCGGCGGCCGCGCGATTCGGCGACGCTGCACTTCTTCTGGCTCTCGGTCGCGTTCTTCGGGGTGCTCACCTTCTCGTTCAGCGGCCGCTTCGATCGCGTGGACTGGGTCTTCTACTGGGCCGACGAGATCGCGGTGCTGATGCTGCCGCCGCTCTTCCTGCATTTCGCGCTGGTGTTCCCGGAGCGGCCGCACTCGGCGGGGTTCGGCGCCGCGCTCGCGCGCTGGCTGCCCGCCATCTACCTGCCGGCGGCGGTGCTGGCCAGCACCCGCGGGGTGGCGCTCGTCCGCGCGGGCATCGACCCCGACTATTTCGTGCGCGTCATCGGCCTGCTCGACCGGCTCGAGCTTCTCTACCTGGCGGCGTTCCTGGCCGCGGGGCTGGGCGTGCTGGTGCGCGCGCTCGGTCGCGTGCGGTCGGTGACGGCGCGGCGGCAGCTCCGCTGGATCGTGTGGGGCACGGCGCTCGGCGCGCTGCCGTTCGCGCTGGGCTACGCCGTGCCGTGGGCGCTCGGCGGGACGCCGTCGCTGCCCATGCAGCTCTCCGCCGTCCCGCTCGGGTTCGTGCCGCTGGCGTTCGCGTCGGCCATCGTGCGCTACCGGCTGATGGACGTCGAAATCATCCTCAAGCGGCTGCTCGTCTACACGACCGTCGTGTCCGCCATCGTCGGCATCTACGTCCTCATCCTGGCAACCTCGCGCGAGTACTTCGTGCAGTCGGAGGACGAGCACCGCTGGATGATCGCGTTTCTCGCCACGGTCGTCGTGGTGCTGCTGGCGCGGCCGGTGAAGGAGGCCATCCAGGGCGCTGTCGATCGCGTCTTCTACCGCGATCGCCTGCACTACCGCCGCGCGCTCGTGGCGTTCGCGCGCGACCTCAGCGGGGATCTCGATCTCGTCAGCCTCGCCGACCGCCTCGTGACGCGCGTCCGGGAGACGTTCGACGCCGATGCCGTCGCGCTGCTCCTGGCCGACGAGACGGGCGCCCTCGAGTCGTTCCGATCGGCCGGCTTCGACGCGCCGCTGCCCCGGCTGGACGCCGCGACGGGCATCGGCGGCCGGCTCGGCGCGACGCATCTCGTGCGGCTCGACGACCCGCTGGCGGTTGGTCGCTTCACGGCCGAGGAAGTCGAATTCTGGCGCGACGCCGGCGTGTACTACTTCGTGCCGTGCGTGTCGAACGATCGGACGGTGGCGGCGCTGGCGCTCGGCCGTCGCGCAAGCGGCGAGCCGCTCAACAGCGAGGACATGGCCCTCCTCACTGCCGTCGCCGGCCAGGCCGCGACGGCCATCGAGAACGGCCGCCTCTACCGGCAGCTCCACCTGAAGGCCGCCGAGCTCGATCGTCTCCGCTCGTTCAACGAGAACATCCTCGAATCGCTCGACGATGGGCTGCTCGTGCTGAGCGAGGACGGCCGCGTCATTCGCTGGAACCAGGCGCTGGAGCGGCTGTACGGCCCGACACGCGGCGAGGCGCTCGGCATGCCCCTCGACCGCCTCTTCGATCGGGCCCTGGTGGACGGCATCACGGACGCGCACGCGCGCCGGCCCGAGGGCGCCACCCTCTACCGCGTGCCGCTCGAGGCGCGCGGCGCGCGCGCGGGCGAGCGCCTCCTGGTGAACGTCACGACGGTGCCGCTCCAGGCCGTGGGCGCGGCGCTGCCCCAGGCGGGCACCATCGTGCTCTTCGAGGACGTCACCGAGCGCGCCCAGCTCGAGGAACAGCTCCGCCTGTCCGAGCGCATGGCGTCGCTGGGGCTGCTCGCGGCCGGCGTCGCCCACGAGGTGAACACGCCCCTCACGGGCATCTCGAGCTACACGCAGATGCTGCTCGACCAGGCCGACCCGGCCGACCCGCAGACGCGGCTCCTGGAGAAAATCGAGAAGCAGACCTTCCGCGCCGCGCGCATCGTCAACGGCCTGCTGAACCTGGCGCGGCCAACCGCCGCCGACGCCGCCGAGCGGGCGCCGGTCGATCTGAACGTCATCATCGGCGACGTGCTCTCGCTGCTCGAGCACCAGTTCGAGAAGGGCAGCGTCAAGGTGCGCCGGGAGCTGGCCCCGTCGCCGCTCCCGCTCGTGGGCTTCGAGTTCAAGCTCCAGCAGGTCTTCCTCAACCTGTTCCTCAACGCGCGGGACGCGATGCCGAGCGGCGGGTGGCTCACGGTGTCGACGCGGCGTGAGGACGGCGACGTCGTGGCGGAAGTGGCCGACACCGGCCAGGGCATCCCGTCCGAGCACCTGGCGCGGATCTACGACCCGTTCTTCACCACCAAGGCCATGGGCCAGGGCACGGGGCTTGGATTGTCCATCACCTACGGGATCGTCCGCGAGCACGACGGCACCATCCAGTGCGAGAGCGCGCCCGGCCAGGGCACCCGGTTCATCCTGCGCTTCCCGGCGGCTCCCGCGAGCAGCCAGGTGGCCGCGGGCATGTGAGTCTGGACGGCATGCCGCGTAACGCCTCCATCCTCGTGATTGACGACGAGGAGATCATGCGCGAGATCCTCGAGACGCTGCTGGTCCGCGAGGGCTATTCCGTGCGGCTGGCCGCGTCGGGCGCCGAGGGCCTCGAGCTCGCGCGCGCGCTCCCGTTCGACGCCGTCATCACCGATGTGATGATGCCCGGCATGGACGGCCTCCAGGTCCTCGACGAGATCCGGAAGCACGACGAGGAGCTGCCGGTCATCATGATCACCGCCTTTGCCTCGATGGAGAACGCCATCGCGGCCATGAAGCGCGGCGCCTTCGACTACATCACCAAGCCGTTCAAGAACGACGAGGTGCTGGTCGTCCTCCGCAACGCTGTCGAGCGCCGGCGGCTGGTGGCCGAGAACGTGGTCCTCAGGCAGAACCTGCAGTCGCGGTTCCACCGCTTCGCGGGCATCATCGGCCGCTCCCCCCGGATGAAGCAGGTGTTCGACCTGATCATCCAGGCCGCACCGAGCCGGTCGACCATCCTCATCACGGGCGAGAGCGGCACGGGCAAGGAGCTCGTGGCCCGCGCCATCCACTCCAACTCGGCGCGCGCCGACAAGGCGTTCGTGACGGTGAACTCGGGGAACCTGCCGCCCGACCTGCTCGAGTCCACGCTCTTCGGACACGTCAAGGGCGCCTTCACCGGCGCCGTCTACCCGAAGAAGGGGCTCTTCGACCTCGCCGACAAGGGCAGCATCTTCTTCGACGAGATCGGCAACATCCCCCTCGAGACCCAGGCCAAGCTGCTCCGCGTGATGCAGGAGCGCGAGTTCATGCGCCTGGGCGGAATGGAAACCATCAAGGTCGACGTCCGCATCATCGCCGCGACCAACGTCGACCTGCGCAAGGAGATGGAGGACGGCCGCTTCCGCGAGGACCTCTTCTACCGCCTGCACGTCATCAGCATCCAGCTGCCGGCGCTCCGCGAGCGCAAGGAAGACATCCCGCCGCTCGTGCAGCACTTTCTGGAGAAGTACGCGCAGGAGAACGGCCGGCAGGGCATCGAGATGGCGCCGGAGGCGCTGGACCTCCTGATGGAGTACGACTGGCCCGGCAACGTCCGCGAGCTCGAGAACGTCATCGAGCGCGCCGTCGTGCTCAGCCCGGGCACCCGCATCGGACCCGACCTCGTGCCCGATCACGTCCGCCGCGCGCCGTCGCTCCGGACGCCGCATGTGGTGATGCCCGCCGAGGGGGTGTCGCTCAAGGAGGTGACCGCGGCCTACGAGCGGCAGTGGATCGAGGCGGCCCTCGAGGCCGCAGGCGGCGTCCAGAAGCGGGCCGCCGAGCTCCTTCGCATCAAGCCGACGACGCTCAACGAGATGATCAAGCGGTACGACATCCGCCCGCGCCGCCGCAAGGCGTCGCCCGCGCAGGCCGAGGGCGCCGCAGAGACCGGCGACGAGCTCGCCGAGGTCGGATCGGACTCCGACTGAGCCGCGCGGGGGCTGCTAGGCGCGCGCGCCCCGCACCGCCGCAATCAGGCGGTCGTACTTCGACAGGATCACGTCCCACCGGTAGTTGCGCCGCACGTACTCCTTGCCGTTGCGCCCCATGCGCCGCCGGAGCCGGTCGTCGGCGAGCATCAGCGTGATGCACTCCAGGAACTCGTCCCGGTCCGCGTAGTACAGCCCGGCGTTGCTCGACACCATGTGGTGCACGAGCACCTCGCTCCGCGCGTTGCAGAGGACCGGGGTGCCCACGGCCATGGCCTCCAGCGCGAGGAGCGACAGGCTCTCGAAGGGCGACGGCACCACCACGATCGTGGCGGCCTCCAGCGCCGCGAGCCGCTCCCGCTCCGAGAGCAGCCCCGCGAAGCGGACCCACGGCACCTCCGGGAGCTGCATGAGCTTGGCGCCCATCAGCACCAGCGAGGCGTCGCCGCCGCGCTCCTTGTAGCTCGTGAAGTACTCCAGCAGCTCTTCGCAGCCCTTGCCAGGGTCGATGCGGCCACCGTAGAGGAGGAAGTCGCCGTGCAGCCGGTGGCGCCGCCGGAACTCGGCGCCGCGCGCGCGGATGTGGGCCGGCCACTGGTTGCGCGGGTCGTCCAGGTGAATCGCCTTCGGCGACGCGTCGTCGAGCTCGCTGGCGACGCTCAGGCCGGCGCCCTCCTCGTCGCCCGCGGCTTCGCCCTCGGCGTCCGCATCCGGCATCAGGTCGACGCCGCAGCCGACGGTCTCCTCGGCCACGGTCCTGATGTCGAACGTCGTCTTCAGGAAGTGCTTCTCCACGTCGGTGTTGAAGGCGTAGGCGGCCGGGGCCGCGAACACCTCGCGGTAGATGCCGAGGTGGACCGCCGGTTCGTCGTGCGCCGTCGGCACGAGGATGCTCTTGCCGGGATTGACCTGGAGGCCCAGCACCGTCGGGGCGTAGAGGTACGTGAAGAAGATGAGGGCGTCGTACTGGTGCTGGTGGCGCCTCAGGTACTCGAGGAGCGACGGACACCAGGGACCCTGCGCCTCGAGCCACCGCATCTCGTCCTCCCGCGTGTGCGGGTTGGCGAAGATCCAGTCGGAGTACTCGTTGAAGGCTTTGATGTCGCGCGTCCGCGCGTTGGCGAACCGGCGCACCGTGACGCCCTTCACCCGATCCGTGCCTTCGGGGTACTCGTTGGCCCACGTGATGTAGTCGCGTGCGCACGTCGTCAGGACCTCGACGTCGTGGCGCGTGGCGAGCCGCTCGGCGATCAGCCGGCAGTGGTACTCGGACCCGCCCAGGATTTCCGCGCCGTAGCGCTGGATGACGAACGCCAGTTTCATGTCAGTGCACCCTGGCCAGAAGGGCCGTCAGCTCGCGGTCGATTCGGGCATCCCCGAAGTCCACCAACCGCCGCCGCTGCCCGGCGACGACCTGCGCCCGAAGCGCGTCGTTGTAGGCGAGCTCGCCGAGGAGCTCCGCCGCAAATTCCAGATCCTTCGGGCTGAACTGCACGCCCGCCCCGCCGAGCGTGTCCGGCACGGCCGCCGCCGCGTACGCCAGCACCGGCACGTCGCACGCCATGGCCTCGAGCAGCGGCACGCAGAAGCCCTCGTGCTCCGAGAGCGACACGTACACCCGCGCCGTCCGGTAGTAGACCGCCAGCTCCGCATCCGGCACGGCGCCGACGAAGAGGAACCGGTCCGCGGGCATCTGGTACTGCAGCACGAGCGCCCGGACCATGTTGTAGTACCGCGGGATGCCGTCCGTCCGGCCCACGAAGATGAACCGGTAGTCCTCCCCGACGTACCGTTTGAACTGCTCGGCCAGCCGGATGTGATCTTCGAGCCGCTTGTTCGGCACGATGCGCCCGACGAACAGGAAGTTGCAGAGCCCGTCGTCGAGGATCCGCTCGAGGGCCGGCTGCGCCGGCGCGTCGGTGAGGCGCGCCGTATCGATGGCGATGGGGAAGACCCCCGTGTCGGCGAAGCCGAGCGCCTCGAGCTCGCGGCGGTTGAACTCGGAGTCGCCCAGCGCGACGTCGGTGCGCCCGGCGAGCGACCGCAGGTGCTGGCGCCCGAGCGTGGAGAGCCGGAACAGATTGGCGTCGTAGGGCGCGAAGAAGTGCGCCGGCGTGACGTTGTGGTACTGCAGCACGCGCCCGCGGGGGAGCGATGCGAAGGCCTCGGTCATCGGCGACGCCAGCGCGAAGTGGAAGATGGTGACGTCCCCCGCCCGGGCCGACGGGTCGTCGAACGGCCGCACGTCGCCGACGAGATCGTCGTCGATCGTCAGCGCGAAGATGTCGGACTGGTGTCCCCGCGCCCGGAGCAGCGCGCGGACGCGCCGGGCCGAGTCGCCGATCGCGTCCCCCCGGTGCGCTGCCGGCACCCACTGGTTCACGATCATGCCGGCTCCACATCGCCGGCCGGCGGCGTCGGCAGCGCCTGGAAGGCCGCCGGCCGCTCCATGCGGAGCTCGTCGAGCTCCTCGGCCTGCCGGACCTGATCCCAGAAGTCGAACGCCACCGCGTGGGGCGGGCGGCGCGGCGACCGCCGCACCCGCTCCACGAAGCCCAGCAGCGTGCCGGCAAAGTCCCGCGCTCGAAGCCGGTCGAGCGCGGCGTCCTGTCCGTCCAGGATCCGCTCCCGCACCGCGTCGTTGGTCGCCGCTTCGTGCACGAGCGCTGCGACGTGCAGCGGGTTCGTGTCGGTGTACAGGATGCCCGCGCCGTCCATCGTGGCGGGCACGGCGGTCGCGGCATAGGCCACGACCGGCACGCCCATGTGAAACGCCTCGACGATCGGCACGCAGAACCCCTCGTGCTCGCTCGCGCACAGGAACACGTCCGCCAGCTCGTAGTAGGCGACGAGCTCCTCGTTGGTGACGTGGCCGAGGAAATGCACGTCGGCCGTGCCCAGGCGCGCGATGAACGTGTGCAGCATCGCGTAGTAGCGCTCGAACCCCGCATGCGACCCGATGAGGAGCAGCCGCGACCGGGGGTTGAACCACCGCTTGTAGGCGTGAAACACCCGAATGACCTGCTCGAGCCGCTTGTTCGGGATCACCCGGCCCACGAAGACGACGTTGACCCAGTCGTCGTCGAACGCGCCCGCCTGCATGAAGTTGGGCGGGCCGGACAGGTGCGAGAAGTCCGGCACGACCGGCAGGACGGCCGTCGGGTCGAAGCCGAGCGACTCCAGCTCCTGGCGGTTGTACTCGGAGTCGCCGAGCGCCAGATCCGACCGGCGCGCATAGATCCCCAGCTCCCGGCGTCCCAGGAAGCAGAGCTGCACGAGCAGCGGGTGCACGTCGATGAAGTATTCGGGCGGCGTGATGTTGTGGTAGACGAGCACCATCCGGTCGGGCAGCGCGTAGGCCACGCGAGAGGCGCGCGACCCGATCGAGAAGTGGTGGATGAGGATGTTGTCGGGGTGGCTGGCCGCCGGCAGGTCGCGGTAGTCGACCGTCCGATCCTCGAGGCGGGGATCGGCGGTCTCGCAGAAGATCTCCGACTCGTAGCCGGCCGCGCGCAGCGCGCGCTGGATGCCCAGCACCTCGTGGCCGATGGCATCGCCGTAGCCGAGCGTGGCGAGGACCTGATGAACCGCCGCCATGCTCATCGACCGCGCGGACGCTGCCGGCCGTCACGCCCGCCGGGCCGGCGGCGCCGATCCCCGCGCCCCGCGCGCCGCGCCTGCCCCGGCTCGCGCTGACTCTGGTCGCGATCGCGCCGCGAGCCCTGCGGCGGGCGGCCCTGGGTGAGGCCGGG
>JBFMCA010000089.1:0-20527 GCA_040754955.1 Acidobacteriota bacterium | reverse complement strand
GCCAGGCACCTTTTCTCTGAAAAGGTGCCTGGCACCTTTCGTACACACGAAGAGGTCGTCGGAACCCGACGACCTCTCGCGCTGCTGGTAACTTTGGTTGCGGGGGGGGGATTTGAACCCCCGACCTTTGGGTTATGAGCCCAACGAGCTACCGGACTGCTCCACCCCGCGACATGAGAGACTCCGATTGTAGCAGAGGTGTCCAGCTCGACACAAGCGGGCCTCCGCTACTTCGCCAGCGCGCGCCGCACGCGCACGCCCAGGAGCAGCGCCACAATCGCCGCGTACACCAGCGGATTCGGCACCTCGACCTTGACCTTCCACCAGTAGTGGATCACGGCCAGCACGGCCGTCACGTAGATCAGCCGGTGCAGCAGGCTCCACCGCCGTCCGCCCAGCCGGCGAATCCAGCCCTGCGTGGAGGTCAGCGCCAGCGGGATCATCAGCACGAACGCGGTGAACCCCATCGTGATGTACGGGCGCTTGACAACGTCCTCCCAGAGGCCGTCGAACATCAGCGAGTGGTCCAGTACGAAGTAGGTCAGAAAGTGCAGCGATCCGTAGAAGAACGCGAAGAGCCCCACCATGCGCCGGAACTGGATGACGCGGTTCCAGCCCGTCGCCCACCGGAGGGGCGAAATCGCCAGGGTCGCCACGATGAGCCGCAGCGTCCAGATCCCGGTCTCATGAGTGATGGTCTCGACGGGATTGACGCCAAGATCCCCGAAGAAGGCCTGATACACGAGGTACAGGAACGGGGCGAGGCAGACGAGGAATACGGCGGGCTTGGCCACCCGCCGCTTCCACTCCGACGGCGTCATCAGTAGTGCTTGCGCAGATCCATGCCCGCGTACAGCGACGCCACCTGGTCGCCGTACCCGTTGAACATCAGCGTCTTCTGCTTGAAGAAGTTGCCGATGCGCCGCTCGGTCTTCTGGCTCCACCGCGGGTGATCGACGTTGGGGTTGACGTTGGCGTAGAAGCCGTACTCGCTGGCGCGCTGCTGCTGCCAGGTGTTGAGCGGCTGGTCCTCGACGAACCGCACGCGGACTATCGACTTGATGCTCTTGAACCCGTACTTCCAGGGCACGACCAGGCGGATCGGCGCGCCGTTCTGGTTGGGCATGACCTCGCCGTAGACGCCCACCGCCATGAGCGCCAGCGGATGCTGCGCCTCGTCCATCCGCAGCCCCTCGACGTAAGGCCACTGCAGCACGGCTTCGCGCTGCCCCGGCATCTGCCGCGGATCGAGCAGCGTCCGGAACTCCACGTACTTCGCTTTCGACGTCGGCTCGAAGCGCTTCACGAAATCGGCAAGCGGAAACCCGATCCACGGCACCACCATCGACCACGCCTCGACGCACCGGAGCCGGTAGATGCGCTCCTCGAGCGGGAACCACTTGAGGATGTCCTCCATGTGGTAGGTACCCGGCTTGGCGCACTGCCCCTCGACGACGACGGACCACGGTTTGGTCTTGAGCACGTGCGCGTTGCGCGCCGGATCGCCCTTGTCGAGACCGAACTCGTAGAAGTTGTTGTAGGTCGTGACGTCCCGGTACGAGTTCAGCTTCTCGTCGGTGCTGAACGGGCTCTTCTTCGCGACGGCCAGCTTCTCGGCCGCCGGGTTCTGCGCCTCGAGCGCCTCGCCGGCGCCGGTCAGCACACCGCCGAAGGCGCCGGCAGCGCCCACCGCCACGGCCGTGCTGCCGGCCACGCGCAGGAACTCCCTGCGGCGGAGGTAGAACTCCCTGGGAGTGACGTCCGATTCGCGAAGGTCCGGGGACCGCTTGATCAGCATGGGGCGAGTTTACCGCACTCTTTCCGGGCCGCCAGCCGCCGGGCCGACCCCCTCCGAATGAGATGCCCGTCGGGGCAGCTCGGTTCCACGCCGTCCGGGCCGTCTGGCTCTTCGACATCTACGACCCTGTCCAGCCGGGCGTTACGTGCGATAGTAGCCGGCGTGGCTCTCGACCCGGCGCGGTTGTTCGCCGTGCTCGCGCATGAGCTGCGGGCGCCCATCGGCGTCGCGCGGGGATACCTGCGGCTCCTCCAGCAGGGCAACCCGCGCATGGACGACGCGCGGGCGACCTACGTGACCCATGCGCTTGGCGCGTTGGAACGGCTGGCCGGGCTGGTCGACGAGACGAGTGAGCTGGCGCGCCTGCTCGGAGGCGAGCTGGGTCTCGTGCGCACGCCCTGCTCGGTCCCCGTCGTGCTGGCTGACAGCCTCACGAGCCTCGGGGACCGCGCGTCCCGCGTCGCGCTGGCCGCTGGCGACGATCTCGTGGTCGACGCCGACCGGTCGCGCCTGTCGGCGGCGCTCGCGGCGCTCATCGAGGGCGTGGTCCGCGCACAGACGGCCGGCGCCACGGTCCAGGTGTCGTGGGCGCGGGCCGGCGCCGACGCGGTCATCACGATGACCGGGCCGCGCGCGCGCGTGAGGTCGGGACGCTCGCCAGCGGCCTCCGCCCCAGGGACGGGGGCGATTCGTGCCGAGATTGTCGTCTCTCTCCACGGCGGCCGGCTCGACGAGGCCCGCCGCGCCGACGGCGCGGTGCACGGTGTCGTCGTTCATCTTCCGCTCGCGTGAGCGTCGTATAGTAGGTGCCGTGGTGCTCCGGCTCGCACCGCTCCTCGCCCTGCTGGCGACCGTCCCCGCGCAGGGGCAGGTCCGTCTGGCCACGGAAGGGGATCGCGCGGCCTTCCGGGCGTGGTTCGTGCTCCTGTCGGAGCTGCAATTCGAGCGCCGGGCCTCGGAGGTAACCGACTGCGCGGCGCTCATCCGCTTCGCGTACCGCGAAGCGCTGCGCGCGCACACGCCGGAGTGGGCGCGCCGCGTGCGTCTGCCGCCTGGCCCGTGGTTCCCCGACGTCGCCTCGGCGCCCAGGCCCGGCGACGATGGGTGGCAGCTGTTTCGAGTCGCGCCGGCGCCGAAGGCCGCGTACGGCGAGTTTGCCGACGCCCGCACGCTCGTCGCGCTCAACGCGCGCCCGCTCGGCAAAGACGTCGGGGCCGCACGCCCTGGCGACCTCCTCTACTACCGTCAGCCCGCGCAGCACCAACCGGATCACCTGATGGTCTTCGTCGGGCCCTCGGCGTTCGGCGACCCGGGCGCGGACTGGGTGGTCTATCACACGGGGCCGGATGACGAGGGGCCGGGCGAGGTGCGCAAGGTGCGGCTGGCCGATCTCCTGCGACATCCCGCGCCACGCTGGCGGCCCCTGACGTCGAACGCCGCGTTCGTGGGCGTCTTCCGCCTCGCTCTGCTATGACCCGCGCCGCGCTCCCTGCGCTCGTCGTCCTTCTCACGGCCGCGGCCGCCGCGGCGCAGCCCGCCGACCACGATCTGCGGCCGGCGTTCTCGCTCTCGACCACGCAGGTCTTCACGACGCGCGAGGCCCCGGCGTTCCACCTGACGTTCCGCAGGGTCCCCTCGCTCGACTTCCGCGTCTACAAGGTCAACGACGCGCTTGCCTTCTTCGCGTCGCTGCGCGACCCGCATCAGCTCGGCAGCGACACACCGATCGTCGCGCAGGAGCGGAGCTGGATCGAGCGGATCGCCGACTGGAAGGCGCGCCAGCGGCGGGCGATTCGGTCGTTCTTCCGCGGCCAGGTGAGCCCGGCGTACCGGGCCCGGCGGCGCGGCGCGACCGATCGCGCGGCCATCGCTCAACGCGTGACGCTGTCGGTCACCTCGTTCGCACAGGTTCCCCTCCTCAATCCGAACCAGCTCGTCACGGCGTGGCGCGAGGTGCTGCCGGATCGTCGCGACCCGGAGTACCGGCGCCTGCCGCTGGACGTGCGCGAGCCGGGCGTCTACGTCGTCGAGGCCGTGCGCGACGTGCTGCGCGCGTACACCGTCGTCATCGTGTCCGACGTGGGGCTCGTCACCAAGGCGGCGCCCGGGCAGCTCGTGGTGTTCGCCGCCGACCGGTTCTCGGGCGAGCCGACGCCGGACTGCGAGGTGCGGGTGACGGCCGCCGGTGCACAGGTGGCCGAAGGCCGCACCGACGGGGACGGGTTGCTCGACCTGCCTTTGCCCGAGGCGCCACTCGATCAGATCGTCGCGGTCGCCCGCTGCGGGGACCAGATCGCGGCCACCGATCCGGGCGCCTGGGCGGTGCAGGGCCCCACACGCGAGCTGGCAGCCTACGTCTACACCGACAAGCCCATCTACCGGCCCGGCCACACCGTGCACGTCAAGGCCGTGCTGCGCTGGCGCCAGCAGGACGCGCTGGCTCCCTTCGACGGGCGGCGGGTCGAGCTGACGGCCAGCGACATCAACGACAAAGTCGTCTTCCGCGAGGCGCTGGCCGTCGACGCGTTCGGGGCGGTGCACGCCTCGTTCCGCATTCCGGAGACGGCGGCGCTCGGCTACTACGCGCTGCGGCTCACCAGCGGCGACGCGCAGGCCACCGGGGCCTTCGAGGTGCAGGAGTACCGGCGCCCCGAGTTCGACGTCGCGGTCACCCCGGCCGCTCTGTTCGTGCGCCAGGGGACCGAAGCGGTCGGCACGGTACGCGCTCGGTACTACTTCGGGCAGCCCGTAGCCAACGGCCGGCTGCGCTGGGTGGTCAACCAGCAGCCGTATTACTCGCCCTTCCGGTGGGATGACGGCTTCGAGGGCGGCGAGAGCACGTACTGGTACGGCGGCGAGCAGCGGGTGGAGGGCGAGGCGCGGCTGGACGCCAACGGCGCGGCGGAGATCCGCGTTCCGGCGCCGCGGGACGAGAGCGGCCGCGATTACAGCATGCGCATCGAGGCGCAGGTCACCGACGCGAGCGGCCGCGAAGTCGTCGGCCGCGCGGTCATCCACGCCACCTACGGGTCGTTCCTGCTGGCCGCGCGCACGGCGCAGTACGTCGCCGCGCCCGGGGCCCCGGTCGATGCGCTCATCCGGGCGGTCGACTACGAAGGCGCGCCGCAGGCCGGCCTCGACGTGCGCGCCCGGCTCGACCGCATCACGTACCCGCGCGGGTACTCCGCCGATCCCACGGCGGAGACCATCGCCAGCGCCGCCGCGCAGACCGCGGCCGATGGCACTGCGACGATCCGGCTCACGCTGCCCTCCTCGCCAGGCACCTTCCGGATCACGGCCACGGCCGCGTCGGGCGCAGTGGAGGTGTCGGACGACACCTGGCTGTGGGTCGGCGGCGAAGACGCCGCCGCCGTTGAAGGCGACCGGTACCTGGAACTCGTGGCCGATCGGCGCACGTACGCGCCTGGTGACACAGCCCGGCTGGTCGTGCGCGGCGAGTCGCTGAGCGGCCCCGTGCTCGTCACCAAGGAAGGCCAGCAGGTCACCTGGCGTCGCCTGCTGCGCATGAGCCCGACCGATACGCTCGACGTGGGCATCGACGCCGGCGACGTCGGCGACGTCTACGTCAACGTCGTCTACCTGCGCGATGGCCGGCTGCATCGCGCCGAACGCCGCCTGAGCGTGCCGCCGGCCGACCGGGCGCTGCACATCGCCGTTACCCCCGACCAGCCCACCGCCCGACCGCAGGATCCGGCGACCTTCACGCTGACGGTCACCGACACGTCAGGGCGGCCCGTGGAGGCGCAGCTCAGCCTCGCCGTCATCGACGAAGCGGTGTACGGCGTCAAGCCCGACGACACGCCCGACCCGCTGCGGGTCTTCTACCGTCGCGAGTACAGCCGGGTGGGCACGACGTTCTCGCGCGAGTTCTACTTCGTCGGTTACTCAGGCGACGAGCGGCTGCAACTCGCCGGCCGCCGCAGGCGTCCGCTCACGCTCGCCGACTTCAAGGGCGACAAGGACGTGCAGCCCCAGGTACGGAAGGACTTCCCCGACGCGATCTACTGGATTGCCGACCTCGTCACCGACATGAACGGCCGCGCGCGTGTCGCCCTGCGGTACCCCGACACGCTCACGACGTGGCGGCTCACGGCCAGAGCCGTGACCCGAGACACACGGGCCGGAACGACCGTCGCGCGCACGACGACGACCAAGGACCTCATCGTCCGTGTCACGACGCCACGCTTTCTGACCGAAGGCGATGAGGTCGTGCTTCCGGCCATCGTGCACAACTACCGGGACGCCGCGCGCACGGCGACGGTCTCGCTCGACGTCGAGGGGCTCGAGGCCACGGGCCAGCCGGCCCGTGGCACGACGTCGGGCATCGTCGAGGCCGGCGGCGAGCGGCGCGACGACTGGCGCTACACGGCGCGCGCACCGGGGACGGCAGTCGCGACGGCGCGGGCGACGACGGAGACGGATCGCGACGCGATCGAGGTGTCCTTTCCGGTCGTGCCGTACGGTCTTCGCCGCGAAGCCGGAGCGAGCGGGTCGCTCGCCGGGCCCGGCGAGCGCTCCGTGCAGCTCACCGTACCCCCAACTGCCAACCCCGCTGGCCGTCGCATCCGCGTGTCCCTGGCGCCATCGCTGGCCGGCTCCATGCTGGGGGCGCTCGACTTTCTGACGTCGTATCCGTACGGCTGCACGGAGCAGACGCTCTCGAGCTTCCTGCCCAACGTGCTCGTCACGCGCGCGTTGACCGAACTACAGATCCTGCCGACCGAGCGGCTGTCCGCCCTGGACCGGCAGGTGTCGCAGGGCCTGGCGCGGCTGGGCGACTACCAGCACGAGGACGGCGGCTGGGGCTGGTGGAAGACGGACGAGAACCACCCGTTCATGACCGCGTACGCGCTCTTCGGCCTCGACGAGGCCCGACGCGCCGGGTACCGGGTCGAGGAGTACCGGCTCGAGAACGGCCTCCGCGCGCTCGCCCGTCAGTATCTCGAGTATCCCCGCGCCGAGCCCGACCTCAAGGCGTACCTGCTCTACGTGCTCGGCCGCATCGCCGGCGATCGGGCGTCGATCGACTGGTGGGCCGAAGGACGGCAGCGCGAGCTGTCGCTCGCGTCGGCGCGGGACGAACTGTGGGGCGCGCGCAGTCGCATGTCCGCCCATGGCCAGGCGTTCCTGCTGCTGGCGCTCGACGCCGCGCGCGACGGACGCGGCGGCGAGCTGGCGCGCGGGCTGGCAGCCGGCGCCCGCACGGCCGGCGATCTGGCCTGGTGGCCCGCCGACCGCGACGCGTTGCTCCTCGATCACGCCGACACGAGCGCCGAGGCGACGGCGATGGTCGTCCAGGCCCTGGCCCGGCGCGACCCGCGCCATCCGCTCCTGGAGTCCGCGGTGCGCTGGCTGGTCGTCAACCGGTCGGGCGGCTACTGGCGCTCGACCAAGCAGACGGCCATGGCGCTCTATGGCCTGCTCGAGTACCTGCGCGCGCGCCACGAATCGCCGCAGCCGGTGACGGTCGACGTGCTCGTGAACGGCGCTCCAGCGGGTTCGCACCGGTTCACCGCCGCCTCTCTGACCGCCCCCGATCCCGTCGTGTTCGAAGCGCCGGCGGTCGACGGCGTCAACGAGGTGCGCCTCGTGACGCGCGGCGCGGGCGCCGTCTACTGGGGGGCGCACGCCGTCTACTTCGACACGGCGGCGGCCGACAGTCGCAGCGGGTCGAGGCCGCTGGCCATCCATCGGGCGTACGCAAAGGTCGTCCCGGTCGAGCGAGACGGGCGGATCGTGTATCGCGAAGCACCCCTCGACGGCCCGTCGGCGCCCGGCGACGTCCTGAGCGTGCGGCTCGTCGTGGCCGGCTCGGCCGACTGGCGCTACCTGGTCATCGAAGATCCCCTGCCGGCCGGCGTGGAGGCCATTCAGGACACGACGGCGTACCCGCTCGATCGTGACACACGCGAGTGGTGGTGGGGGTCTCGCGTGGAGTATCGCGATCAGAAGACGGTCTTCTTCCAGCAGGACCTCACGAGCGGCCGGACCGAGTATCGCTACCTGGTCAAGGTCACGACCACCGGGGTATTCCGAGCGGTGCCGGCACAGGTCGCGCCGATGTACGTGCCGGAGGTGTCCGCCTCGTCCGACCCCGCGACGCTCGCGGTGACGCCCGGGGGGCCGCCGCGATGATCCGGCATCTTGCCCTGCTCACGGCGTGGCTGTCGGGCGTCGGCGTCGCCGTCGGCGCGCTGTTCTGGCTGCTCGTGAACACACCCGACGCCAACGCGCTCATGCTCGCCGTGTCGGCCGCGTCGCTCGTCGCGATGTTCGTCACCGCGGCGGTCGGCGTCAACACGGCCGTTCTGGTCGGCGACGGCGCGCCGTTTTCCCTGGCGACCATTGGCCGGGCCGTGACTCACACGCCGCGATTCGCGCTGGCGCTCGCCGTCGGCGCCGCGGTGTGGGCGCTCGTCGGCCGCCTCGACCTCTGGGTCGCAGCGTCGAGCGGCGAAATCGCCGCCTGGTTCATCGCACGGCTGGGCGTGAGCGACGCGGAGTGGCTGCTGACGCTCCTCCGGTGGTTGGGATCGTGGGCGCGCTTCGCGCTGGCGCCGGTGCTCGTCGTGGCACTGGTCGGCGGCGGGGGCGTTCGGCGGCGCCTGTCGGGCCGCACCGTGCCGCTGGTGACCGGCGCGTGGCTGGCGCTGATCGTGCTGCCCTGGCGCTACGCGACGTGGACGCCGGACTGGCAGGCCGGTACCTGGATGGAACCCGTGCTGGCGGCCGCCCGGCTCGGCATCATCTTCGTGCTCTCGGCCTCGGCCGCCGCGGTCATGGTCCTGGCCGCCGCGCGTCCGTCGCCCGCGCCGATGACCGACGCGGAAGGGCGGCCGGGATGAAACCCGAAGACGACATCGACACGCTCATCAGCGAGCTGAACGCGGCCACCCCCGCCGCGGGCTCCGCGGACGGCGTGCTGCGCCTCGAGACGCTGCTGGCCGACGTCGTGGCCCGGGGCGCGAGCGACCTGCTGCTGGTGGCCGGTGCCCCGGCGGCCGTGCGGGTGGACGGCTCCCTCGCGCGGCTCGCCGGCCCGTCGCTCGAGGGACCGGACATCGAAGAGATGGTGCTGCCCCTGCTCGCGCCGCACGCGCGGCGCCTCTACCACGAGCACGGGTCCGCGGACGCGGCGGTCCGCCTGCAGGGACTGGGCCGGTTCCGCATCAACCTGCATCACGAGCGGGGCCGTCCGGCTGCGGCCATTCGCGCGCTGCCGGCGACGGTGCCCGCGCTGGCCGATCTCAATCTGCCGCCCGAGATGGAGGGTCTCACGCGCCTCAGCCGTGGCCTCGTCCTGGTCGGCGGCGCCACCGGGTCCGGCAAGTCGACCACGATGGCGGCGCTCGTCGACGTGATCAACCAACGGGATGCGAAGCACATCATCACGGTGGAGGACCCGCTCGAGTACGAGCACTCGCACGGGGCCAGCCTCGTCGAGCACATCGAGATCGGCGCCGACGCGCCGGACTTCCCCACCGCGCTGCGCGCAGCGCTTCGCCAGGCCCCCGACGTGCTGGTCATCGGCGAGATGCGCGACCCCGAGTCGATGCGCATCGCGCTGGCCGCGGCGGAAACGGGCCACCTGGTCCTGAGCAGCCTGCACACGACCGACATCGCCTCGACGATCTCCCGCATCTGCGACTCGTTCCCCAACGAGCGCCAGAACACGATTCGCCAGGAACTCTCGCTCGCGCTCGCGGCCGTCGTCACGCAGACGCTGTTGCCGCTGGCCGCCGGCGGCCGGGTGCCGGCGGTGGAACTGCTGATGGTCGGCTACGGCGCGCGCCAGCACATCAGGCGCAACGCGCTGCAGCACCTGCACCAGGAGATCACCATCACGCGCAAGCACGGGTCCCTGACCCTCGAGGAGTCGCTCGGGCGGCTGGTGCGTGCCGGACAGATCAGCCGCGCCGAGGCCATGGCGCGCGCGGGCCATCCCGACGAGCTGGAGTCGTTGCTGCGGTGATCATGACTGGCTTGGGGCCTGGGCTTGGGGCCCGCCTGAACGCCCGCGTCAGCGGATGTCCGTCCACCGCCGGCCGCGGGCGATCTCGAGCCGGAAGCACGCGTCGGCGCGGCCGTAGGCCTCGCGCTCGGCGCCGGCCGACAGCGGGTGCAGCAGCTCGTCGTCGGTCGGGCAGTCGGGGCGCGTGGTGCTCGGCGGGCGGCGTTCGGGCTCGGCGAAATACATCGCGGCGCCCTCGCGGACCCACATCGGACGTCCCGCCAGCAACCCGTCCACGAGCACGTGGGCCAGCTCGTGTCGAATCGTGCGCTCGAGCAGTCGCTGCCGGCGCAGGACGGACACCGGCAGCAGGTCGACGCGCGTGCCGCTGGCGGCCCCCGCCGCCCACCAGGGCTCCCCAGTCGCGCGGCGGAAGCTCTCCGTCGTCGGATGCACGACGACGTCGATCGTCGCCGGCGCGGTGACGCCGGCCCGGGCACGGATATCGTCGCGGGCGCGCCGGATCTCCCGGAGCACGGCGTCGCGCTCCGACTGCTCGGTCGCCGGCAGCGTCAGGCGGATGTCGGTGACCTCCGGCTGGGCGTCGCGGGACGACGGGGCCGGCGCCTCCGAGGCGGTGGCCACGGCCGCCGCGCCGAGCGACAGGCCCGGGTAGTAGAAGCGCAGGATGGCCTCGGCGCTGGCCCCGCCCGCGGCGCGGTGCCCCGCGCCGACGACGCAGAGGCCCACACCGTGGCCGAACCCACGGCCCTCGAAGCGATAGCCGGTGCCGGTGCGGTGCAGATCGAAGGCCGTGCTCTTGAGCACCTGCCAGCCGAGGACGCGTCCGACCGCCATCCGGAACTCATGACCGTCGAGGTCGGTGGGCGCGAAGCCTTCCGCCCGGAGCCGGGCCACGCGGCCCGAGGCGTTGCGGCCAACGACGCGCAGCGCGCGCAGTCGGCCGCCGCGAAGCCCGGCGGCGCGCAGCACGCGCTCGAGATCGGCGGCGCGCACCTCGGCCGACCATGGCGGCTCCCCGGAGCACGCCTCGTCGGCACCAACGTCGCTCCCGTAGTCCTCGGCGCCTGGCCATACGCGGGAGGCCTGCTCCGGCCGGCCGCCACACCAGGCCGAGTAGAACACGAAGGCGGGCTGGCCGCTGTGCAGGAGGATCCGTCCCGAAGTGGCCGTCGCGGCGCGCCGCGCCGCCTCGGTGGGCGGGCGCGTCACCTGGCAGTGCGTCGTGTCACACAAGTCGTAGCCCTCGCGGCGATGGCGATTGCGGTTGGCGACCGCAAACGTCCGGGCGACGATGGCGAGCGCTTCCTGGGCGGCGGGCGCCGCGCGCGGTTGCCCTTCCCCGGCCACGACGCGCGCGATGTAGTCGTCGAGGGGCACGGTGTCGATGCGCACGCCGGTCGACGTGGTCACACCCAGGCGAATGGTGGCCGGCAGCGCTCCGGCCTGGACCGGCGCCCGCGCCCCGGCCCGCCCGACCACCGCCTCGGGCCGGGCCGGCAGCGTCGCCGGCGCGGCGGCGCGCAGCACATCGGCCGCTATGGCGGCCGCGTCGAGGCCGCCGGCCCCGGGCACGACGACGACGATGCCCCGGGTCGGCCGGTCGGCGGGCACGAGCGCGACGACGAGCCCGAGCGCGCCGCCACCCTGCATGGGAGACGTCCCGGTCTTCGCCAGCGCCGGGATGCCCGCCGCTCCGAGCGCCGAGGCGGTTCCATAGGACGCCGCGCCGCGCAGGCCGTCCAGCAGCGCGCGCCGCGCCGCCGGCGCGAGCGGCACGGTGCGCTGCGCATCCACGCCGGCGAGGCGCGCGAGGACGTCGAGCATCGTGCGCGGTGTCACCCGCGGGCCGGCCAGGCCGACGATCGCCGGGGCGAGCGGATCGCCCGCCGCCAGGGGCGGCAGTCCGGCGGCCACGCGCGTCTGGTTCACCATCGCCCGGGACAGGCGCGGAGCCAGAGAGACGAAGTAGTCGTTGCACGAATGCGCCAGCGCCTCGGCAGCCGTCAACGGACGCCGCAGGTCCGGATGGGCGCATACGTAGGTCTGTCCATCGACGGTTACGCGCCGGCGGCACATCTGCGCCGTTTCCGGCTCGATGACGTGGCTCTCGAGGGCCACCGCGAGCGTGACTGCCTTGACGAGCGAGCCCGGCAGCACGGGCGTGTCGAGCACGGCGGACCCGGCTTCGCGCCGATCGGTGGGGTCGGCCAGGCCGCGCTCGAAGTAGGCGGCGCCGGGCGGCACAGGTCCTCTGCCGGGCTGGCCCGCCGGGGCGGACGCGGCCGCCGCGATCGCGGCGAGCCACGCCAGGCCCGCCGCCAGGGCGCTCACAGCCGCGTACGGCATCCCGGTCGGCAGCGGCACGGGATCGTCTTGTCCCCTTCGGTGTTGTAGTCGTAGGTCAGCTCTTCGCCGGCCTTGATATTGCGCGCCGCACGAATCCAGATCGTGCGCGTCTTCGGCTCCACTTCGACCCAGCAGTTCGGGCGGCACGAGTGGTTGATGAACCGCGCGACGTTGCCGCCGACGGCGGCGTCGCGACTCCAGTTGCGGTTGACGCGGAAGACCCAGATGCACCCGTTGCGGAGGTAGCGGTCCTCGCGTTTCTCGCTCTGACGGTTCGAGATGAGCTCGCCGGCGTAGTCGATGATGCGCGTGTTCTTGTTGATCGGGTCGACGGCGAAGACGCCGAAGCCGTGGAGCTTCGAGCGCCTGCGTCGGATTCTGGGGAGCACGACGGGTCGAGGCATGCGCTCACTGAGTGTAGCATCGCCGCCGCCGCGCGCGCCTACTCGCCGGAGAGATCCACCATCATGGGACCATCCTTGACGTACCGCGTGAGGGGGATCTCCTCCATGAGGCGCAGCTTCCGTGTCACCCGCTCGATGCGCCGACCCGCCGCGTGCACGGCCCTGAGCGCCGCGGCCGTCGCCGCGTCGGCGGTGCCGCTTGTCAGCAGCGTCTCCGCCTGGCCGAGGATGACCTGGAGCGGGTTGTTGATCTCGTGGTTGAGGGCGATGGCCATCTGCCCGATGAGCGCCATGCGCTCCTCGCGGACGAGCTCGTCCTCGAGCTTCACGAACGGCGAGACGTCCTCGGTCGCGCAGACCGCGCCGATGACGGGACCGTTCTGCAGCGGCAGGACGCTCACGTGGTAGTGCCCCTGGGGGTGCACGACGGGCCACGGCACGCGCGACCGCGCGATGCTGGCGCCCCGCGCGGCCTGGGCGCGCGCCTCGGCCCATTCGGGCGGCGCGAGCAGCGGATAGTGCGTCGCCACGTCGGCGCCGATGAGGTCGAGCACCGACTGCCCCAGCCCCATGCGCGCGAAGAGCTGCGCCTGTTGTCGGTTGTAGAACGTGATCCGAAAATCGGAGTCGAGGACGATCACGCCCAGGTGGAGGTTGTTGAGGACGGTCTCGAGGTACTTGCGGGTCTCCGCGAAGATCTCCTCGCTCGTCACCGCCTCGATCAGCTCGTCCAGCCTCGCGGTATCCATCATGCCAGCTCTTCGCTGAGCTGAAGGTCGAGCTCGCGGCAGACCGCGTCGATGTCGCTCCAGTCCAGGTTGATGAGCGCCCACGCCTCGGGGTCAAGGCGCGGAATGCCCGTGTCGCCGCCGCTACCAATGCCCTTGGCACGCGCGAGGATATCGGCAAGGTGCACGACCGCCGTGCGATCGGCGAACTCGCGGCTCGGATGGAAGTTGTTGTGGTGGGCAACCGGCGCAACGAGCTTGGACGGCAACGCCCACTTCCTCAGCAGCCACATGCCGACGTCCCCGTGGGTGACGCCCAGCACGTCCTTTTCGGCCTGCACCTGCAGGCAGCCGGTGCTCTCCACCTGATGCCGGATAGCGGCGGCCTCGGCCGGCAGCTGCTCGGCGATGAGCACCTTCCCGATGTCGTGCAGTAGGCCCGCCACGGCGAACTCCTCCGGCTTGGCCTCGCCCCGCCGCTCTGCGATGAGGGCGGAGGCGCGCGCGGTTGCCAGCGAGTGCTGCCAGAGCCCGGCAAGGCCGCTCGCACGCGCCGAGAACAGGTCGAACACCGACGCGCTCAGCACGAGCGAGCGCACGACGTCGAAGCCGAGCAGCACCATGGCATGCGTCATCGTGGCAATGGGCTTCCGGAAACCGCAGAACCCGGAGTTCACGAGCTTGAGGACCTTGGCCGCCAGCACCTGGTCCTTGCTGATCTCCTCGGCCACTTCGCCGGCCGACGTGTTCTGGCTGTCGAGCAGGGCGCCGACACGCTGCACGACATGCGGCACCGTCGTCACGTTGGTGACCTGCTCGATGCGGGCCCGTAGCGTGGCGGCGTCCGGCATGGCCCTACCCCTCCACCTGGGGCAGCTGCGCGCCGACGATGCGTTTGATCTCCATCATCAGAGGGTCGCCCTCATGGCCGGCGAACCGTGCCTCGAGCTCGGCCGCAAGCCGGGCGGGCGGCTTCGGCGCCTCCGCCTGGGACGATCCGGCCACCATGACGAAACCGACCCCGAGCGCCCGCAGCCGGTCGATCAGAGCATCCGTCAGGCGCGTACCCGCCTGGACCAGGACCACGCCGTTGGCGTTGGCCACGGGGCGGATGACCTCCTGGCCTGCGCGGGCCTGACTCAGGCTGATGCGACCCATCCGTCGGCTCCTACGTCGGTGCAATCGGCGCGGCCAGAGCAAACATGAATGGCCGGCCGGGCCCCCGGGGTGGTACAGTTCGGGCTTCGACACCGGAGGTGACGACCGTGCGATCCACCTGCCTGGCGGCCCTTGTGGCCACCTGCCTCGCGGCCGGGCTCGACGCCCAGGGCCGACAGGTCTTTCCCACTGCCATGGAGAATCTGCCCTTCAGCGCCGCGGTCAAGGCCGACGGCCTCGTCTACGTCGCCGGCACCATCGTTGCGCAGGGCGACATCCGCGCCCAGACCCGGGGCGTGCTCGACACCATGCGCGCGACGCTCGAGAAAGCGGGATCGAGCCTCGAGCAGGTCGCGTCGGTGCACGTCTACCTGAAGAACGCGTCCGACTTCGCCGCGATGAACGAGGTGTACCGGACCTATTGGACCAAGGACCCGCCGGTGCGCACCACCATCGTGGCCGACTTCGTCGTGCCGGGCGCCCTCATCGAGATGTCGATGGTCGCGATTCCCGCCGGGGGTGAGCGCGTCGTGGTGCATCCGGCCGCGTGGAAGGCGTCGCCGAATCCGTACAGCTACGGCATCCGTTCGGGTGACACGCTGTTCCTGTCCGGCCTCGTCTCACGCAACGGCCGCGACAACACGGTCGTCGAGGGCGACATGGGCACGCAGACGGCGACCATCCTCGACAACGCGCGCGAGATTCTCGCGGCCGCCGGCTTCGGCATGGAGCACGTGGTGTCGTCGCGCGTCTTCATCACCGACGGCGCGAAGTTCCAGGAGATGAACAAGGTCTACCAGACCTACTTCCCGAAGGACCCGCCCGCCCGCGCCACCGTGATTGCGCCGCTGATGGGACCGCAGTATCAGGTGGAGATCACGCTCACGGCCGTGCGGCAGCCCAAGCAGACGTTCATGACGCCCGCAGCCGACGGCACGCCCGGACGGCCCAGCCCGATTCTGAGCTCCGCTGTCAAGGTTGGAAACCGGCTGTACCTGTCCGGTATCCTGGGGAACACGGCGGCGACCAGGGGCGACACGGAGGCCCAGACGCGGGAGATCCTGGCCCGGGTCGGCCGGACCATGCAGCGAGCCGGCTTCGACTGGACCGACGTCGTCGACGGCATCGTGTACATCACGGACGTCGGGCAGTTCGACGCGATGAACCGTGGTTATCGGTCGATCTTCACCAAGGACTTCCCGGCGCGCGCCACGGTGCGCGCGGGGCTGGTGGCCGCCGACGGCCTGGTGGAGATCATGTTCGTCGCGGCGAAATAGCGCGGTCGGCGCGCCTCGGGTGCCCACCGCGCGGGAGGGGTTGTGGAGGGTGTGATTCGAGCCTGGGGCCGCATTCTGCGCGGCTACCGGCCCAATCTGTCCATCGAGATCACGCGTGAGTGCCCGCTCCGCTGCCCGGGCTGCTACGCGTACGGCGACGAGCACCTGGGCGGCGGCGTGACGCTGCGCGAGGTCGCCGACCTCAAGGGCCAGGCCCTCATCGACGGCGTGATGGCGCTCGTCGCCCGCCATCGTCCGCTCCACGTGTCGCTCGTCGGCGGCGAGCCGCTGGTCCGCTACCGGGAGCTCGACGTCATCCTGCCCGAGCTCTCGAAGCTGGGCGTCTACACGCAGCTCGTCACGAGCGCGGTCCGGCCGATTCCCGCGGCGTGGGCGGGCCTGAGGCGCCTGCAGATCTGCGTGTCGATCGACGGCCTGCAGCCGGAACACGACGCGCGCCGACGGCCGGCCACCTACGACCGCATCCTCCGCCACATCGAGGGCCACCAGATCACGGTGCACTGCACGGTCACCCGGCAGCAGGCCGAACGTCCGGGGTATCTGGAGCGGTTCGTCGAATACTGGTCGGCCAATGCCCACACGAAACACATCTGGGTGAGCCTCTATACCCCGCAGGTCGGCGAGACCTCCGCCGAACGTCTGCGGCCCGAAGACCGCGCCCAGGTCATCGCCAGCCTGCTCGATCTGCGGACGCGGTATCCGAAGCTGTGGATGCCCAAGGGCCTCATCGGCGTGTATGCGAAGCCGCCAGCGTCTCCGGAGGCGTGCATCTTCGCGCGCACGACCGACTGCATCTCGGCGGATCTCGAGCGGCGCATCACACCCTGCCAGTTCGGCGGCACGCCCGACTGCGCGGAGTGCGGCTGCATTGCCTCGGCGGCCCTCGACGCCGTCGGCCGTCATCGGCTGGCCGGCATCGTTCCGGTCGGCGCGATCTTCCACGGCTCGCTGGCCGTCGGCCGGGTCGTTGGAAAGCTCCTGCCACCGGGCCGTCCGGCGACCAGCGCCGCCCCCGTCCATCTGGCCGAACCAGAGGTGCCCGGTTCGACGTCATAATCAGTACTCGTGTCCGTGTTGCTGCGTCCTGTCGTCGTCGGCCTCGCGCTGCTCCTCGCCGCCGTGCCGGCCGGGGCGCGTGCGCCGCTGGCCGACGGCGCCCCGCCCCGGACGATGCCGAACGCCGGGCTGTCGGTCAAGTTCGCCGTCATCGGGGACATGGGCACCGGCGGCGCGCGCCAGCGCGACATCGGGCGGCTCATGGCCGAGGTTCGCGGCCGCTTCCCCTTCGACATCGTCCTGACCGTGGGCGACAACCTCTACGGGTCCGAGAAGCCCCGCGACTACGAACGGAAGTTCCTGGCGCCCTACGGCGGGCTGCTCGATGCGGGCGTGCGCTTCCACGCATCGCTCGGCAACCACGACGACCCGGAGCAGCGGTTCTTCGCGCCCTTCCACATGCAGGGCCGGCGGTACTACACCTTCACGCGCGGTCCCGTGCAGTTCTTCGCGCTCGACACGACCCTCGTGACCGTTGCCCAGGTGCGCTGGCTCGAGCAGGCGCTGGCCGGCTCGACTGCGCCGTGGAAGGTCGCCTACTTCCACCATCCGCTGTACTCGTCGGGCCTTCGGCACGGTCCGCGCCTGGCCCTCCGAGCAACGCTCGAGCCGCTGCTGGCTACCTACGGGGTGCAGGCCGTGTTCACGGGCCACGAGCACTTCTACGAGCGGCTGGTGCCGCAGCGCGGCGTCCAGCACTTCATCACGGGCGCCGGCGGCCGGCTCCGACGGGACAACATCCGTCGGTCGGCCGAGACCGCTTCCGGCTTCGACGAGGACAACAGCTTCATGCTGGTGGAAGTGTCAGGCGAGCGCCTGCACTTCGAGGCCATCGACCGGCGCGGCCGAACCGTGGACGCGGGCATCGTCTGGCTGCGCGGGGAGACCACCTCGCTCGTGGCGACCATGCCCTGAGCCGGGCCGCCGGCGGGTACTAGCAGCCCGTAGTACAACACCCGGCGGGCGCCGAGACCGGCGAGACGCCCCGACGGCAAGGCGGGACGACTGAGGAATATCCGTGGATCTCCGACGGAGGAGCAACCCAGAACGGCGGGGATGGAGCGCCGGTCGAATGCCGGCGGGCGTTTCACCACGGGCTGCTCGTCTCTAGGCCGCCCGGGAAGCGAGGATGGCCGCGGCCCGGGCGAGCGCCGCCTCGACGCTCGGGCAGATGTTGTCCTCCCCCACGTGGCGGTGAAACTCGGCCTGGCGCATCAGCGCCGCCGGCTGCGGTGGCGCGCCGCACACCACGAGCGTGCGGCCCCGCTCGCGCAGCCTGTCGGCCACTTCTTCAATCGCCGAGAGCCCGGTGGCGTCGATCGCCGTCATGTTGCGCAGGCGCAGGATGACGACCGGCGGCAGCGCGTCGATGTCGTCGGTGACAACCCGGAGCTTGTCGGTCGCGCCAAACAGGAACGGGCCGTGAATGCGGAAGATGGCCACCGTATCGGGCAGGGCTTTGTCCTGCAGGATGTGCGCCCGTCCCTGCTCGACGTAGTCGCGTGTGACCCGTGACACGGTCGTCGTCACGGCGACGCGGCGGATGAAGAGCATGGCCGCCAGGATCATGCCCACCTCGACCGCCACGGTGAGGTCCGCCAGCACCGTCAGCGCGAAGGTGACGATCCACACCACGATGTCCGTGTAGCTGTGCTTCAGCAGCTCCGGAATCTCGTGCCACTCGCCCATGTTCCAGGCGACGACGAAGAGCGTGCCGGCCAGCACCGCCAGCGGCACGTGAGCCGCGAGCGGCGCGGCGAACAGCAGCACCGCCACGAGCGTGAGCGCATGGATGATCCCCGCCATGGGCGTGCGCGCGCCCGCCCGGACGTTGGTGGCGGTCCGCGCGATGGCGCCGGTTGCGGGAAGCCCGCCGAAGAGCGGCGACACGACATTGGCCACGCCCTGGGCAAAGAGCTCGGTGTTGGGGTTGTGCGTGTCCCCCGCCATGCGATCGGCCACCACCGCCGACAGCAGCGATTCGATGGCGCCGAGCAGCGCCACCGTCACCGCCGGCGAGATCAGGGTCAGGATGAGCGCGGGCCGCAGCACCGGGACGTGCAGCTCGGGCAGCCCCGACGGAATGCCCCCGAAGCGCGACCCGATGGTCTCGACCGGCAGCTGCAGCGCCAGCGACGCGCCCATGCCGGCCACGAGCGCCACGACGTATCCGGGGAGCCGGCCCACCCAGCGGTTCCAGGCGAGGATGGTCACCACCGTGGCGGCGCCCAGCGCCGCCGTGACCGGCGAGACGTCGGCCCAGCGGCCGGCGATGGCCGCGGCGCGATCGAGAAACTCGCCTGGCAGCTCCCCCGGCAGGCCGAGGAAGTCCTTCACCTGGGTGCTGGCGATGACGAGGGCAATGCCGTTGGTAAAGCCCACGATGACGGGCCGCGGGATGTACTTGACGGCGGTACCGGTGCCCGTCAGGCCCATCACGATGAGCAGGACGCCCGCCATCATCGTGCACATGAACAGCCCGTCGACGCCGTACTCGGCAACAATGCCCGAGACGACCACGACGAACGCGCCGGTGGGACCGCCAATCTGCAGGCGCGACCCTCCGAGGGCGGAGATCAGGAACCCGGTGACGATGGCGCAGTAGATGCCGGCCTGCGGCGAGAGCCCCGAGGAAATGGCAAACGCCATCGCCAGCGGCAGGGCGACCAGGCCGACGGTGACCCCGGCGACCAGATCGGCAGCGAAGGCGCGGGCCGGGTAGCCGGCGGCGAGCACGAGAACGGAGCGAGGCAGCCAGTCGGGGAGCCCCCTGGGGGGCCGATCGTCTCTGGACGTGGACACAGAACGCCGGCCGGTGGCCAGCTCGATCATTGTAGCAGGCGGGTGGCCGACGGGCACTCGTCGAACCGCGGCAGTCGATCAATGGAAGTCGTGGGACTCGACGGCCGCGCCGTCACCGAGCCCGTCGAGCCGCTGCACCCGCTCGGCGCGGATGGCCGTGACGCCATCCTGCACCTGCAGGATACCGTCGACCAGGAGGAACGGGGACTCGACGATGGTGGCGCGCGCCCGGTCGTAGAGATCGGGGCGGACGATGATGTTCGCGAGGCCCGACTCGTCCTCGAGCGTCAGGAACACGAAGCCCTTGGCGGTGCCGGGCCGCTGCCGCGTGATGACCATGCCGGCCGTGCGCACGCGCCGGCCCTGCCGCCCCCGCGGAAGATCCACGGCGCGGAGGACACCGCGCATGGCCAGCTCGCGGCGCCGAAAGGCCATGGGGTGCGGCCCGATGGTGAGGCTCGTGCCGGCATAGTCGGCCACGAGCCGCTCGGTGGCGGTCATGGCCGGCAGCGGACTGTCGTCGTTCACCATTCGCCCTTCGTCCTTCGTCATTCGCCCTTCGTCCTTCGTCATTCGCCCTTCGTCATTCGTCATTCCTTCCTCGAACATCTCCCCTGCCGGCCGCGCCGCCCGTTCCGCCTGCCAGAGCGCCGAGCGGCGATCGTGGCCGAAGGCGTTGAGCGCGCCGATCTCCGCCAGCACCGTGAGCTCGGATCGGCGCAGGCCGGTGACGCGGGCGAGCTCCTCGATCGACCGGAAGCGCGGCGCGGGCGGCACGACCGTCCACGCGTGCGCGCACTGGTTGCAGAAGCGGCGGACGTTCGACACGCGCTCGACGAGCGTGGGGTCGTCGCAGCGGCACTTGGGGCACACGAGGAGGGGCGGAGACTTGGAGGGATGGAGGCGTGGAGGGGTGGAGGCGTGGAGGGGTGGAGGGGTGG
>JBFMCA010000088.1:0-20655 GCA_040754955.1 Acidobacteriota bacterium | reverse complement strand
CCCACGACCCCCAGCGACTGCAGCACGCGTGACATACGGGTTTGCTCCTGATACAGGCTCTAGGCTTTGGGCTCTGGCTCCACCCCTCCAAGCCTCCAAGCCCCCAAGCCTCCAAGCCCTCCACGATCACCGAATGAACGTCCCGGTCCGCAGCTCTTCGTACGCCTGGCGCAGCTCGTCCCTGGTGTTCATCACGATCGGCCCGTACCAGGCGACGGGCTCTTCGAGCGGACGGCCGGAGACGAGCAGAAAGCGGATGCCCTCGTCGCCCGCCTGCACCTCGATTTCGTCGCCGTTGTCGAAGAGGATGAGGGAGCGGTCGCCGGCGCGGCTGTACTGCTCGCCCTCTTCGCCGACCGTCTCCGTGAGGACGGCGCGGGGGGCCGAGGCGTTGCGGAACCGCCCGCTGCCCGCGAAGACGTAAGCGAACGCGTGGCGTGACGACTCCACCGGAATCCGGCGGCGCCGGCCTGGAGGCACCGAGATGTCGAGGTACCGGGGGTCGGCCGCCACGCCCTCGACCGGGCCGGTCTTTCCCCAGAAGCTCCCGCACACAATCCGCACCTTCGTCCCATCGTCATCGGTCACTTCGGGGATGTCGCGGGAGAGGACGTCCTGGTAGCGTGGGGCGGTCATCTTGAGGTGGCGGGGGAGGTTGGCCCAGAGCTGGAAGCCGTGCATCCGCCCCTGGGCGTCGCCGCGGGGCATCTCCTGGTGGAGGATGCCGCGGCCGGCGGTCATCCACTGGACGTCGCCGGCCCCGAGCGTGCCCCGGTTGCCGAGGCTGTCGCCGTGATCGACCTCGCCGGCGAGAACGTAGGTGATGGTCTCGATGCCCCGGTGGGGGTGCCAGGGGAAGCCGGCCAGGTAGTCTTCGGGCCGGTCGCTCCGGAAGTCGTCGAAGAGGAGGAACGGGTCGTAGTCGGCGGTGTCGCCGAAGCCGAAGGCGCGGCGGAGGCGGACGCCGGCGCCCTCCACGGTGGGGGCGGACTCGACAATGCGCTTGATGGGACGAATGGACATGGCGGTATGACCCCTGCCGCGGGACCTGGCCGGGAATGCCGGGTGTATACTACGGGCGTT
Source organism: Acidobacteriota bacterium (assembly GCA_040754955.1). Lineage (GTDB taxonomy): Bacteria > Acidobacteriota > Vicinamibacteria > Vicinamibacterales > UBA2999 > JBFMCA01. Next base: position 19,572 of record JBFMCA010000088.1, on the reverse strand, counting down.
CCGGACGTCAGCCTTCCGCGTTTCTTCGCCTGCCAACACGCGATGCACGCTCCGGAACCCGGAGACGGCTCGCATGGCTCGATTTGCAGTTGGCGATCGTGTGTCGCAACCCCAGTATGGTCACGGAACCATCACGGCCGTCAACGAGTACCACACCGTGATCGATTTCGACGAGCACGGCGTGCGGACGTTCGCGACGCCGATGGTGCGCCTGGAGCGGAGCACGACGGCCGCGCCGGAACGGAAGCCGAAGGTGCGCTCGTCCCGGCGGAGCAGTTCCTGACGTGGCGGTCCACCTCATCAACCCCAGTCACGTGTCGTTCGGCGTGGGTGTCATCACGCCGCGCTGGCTGTACGTGCTGGCCTCGGCGACGCCCGAATCGTTCGGCCGGCCCATCCTGACCGACGAAACGCTGGAGCCGCTCGATGCGGGGTCGATTCGGGCTGGCGACGTCGTCGGCATCGGCATCCACACCGGCAACGCCCTGCGCGGGTACGAGGTGGGACGTGCGGCACGCGCGGCTGGAGCGCTCGTCATCTACGGCGGCATCCACGCGACGCTCTATCCCGACGAGGCCTTGGATCGGGGCGGCGCGCACGCGGTGGTGAGCGGCGACGGCGATCGGGTGTGGGGGCGCGTGCTGGAGGACGCGGCGGCGGGCCGGCTGCAGCCGCGGTACGACGGCGGGCGCGTCGATGCGGAGGCGTTTCTGCCGGGCCGGTGGGAGCTGCTGCCCGAGAACCGCTACATGTGGGCGTCGGTGCAGACCGTGCGCGGGTGCCCGAAGCACTGCTCGTTCTGCTCGGTGTGGCGTACGGACGGCCAGAAGCCGCGCCAGCGGACGGCCGATCGGGTGCTCGCGGAGATTGTGGATCTCCGGCGCCGCGGGTTCCGCTTCATCGCGCTCGCCGACGACAACTTCTACCCGGTGACGCTGAACGACCTGCGCGTGGCCGACCGGCGGGCGAACAAGGCCGAGTACGAGCGGCTGTCGGCCATCCGCCAGGAGCGGTTCGAGCTGATGGCCGAACTCGCGCGCCTGCCGGACGACACGGTGTTCTTCACGCAGATCACCATGGAGGCGGCCGAGGATCCCGAGTTCCTGCGCGCGATGCGCCAGGCGCACATCCGCGGGGCGCTGGTCGGCGTGGAGGCGGTGACGCCGGCGGGCCTCAAGGACATCTACAAGGACTTCAACGAGAGCGGCGAGGCGCTGGTGGCGCGCCTGCGGGCGTTTCGCGAGCACGACCTGCACGTCCTGGGCTCGTTCATCTTCGGCCTGCCGAGCGATACCCCCGAGACGTTCGACGCGACGCTCTCGGTGGCCGAGCGCGCGGGGCTCACGTTCGCGCAGTTCGTGATGCTGACGCCGTTTCCCGGCACGCTCGACTTCGCGGCGTGGGAGAAGTCCGTGCAGGAGTCGGCGCCGGCGGTGGACGGCGTGCCGGTCACGCGGCACTGGCTCATCCCGCAGGAGCGCCGGCCGAAGGTGTACATCGAGCACCCGCGCATGTCCGCGGACGAGATTCGCCGGCGCACGCAGGCCGTGTGGGATCGCTTCTACAGCCTGCCGAGCATCTGGGCGCGGTCGTCGGTGGTGCGATCGATCAAGGCGCGCCTGGCCTTCGTGCTCATCTCGAAGATCTACCGGCAGATGTACGCCAACACGGGCATCGCGACCGACAGCGCCCGCGTGACCCGCTCGGCGCAGTGGGCGAGGCTGATGGCCAAGCCCTGCCGGCGGCTGTTTGCCGGCACGCCCATGCCGGATCTCCGGCTCTCCGCGCGATCCGGATGACGCGGCAGGGCCCGTCCGCGCAGCCCATCGAGGACTACGCCCTCATCGGCGACACGCAGACGGCCGCGCTCGTCGGCCGCGACGGCTCCATCGACTGGCTCTGCCTGCCGCGCTTCGATTCGTGCTCGTGCTTCGCGGCCCTCCTCGGGGGCCCCGAGCACGGCCGCTGGCGCATCGCGCCCGACGGTCCCGTCAGCCGGACCACGCGGCGCTACCGCGATCGGTCGCTCGTCCTCGAGACCGATTTCGACACGCCCGCGGGCCGTGTGCGGGTGGTCGACTGCATGCCGCCGCGGCAGCACGAGGCCGACGTCGTGCGGCTCGTCGAGGGCGTCTCGGGCGAGGTCGCGATGACGCTCGACCTGACGCTCCGCTTCGACTACGGCAGCATCGTGCCGTGGGTGCGCGCCATCGACGGCTCGCTCCGCGCCATCGGCGGCCCCGACGCCGTGTCGTTCTGGTCGCCCGTGCCCACCACAGGCGAAGGCTTCGCCACGCGCGCGCGCTTCACGGTGAAGGCGGGCGAGTGCGTGCCGTTCGTGCTGATGTGGCACCCCTCGCACGAGCCGCCGCCGACCCCCATCGACGCCTGCGCTGCCGCCGAGGACACCGAGCGCTGGTGGCACGAGTGGGCAGAGCGGTTCAGCTACCGCGGGCCGTGGCGCGACGCCGTGCTGCGCTCGGCCATCACCCTCAAGGCCCTCACCTACGCGCCCACCGGCGGCATCGTCGCGGCGCCGACGACGTCGCTGCCGGAGCACCTGGGCGGCGTGCGGAACTGGGACTACCGGTACTGCTGGCTGCGCGACGCCACCTTCACGCTGCTGTCGCTCGTGACGTGCGGCTTCACCGACGAGGCGCTGGCGTGGCGCGACTGGCTCCTGCGCGCGGTGGCCGGCGAGCCGGAGAAGCTGCAGATCATGTACGGCGTGGCGGGCGAGCGCCGGCTGCCGGAGTTCGAGCTGCCGTGGCTGCCCGGCTACGCGGGATCGCGGCCTGTGCGCATCGGCAACGCCGCGTGGAGCCAGCGGCAGCTCGACGTCTACGGGGAAGTGATGGACGCGCTGCACCAGGGCCGGCGCCGGGGCCTGCCGCCCAACGACGACGCGTGGGCACTGCAGCGGGCGCTGCTGAACTTCCTGGAGACGGGCTGGACCGAGCCGGACGAGAGCATCTGGGAGGTGCGCGGCCCGCAGCGGCACTTCACGCATTCGAAGGTGATGGCGTGGGTGGCGTTCGATCGCGGCATCAAGGGCATCGAGGAGACAGGCTTCGAGGGGCCGGTCGACCGCTGGCGCCGCATCCGCGACGCGATCCACGCGGAAGTCTGCGCGCAGGCGTTCGACACCGGCATCGGCAGCTTCACGCAGTACTACGGATCACGGTCGCTCGACGCCAGCCTCCTCATGCTGCCGCTCGTGGGCTTCCTGCCGGCGTCGGACCCGCGCGTGGCGGGCACCGTCGACGCCATCGCCCGCGAGCTCGGCCGCGACGGGTTCGTCCGCCGGTACGCGACCGGCGAGCATGGCGACGTCGACGGGCTGCCGGCGGGCGAGGGGACGTTCCTGCCGTGCAGCTTCTGGCTCGCCGACAACTACGCCCTGCAGGGCCGCCACGCCGAGGCGCGGGCGCTCTTCGAGCGGCTGCTCGGCGTCGCCAACGACGTGGGGCTCCTCGCCGAGGAGTACGACCCGGTGGCCGGGCGGCTGCTCGGCAACTTCCCCCAGGCCTGGTCGCACGTGTGCCTCATCGACACGGCGCGCAACCTGGCCCGCGCCGACGGGCCGGCCGAGCAGCGGACCGAGGGTTGCTGCTAGCGGCGCCCCGGCTGGATTCGGCATAATTGTCCGGTCACGCCATGCCGATCTACGAGTTCACCTGCCGCGCCTGCGGGCGGGCCTTCGAGGCCCTGGTCAGGGTCGGCGCCATCGCTCCCTGCCCGGGGTGCGCGAGCGCCGAGGTGGAGCGCCGCATCTCGCTGCCGGCCCTGAAATCGGAGACGACGCACGCGCTGGCGCTCAAGGCGGCCCAGAAGCGCGACAAGATTCGCCAGGCCGAGAACACGCGGGCGCAGCTCGAATACGAGCGCAGCCACGACTGAGGCGTCCCCGGCCCGGCCAGCGGTCCGAAAATCTGCCAACATCGCACTCAACTTGGGCAGCTAAGCAGTTTGTTTGCTTGGGGTTGGCGAATGACAAACGCTGACAACCCACGCGTGAGTCTGCGGTAACTTTACACGAGTAATCCGTCGCATTTCGGGACAGGCTTTGGTCGGGTATTTCGGGGGAGACATGCGCCAATTCACGCTGGTCTTCGTGTGCGCGGCAGCGCTCGCCATGGGCGGGACGTTCTGGTCCCCCGGCGTCGGGGCTGCGTCGCAGGCGGCCGGCGCGGCGGCGCAGGCCCGGCCGGTCGCGTCGCATGCGACGGCGGCGGCCGCGATGGCGCCCGCCGAGCAGAATGCGCTGCTCAAGCAGTACTGCGTCACCTGCCACAACGACCGCGCCAGGACGGGCGGCCTGACGCTCGCGAGCTTCGACGCGGGCGCGGCCGCGGATCAGGCCGAGGTCTCCGAGAAGATCATCCGGAAGCTGCGAGCGGGCATGATGCCGCCGCCGAACACGCGCCGGCCCGATGAGTCGACGCTCATCGGCCTGGCGGCGGCGCTCGAGGCGCGCATCGACCAGGCCGCGGCCGTGCGGCCCAATCCGGGCTTCAAGCCCTTCCAGCGGCTCAACCGGGCGGAGTACGCGCGCGCCGTGCGCGATCTGGTGGATCTCGACGTGGACGTTGCGGCGTTCCTGCCGCCCGACACCCTCAGCGCCGGCTTCGACAACGTCGCCGACGCCCAGATGTTCTCGCCGACGCTCATGGAGGGCTACCTGCGCGCGGCCAGCCGCATTGCGCTTCTCGCGACGGGGGATCCCGGCGCGTCGCCCACCAACGCCACCTACAAGGTCCCGCGCACGGCGTCGCAGATGCGGCACGTCGAGGGCGCGCCGTACGGCACGCGCGGCGGGCTGTCGGTCGTGCACATCTTCCCGGCCGACGGCGAGTACGTGTTCAAGGTGATGCTGCACTCGATTCCGACGGGGCAGCTCTTCGGCAGCACGACGCCGGGCGAGCAAATCGAGATTTCCATCAACGGCGAGCGCGTGGCGCTGCTCGACATCAACCCCCGGATGAGCGAGCAGGATCCGACGGGCATGACCATCTCGACGGCGCCCGTCATGGTGAAGGCGGGGCCGCAGCGCGTGAGCGCCGCGTTCATCCAGCGCTTCCTCGGCCCGGTCGACGACGTGCTGGCGCCCATCGAGCACACGCTGGCCGACTCGCAGATCGGCGCGGGCTTCGGCGTGACGGCGCTGCCGCACGTGCGCGATTTCATGATTGCCGGCCCGATGAAGGTGACGGGCGTCTCGGACACGCCGAGCCGCCGGCGCATCTTCACGTGCCGCCCGACGGCGGCGGCCGAGGAGGCCGCATGTGCGTCGGAGATCCTGGGCCGGCTGGCGCGGCAGGCGTACCGCGGGCCGGTCGGGCCCGAGGACATGGCGGGCCTGCTCGCCTTCTACGAGCAGGGCCGGCGGGACGGCGATTTCGAGGCCGGCATTCGGCTGGGGCTCCAGGCGATTCTGGCGAGCCCGAAGTTCCTGTTCCGGCTCGAGTCGGCGCCGGCGACCCTGCGCGCCGGCCAGGCCTACCGGGTGAGCGACGTCGATCTGGCGGCGCGGCTGTCGTTCTTCATCTGGGCCGCGGCGCCCGACGAGCCGCTGCTGAAGGCGGCGCGCGCCGGCGAGCTTCGGACGCCGGGCGGCTACGAGAAGCAGGTCCGGCGGCTGCTGGCCGACCCGCGCTCGGAGGCGCTCGCCACGCGGTTTGCCAGCCAGTGGCTGCGCCTGCAGGACCTCGAGAAGATCCACCCCGACGCGCTGCTCTACCCGCAGTACGACGCGACGCTCGCCCGGGCGCTCGCGCGGGAGACCGAGCTCTTCTTCGACAGCATCGTGCGCGAGGATCGCAGCGTGCTCGACCTGATCCGGGCCGACTACACGTTCGCGAACGAGCGCGTCGCGAAGCACTACGGCCTCGCCAACGTGATGGGGAGCGAGTTCCGGCGGGTGCCGGTGCCCGACTACCGGCGGGGCCTGCTCGGACACGGCAGCATCCTGGCGCTGACGTCGGTCGCGGACCGCACCTCGCCCGTGCAGCGCGGCAAGTGGGTGATGGAAGTGCTGCTTGGCACGCCGCCGCCGCCGCCGCCGCCGAACGTGCCGAGCCTGGACGAGTCGGCCGCGGCCAATCAGGGCGGGCGGCTCCTCACGGTGCGCGAGCGCATGGAGGAACACCGGAAGAACCCGGCCTGCACGTCGTGCCACCGCGTGATTGACCCGCTGGGCCTGGCGCTCGAGAACTTCGACGTGACGGGCGCGTGGCGCCTGAAGGATGCCGGCATGCCGGTCGATGCCGTCGGCGAGCTCTACGACGGTACCGTGATGGACGGCCCGGTCGGTCTCCGCAACGCCATCCTGAAGCGGCAGGACGTGTTCCTGACGGCGTTCACCGAGAGCCTGATGACCTACGCGCTCGGCCGCCGCGTGGAGTATTACGACATGCCCGCGATTCGCGCCATCGTGCGCGACGCGGCGAGGGACGACAACCGGCTGTCGGCGTTCGTCCTCGGCGTGGCCCGGAGCGCCGCCTTCCGCATGAACCGCGCGGAGGGGGCCGAGACGACGGACGCTCGCGATTTGAGATTTTAGATTTGAGATTTGAGATTTGAGATTCGGGCCTGAGGCGTGAAGCCTGGAGCTCGAAGCCGGAAGCCCGAAGCCGGAAGCCCGAAAGGAACCGCCGATGTTCATCACGAGCAAGCACATCACGCGCCGCACGGTCTTGCGGGGGATGGGTGTCACCATTGCGCTGCCGTTTCTCGAGGCGATGCTGCCGGCCGGCGCGCGCGCGTCGCAGGCGGCGAAGCGCCCGGTGCGGCTCGCGGCCATCGAGATGGTGCACGGGTCGGCCGGCGCCACCGTGATCGGCGCCAAGGCCCACATGTGGTCGCCGGCCGCGACCGGGCGGGCCTTCGACCTGAGCACGAGCAGCCTCAGCCCGCTCGAGCCGTTCCGCGATCACCTGACCATCGTCAGCAACACCGACTGCCGCATGGCGGACGCGTTCGAGCTGCCCGAGATTGGCGGCGACCACTTCCGCTCGAGCGCGGTGTTCCTCACGCAGTCCAAGCCCAAGCAGACGCAGGGGTCGGACGTCTTCGCCGGCACGTCGCTCGACCAGCTCTACGCCCAGCGCTTCGGACAGGAGACGCCGATCCCGTCGATGCAGCTGTGCATCGAGAGCGTCGACCAGGCCGGCGGCTGCGCCTACGGCTACGCGTGCGTCTACACCGACACCATCAGCTGGGCGTCGCCCACCGATCCGCTGCCGATGATCCGCGATCCGCGCGTCGCCTTCGACCAGTTGTTCGGCGTCGGCGCGACGCCCGAGGAGCGGGCGCTGCACCGGCGCCACGACCGGAGCATTCTCGACTGGATTACGGGCGAGGTGGCGCGGCTGAAGAGCACGCTCGGGCCGGCCGACCGGCAGCGGCTGACGGAGTACCTCGAGGACGTCCGCGAGATCGAGCGGCGCATCCAGCGGGTCGAGGCGCAGAACATGTCGGGCGATCCGCGCGAGCTGCCCGGCGCGCCGGCCGGCGTGCCCGACTCGTTCGCCGAGCACGTGCGGCTCATGTTCGACCTGCAGGTGGCCGCCTTCGCGTCGGACACGACGCGCGTCTTCTCCTTCAAGATGGGCCGCGACGGGTCCGGCCGCGCGTATCCGGAGAGCGGCGTCAACACGGGGTTCCATCCGGCGTCGCACCACCAGGAGCGCGAGGATCGCATCAAGCAGTTCGCGGCGATCAACCGCTACCACGTCGCGCAGCTGCCGTACTTCCTCGACAAGCTGCGCCGGACGCCCGACGGTGACGGGACGCTCCTCGACAACGCGCTCATCATCTACGGGTCGCCGATGGGCAACTCGAACGTGCACAACCACAAGCGGTGCCCGCTGTTCTACGCGGGCCACGCGGGCGGCCGGCTCAAGGGCGGGCTCCACATCCGGGCGGCCGACGGCACGCCGATGGCCAACTCGATGCTGACAGCGCTGCATCTGCTGGGCGTCGAGGATCTCGACCGCTTTGGCGATAGCACCGGCGCGATGTCGCTCAACGACGCGCCGGAGACCACCGTCGCCGAGTAGGCGCACGAACCGCGACGATCGAGAGAGTGAGCGAGCTATGGTGACTTCGAGGTTCTTTGGGGGGCTGGCGGCAGGCGCGCTGTGCCTGACCGTCGTGGTGCAGGCGTCCAGCTATCCGACGGTGGCGGATGCCGTCATGCAGGGCGACGCCGCGGCCGTCCGGGCGATGCTCAAGGACGGCGCCGACGTCAACGCCGCGCAGGGCGACGGCATGACCGCGCTGCATTGGGCGGCCAAGCGGGGCGACGCCGAGCTGACGCGGATGCTCCTGTACGCCGGCGCCAACGTGAAGTCGACGACGAGGCTGGGCGCGTTCACGCCGCTCATTCTCGCGGCCGAAGGCGGCCACGCAGACGTCATCGCCGCGCTGCTCGCCGCGGGTGCCGACCCGAACGCGGCCACCACGACCGGCACGACGCCCCTCATGCTCAGCGCCGCCGCCGGCAACGCGCGCGCCGTGACGATGCTCATCGAGAACGGCGCCACCGTGGACGCCCGCGAACACGCGCGGCAGGAGACGCCGCTCATGTTTGCCGCCGCCTACAACCGCGTCGAGGCCATGCAGGCACTCATCAAGGCCGGCGCCGACGTGAAGGCGCAGACCAAGGTCGTCGACCTGGCGGCGCTGACCTCGCCCGAGGAGGAGTTCTTCCGCCAGCAGCTCCAGCAGCAACAGCAGGGCGGCCAGGCGGGCCAGGGCGGGCCGGCAGCCGCGCCGGGCGGCGGCCAGGGCGGCGGGCGCAACCCCTTCGGCCAGGGCAAGCCCGGCATCGACCGCCAGTTCCGGTTCAACGAGCTGGTGGCATACCAGGGCGGGCTCTCCCCGCTGCTGTTCGCCGCGCGCCAGGGCCACATCGACGCGGCGCGCGTCCTGCTCGACGCGGGCGCCGACGTCAACCAGGTCTCGGGCGGCGACCAGACCAGCCCGCTGCTCATCGCCATCATGAACGGCCACTTCGACCTCGCGAAGCTGCTCATCGAGCGCGGCGCCGACGTGAACGCCGCGGCGCACAACGGCGCGACGCCGCTCTACGCGACGCTGAACGTGCAGTGGGCGCCGAAGGCCCTCTACCCGCAGCCGCGCGCGTACCTGCAGCAGACGCTCTCGCACCTCGACATGCTCGAGATCCTCCTCGCCGCGGGCGCCGACCCCAACGCCCGGCTGAAGAAGAAGGTCTGGTACTCCGGCTACAACTTCGATCTCTCGGGCGTGGACGAGATTGGGGCCACGCCGTTCTGGCGCGCCGCGTACGCAGCCGACGTCGAGGCCATGAAGCTGCTCGTCCGCTACGGCGCCGACCCGCACATCCCGACGATGAAGCCGGCGGGCCGCCCCCGGACGGGCGACGGCGCCGACCGCCTGACCATTCAGGACGTCTCGGGCATCCCGCCAATCCCGGTGGCCGGCCCCGGCGTCACGCCGCTCCAGGCCGCCGCCGGCGTCGGCTACGGCGAGGGCTTTGCCGCCAACTCGCACCGGCACGCGCCGGCCGGCATGCTCGCCGCCGTCGAGTACCTGGTCACGGAGCTGGGCGCCGACGTCAACGCCCAGGACCACGAGGGCAACACGGCGCTGCACCACGCCGCCGCCCGGGGCGACAACGAGATGATCAAGTTCCTGGTCGCCAAGGGCGCCGACGTGAAGAAGATGAACCGCGAGGGCCAGAACGTCGCCGACATGGCCAACGGCCCGGTGCAGCGCATCGAGCCCTGGCCCGACACGCTGAAGCTGCTCGAGTCGCTCGGCGTGAAGCACCAGAACAAGTGCGTCTCGTGCTAAGGGAGGCTTGGAGGCTTGGAGGGGTGGAGGCTTGGAGGGGTGGAGCAAGAGCCCAGAGCCCAGAGCCCAGAGCCCAGAGCCCAGAGCCTAGAGCCTAGAGCCTAGAGCCTGTAAGAGGATCACCGAATGACCCGATCGCTCGTTGTGCTTGTCGCCGTTGTCGGCCTGGGGCTGGGGCTGTCGGCCGCGGGGCCGCAGCCGGCGCCGGCTCGGCCCGCGCCGGCGGCTGGCGCGCGGCAGGCGCCCGTCGCGTCCTCGCCGCGGCCTGCGGCCGGGACGCTCGCGCCTGTCGAGCAGGCGGCGCTCGTCAAGCAGTACTGCGTGACGTGCCATAACGATCGCGCGCGTGTCGGCGGCCTGTCGCTCGCCACGTTCGATGCGGCCCGGGTCTCGGACGACGCGGAGACGGCCGAGAAGGTCATCCGCAAGCTCCGGGCCGGCATGATGCCGCCGGCCGGCGCCCGGCGGCCTGAGGAGGCCACGCTCAAGGCGCTGGCGGTCTCGCTGGAGCGCAGCGTCGACGCCGCGGCGGCCACGTCGCCCAACCCGGGCTGGAAGCCGTTCCAGCGGCTCAACCGCGCCGAGTACCAGCGCGCGGTGGAAGAGCTGCTCGGCATCAGCGTGGACGTCTCGTCGTATCTGCCGCCCGACACGGTCAGCCGCGGCTACGACAACGTGGCGGACGTCCAGACCTTCTCGCCGACGCTCATGGAGGGCTACCTGCGCGCGGCCAGCCAGATCAGCCGGCTGGCGGTCGGCGACCGCAACGCCACCGCGGGCTCGTACACCTACAAGCTCGGCCGCACCAGGTCGCAGCTGCACCACGTGGAGGGCGCGCCGCTCGGCACCCGCGGCGGCCTGTCCGTCGTCCACGTCTTCCCGGCCGACGGCGAGTACGTGTTCCGCATGAACCTGCACTACGAGCCGCTCGGCGGGCTGTACGGCCGCTCGACGATGAGCTACCTGGGCACCGAGAAGGTGGAGGTCTCCATCAACGGCGAGCGCGTGGCGCTCTTCGAGCTCAACGCCCGGATGAGCGAGTCCGATCCGAAGAACAGCCTCGACCTGGTCACGCCGCCGATTCACGTCAAGGCCGGGCCGCAGCGCGTGTCGGCCGCGTTCCTGCAGATCGCGCAGGGGCCGTCGGACGACCTGCTCATCCCCGTCGAGAACACGCTGGTCGACGTGAGCATCAGCTTCGGCATCACGGCGCACCCGCACCTGCGCGACTTCGTCGTGACCGGGCCCTTCAAGGTCACGGGTATTTCCGACACGCCGAGCCGCCGCCGCATCTTCACGTGCCGGCCCACGGCGGCCGAGGAGGAGACGCCGTGCGCGAGGGCCATTCTGCGGAACCTGGCAACGCAGGCCTACCGCGGCACGGCCAGTGACGACGACGTGCAGGATCTGCTGCGCTTCTACGAGCGGGGCCGGACCTCCGGCGGCTTCGAGGGCGGCATCCGGCTGGCGCTGCAGGCGCTCCTGGCCAGTCCGCGCTTCGTGTTCCGTTTCGAGCCGGCGCCGTCGGCGCTGCGGGCCGGGGACGCGTACCGGGTCAACGACATCGACCTGGCGTCGCGCCTGTCGTTCTTCCTGTGGGGCACGGTGCCCGACGAAGAGCTGGTCAAGGCCGCGGGCGCCGGCGCGCTCCGCACGAAGGCGGGGCTCGAGACGCAGGTGCGGCGGCTGCTGGCGGACCCGCGCGCCGAGTCGCTGGCGACCCGGTTCGGCGGCCAGTGGCTGCGCCTGCAGGAGCTCGACAAGATCTTCCCCGACTACCTGTACTACCCGATGTACGACGACACGCTCGCGGAAGGCTTCCGCCGCGAGGTCGAGCTCTTCGTCGACAGCCTCTTCCGCGAGGACCGGAGCCTGCTCGACCTGCTGACGGCGGACCACACGTACGTCAACGAGCGGGTCGCGCTCCACTACGGCATCCCGAACGTGATGGGGAGCGCCTTCCAGCGCGTGACGGTGCCCGACCATCGGCGGGGCATCCTGGGCAAGGGCGCCATTCTGACGCTGACCTCCATCGCGGACCGCACCTCGCCGGTGCTGCGCGGCAAGTGGGTGATGGAGGTACTGCTCGGCACGCCGCCGCCGCCGCCGCCGCCCAACGTCCCGAGCCTCGACGATTCGGTGAAGAGCGCGGTGGGCGGGCGGACGCTGTCGGTGCGCGAACGCATGGAGGAGCACCGGAAGAACCCGGCGTGCACGTCGTGCCACCGCGTCATCGATCCGCTCGGCCTGGCGCTCGAGAACTTCGACGTCACGGGTGCGTGGCGCATCAAGGACAACGAGGTGCCGGTCGACTCGGTCGGCGACCTCTACGACGGCACGAAGATGGACGGCGTGGCGGGGCTCAGGAACGCGCTGCTGAAGCACAAGGACGTGGTTCTGCTGAGCTTCACGGAGAACCTGATGACCTACGCCCTCGGCCGCCGGGTGGAGTACTACGACATGCCCACGGTCCGCGCCATCGTCCGTGATGCCGAAAAGGCGGGCTACCGGATGTCGGCGTTCATCCTGGGCATCGTCAACAGCCCGGCGTTCCGGATGAATCGGCCGGTGGAACCGGCCCTGACGACGCTGCACTGAGGCATCTGGGATTCGAGATTCGCGGTTCACGGGTTGAGAGTGTAGGGAGGCGCGATGTTCATCACGAAGAAGCACCTGTCTCGGCGCACGGTCCTGCGGGGCATGGGGGTCACGGTGGCGCTGCCGTTCCTCGAGGCGATGGCGCCGGCGCGGACGGCCGAGGCGCGGGCCCGCGCGAACAAGGTGCGGCTCGTGGCCATCGAGATGGTACACGGCAACGCCGGGAGCACGGCCTACGGCATCAAGCAGCACATGTTCGCGCCGGCGGCGACGGGTTCGAACTTCGACCTCGCGCCGACGACGCTGAGCCCGCTCGAGCCGTTCCGCGACTACCTGACGATCGTGAGCAACACGGACGTCCGGATGGCCGAGGCCTTCGAGCTGCCGGAGATTGGCGGCGACCACTTCCGGTCGAGCGCGACGTTCCTCACGCAGTCGAAGTGCAAGCAGACGCAGGGGTCGGATGTCTTCGTCGGGACGTCGCTCGACCAGATGTACGCGCAGCGGATCGGCGGCGAGACGCCGATCCCGTCGATGCAGCTCTGCATCGAGAACGTCGATCAAGCCGGGGGCTGTTCCTACGGCTACTCGTGCGTGTACACGGATTCCATCAGCTGGGCCTCGCCGTCCGATCCGCTGCCGATGGTGCGCAACCCGCGCACGGTGTTCGACCAGCTGTTTGGCGTCGGCGCGACGCCCGAGGAGCGCGCCCATCGCCGGGCCGAGGACCGGAGCATCCTCGACTGGATCACGTCCGAGGTGGCCGAGCTGCAGCGCGAGCTGGGCGCCGCCGACCGGGTGCGGCTCGACGACTACCTGCAGAACGTGCGGGAGATCGAGCGCCGGATCCAGCGCGTGGAGGCCCAGAACAGCACGGGCGAGCCGCGCGAGCTGCCCGGGGCGCCGGTGGGCGTGCCGGATTCGTTCGACGAGCACGTCAAACTGATGTTCGACTTGCAGGTGCTGGCATTCGCGTCGGACCTGACGCGCGTGTTCGCGTTCAAGCTGGGGCGCGACGCGTCGAACCGGGTGTACCCGGAGAGCGGCGTCCGGACGGCGTTCCACTCGGCGTCGCACCACCAGGAGCGCGAGGACCGCATCAAGGACTTCGCGAAGATCAACCGGTACCACATCAGCCTGCTGCCGTACTTCCTGGAGAAGCTCAAGGCGACGGCCGACGGCGACGCGAACCTGCTCGAGAACTCGCTCATCATCTTCGGGTCGCCGATGGGCAACTCGAACACGCACAACCACAAGCGGTGTCCGCTCATCTTCCTGGGCCACGCCGGCGGCCGGCTCAAGGGCAACCTGCACATCCGGGCCGCCGACCAGACGCCGATGGCGAACGCGATGCTGACGGGCCTGCACATGCTCGGGCTCGACGACACGCCGAGCTTCGGCGACAGCACGGCGGCGATGAGCCTCAACGAGGCGCCGCCCACGACGGTCGCCTAGGGCGGGCCATGGGTCGCGTCGTTCTCACGCTGGTCGGCGTCGGGGCGCTCGGCGCGGCGCTCGTGCAGGCGCAGGCTTCGAGCACGGGTCCCACGCCGGCCCCGGCGGCTGCGCGGCAGGCGCCCGCCCGAACCTCGCCCGCCCGCACCGGCGGGGCCGGCATGAGCGCCGTCGAGCAGACGGCGCTCGTCAAGCAGTACTGCACCACGTGCCACAACGACCGCGCCAGGACGGGCGGGCTGACGCTGGCGTCGTTCGACGCCGCGCGTCTCACCGAGGACGCCGAGACTGCCGAGCGGATGATCCGGCGGCTGCGGGCCGGCATGATGCCGCCCTCCGGGGCGCGGCGGCCGGCGGAGGAGACGCTGGCGGCGCTGGCCGCGGCGATGGAGGCCACGCTCGACCGCGCGGCGGCGGCGCACCCCAATCCGGGCTGGCGGCCCTTCCAGCGCCTCAACCGCGCCGAGTACACGGCGGCGGTGAAGGACCTGCTGGACGTCGACGTGGACGTCGCGCAGTACCTGCCGCCCGACACCATCAGCGACGGCTTCGACAACGTCGCCGACGTGCAGTCGTTCTCCGCAACGCTCATGGAGGGCTATCTCCGGGCGGCGAGCCAGATCAGCCGGCTGGCGGTCGGCGACCGCAACGCCTCGCCGAGTGAAACCACCTACAAGGTGCCGCGCACCTCGTCGCAGATGCACCACATCGCGGGCACGCCTATCGGCACGCGGGGCGGCACGTCGGTCGTGCACACGTTCCCGGCCGACGGGCTCTACACGTTCCGGCTGATGCTGCACGGCAGCCCGACCGGCCAGCTCTACGGCGGCCCGGTGCCCGACGACAAGATCGAGGTGTCCATCGACGGCGTGCGCGTGGCGCTCGTGGACATCAACCCGCGGATGGACGAATCGGATCCGAACGGGTTGAATCTGTTCACGCCCCGTGTGTACGTCAAGGCCGGCCCGCACCGCGTGTCGGCCGCGTTCCTGCAGCGCTTCGACGGGCCGGTGGACGACCTGCTGGCGCCCATCGAGCACACGCTGGCCGACACCAACATCGGCGAGACCTACGGCGTCACCGCCCTGGCCCACCTCCGCGACCTCACCATCGTCGGGCCGCACGAGGTGACCGGGGTGTCGGAGACGCCGTCGCGCCGGCGGATCTTCACGTGCCGGCCCACCGCGCCGGGCGAGGAGACGGCGTGCGCCACCGAGATCGTGCGGCGGCTGGCCGCGCGCGCCTACCGCGGCGCCGTGTCGGCGGAAGACATGAAGGGACTCATGTCGTTCTTCGACCAGGGCCGCGCGAAGGGCGGCTTCGAGAACGGCGTGCGGTTCGCCATCCAGGCCATGCTGGTCAACCCGCGGTTCCTGTTCCGGATGGAGCAGGTGCCGGCGACGGTGCGGGCGGGCGACACCTACCGCCTGACGGACGTGGACCTCGCGTCGCGGCTGTCGTTCTTCCTCTGGGGCGCGCCGCCCGACGCCGAGCTGCTGCGGGTGGCCCGGCAGGGCGGGCTCGCGACGGACGCCGGCGTCGAGGCCCAGGTGCGGCGCCTGCTGGCCGACCCCCGGTCCGAGGCGCTGGCCACGCGGTTTGCGGGTCAGTGGCTGCGGCTGCAGGACGTCGAGAAGGTGCGGCCCGATCACCACTTCTACCCGCTCTGGGACACGCGGCTCTCGCAGGCGTTCGTCCGCGAGACGGAGCTGCTGTTCGACAGCCTGATCCGCGACGACCGCAGCATCCTCGACCTGCTGACGGCCGACTACACCTTCGTCAACGAGCGCATCGCGCGGCACTACGGGATCCCGAACGTCATCGGCGAGCACTTCCGGCGCGTGCCCGTGCCGGACTACCGCCGGGGCATCCTGGGGCACGGCAGCATCCTGCTCCTGACGTCGGTGGCCGATCGGACTTCGCCGGTGCAGCGCGGGCGCTGGGTGATGGAGGTGCTGCTCGGCACGCCGCCGCCACCGCCGCCGCCCAACGTGCCGGCCCTCGAGGAGATCGGCGCGGGCGGGCAGGCGAAGCGCCTCTCGGTGCGCGAGCGGATGGAAGAGCACCGGAAGAACCCGGCCTGCACCTCGTGCCACAAGCTCATCGATCCGCTGGGGCTGGCGCTCGAGAACTTCGACGTGACCGGGGCCTGGCGCATCAAGGACAGCGAAGTGCCGGTGGACCCGGTCGGCGAGCTCTACGACGGGACGCGGGTGGACGGGCCGGCGGGGTTGCGTCAGGCGCTCGTCGGCCGCAAGGACGTGTTCCTCCTGAGCTTTACCGAGAGCCTGATGACCTATGCGCTCGGGCGGCGGCTCGAGAGCGGGGACATGCCGGCCGTGCGCGCGATCGTGCGCCAGGCGGCGGCGAGCGACTACAAGCTGTCGGCGTTCGTGACGGCGGTGGCGTCGAGCCCCGCCTTCCGGATGGGGCGGCTCAGCGCGCCAGCGGCGTCGCATTGACGGATTGAAGATTGAAGATGAGGCCGAGAGCCTGAGGCCCCAAAGCCCAGAGCCCCGAGCCCAGAGCCCCTATCGACCCATCGAGAGGAAAACCGCCAATGTTCATCACGAGCAAGCACGTGTCCCGACGCACGGTTCTGCGCGGCATGGGCGTGACCGTCGCCCTGCCCTTCCTTGACGCGATGGTGCCGGCGGGCGCCGCTCGGGCGAAGGCGGCAGCCGGCAAGACGCGGCTGGCGGCCATCGAGATCGTCCACGGGTCGGCCGGGGCCACGGCCATCGGGCTCAAGGCGAACATGTGGTCGCCCGCGGCGACGGGCCGGAACTTCGACCTCTCGCCGACGGCGCTCTCGCCGCTCGAGCCCTGGCGCGAGCACGTCACCATTGTCAGCAACACCGACGTGCGGATGGCCGAGGCGTTTTCGCTGCCCGAAATCGGCGGCGACCACTTCCGGTCGAGCGCCGTGTTCCTGACGCAGAGCCACCCGCGGCAGACGCAGGGCTCCGACGTGCGGGTCGGCGAATCGCTCGACCAGATGTACGCCAAGCGCATTGGCGGCGAGACGCCGATTCCGTCGATGCAGCTCTGCATCGAGAACGTGGACCAGGCGGGCGGGTGCTCCTACGGCTACTCGTGCGTCTACACCGACACGATCAGCTGGGCGTCGCCGACCGATCCGCTGCCGATGATCCGCGACCCGCGCGCGGTGTTCGACCAGCTCTTCGGCGTGGGCGCGACGGCGGCCGAGCGCGCCGAGCGGCGCGCCGAGGATCGCAGCATCCTCGACTGGCTGACGGGCGAGGTGACTCGCCTCAAGAAGAACCTCGGCCCCGCCGACCAGGCGCGGCTGGCCGACTACCTCGACGAGGTGCGGGAGATCGAGACGCGCATCCAGCGGGTGGAGGCCTTCAACCGCTCGGGCGAGCCGCGCGAGCTGCCGGGGGCGCCGGTCGGCGTGCCCGACTCGTTCGACGAGCACGTCAAGATCATGTTCGACCTGCAGGCGCTGGCCTTTGCGTCGGACATCACGCGGGTGTTCTCGTTCAAGCTGGGCCGCGACGCGTCGGGGCGCGTGTATCCCGAGAGCGGAGTCAAGACCGGCTTCCACAACGCGTCGCACCACCAGGAGCGCGAGGACCGCATCAAGGAGTTCGCGCGCATCAACCGCTACCACGCCAGCCTGCTGCCGTACTTCTTCGACAAGCTGAAGCGGACGCCGGACGGCGACAGCACCCTCCTGGACAACACGCTCATCATCTACGGGTCGCCGATGGGCAACTCGAACAACCACAACCACAAGCGGTGCCCGCTGCTGTTTGCCGGGCACGCCGGCGGCCGCCTCAAGGGAGGGCTCCACATCTGGACGCCCGACGCCACGCCGATGGCCAACGCGATGCTGGGCGCCATGCACCTCCTGGGCCTGGACGATCGGACGAGCTTCGGCGACAGCACCGGCGTCCTCGATCTCAACGCGGCGCCGGACACCACGGTCGCGAATCGGTAGCAGGGTGCGGAGGGCGCGGCGCGCCGCGCCGCGCGAAGTGAGCGAGCTATGGTGACATCACGGTTCGTGGGTGGACTGCTGGCGGTGCTTCTGGGACTGACGCTGGTGGCGCAGGCGTCGAACGCCACCGTGGCCGACGCCGCCATGGCGGGGGACGTGGACGCTGTACGGGCCCTCCTCAAGGACGGCGCGGACGTCAACGCGGCGCAGGGCGACGGCATGACCGCGCTGCACTGGGCCGCCACCCAGGGGCACACCGAGCTGGCGCGGATGCTGCTCGTGGCCGGCGCGAACGTCCGGGCGCTCACGCGCCTCGGCGGCTACACGCCGCTTCACCTGGCCGCGAAGGCCGGCCACGCGGGCGTCGTCGCCGCGCTCCTGGCCGCCGGCGCCGACCCGAACGCCGCGTCCTCGGTGGGATCCACGCCGCTCATGCTCGGCGCCGCGTCGGGCGACGTCCGCACGACGACGATCCTCATCGAGAACCGGGCAGACGTGAACGCGGCCGAGCGGTCGATGGGCCTGACGCCGCTGATGTACGCCGCCGCCAACAACCGGCTCGACGTCGTGCGCGCGCTGCTCAAGGCCGGCGCAACGCCGACCGCCACGACGAAGGTGACCAACCTCCGGGCGCTCACGGCTCCCGAGGAGGAGCAGTCGCGGCAGCGGCAGGGCGCGCAGGAGGACCGGCGGACGCCCGGCCTGGAGCGGCCGTTCCGCTACAACGAGCTCATCGGCACCCAGGGCGGCATGGCGCCCCTCCACTTCGCCGCCCGGCACGGCTACGCCGAGGTGGTCGCCGCGCTCCTGGCCGGCGGCGCCGCGCTCGACCAGCCCAATCCCGGCGACCAGGCGACGCCGCTGCTCGTCGCCATCATCAACGGGCACTTCGATCTCGCGCTGGACCTGCTGGCGCGAGGCGCGAACCCGAACGCGATGGCCGACAACGGCGTGACGCCGCTCTACGCGACGCTCAACCTGCAGTGGGCCCCCAAGGCGCTCTATCCGCAGCCCCGGGCGTACCTGCAGCAGCAGGCCACCTATCTGGACCTGCTCGAGGCCCTGCTCGAGAAGGGCGCCGACCCGAACGTGCGGGTCAAGCGCAAGGTCTGGTACTCCGGCTACAACTTCGACCTCTCGGGCGTCGACGAGATCGGCGCGACGCCGTTCTGGCGCGCGGCGTACGCGGCGGACGTCGACGCGATGAAGCTGCTCGTGAGCCACGGCGCCGACCCGCACATTCCGACCTTCAAGCCCGTCGGCCGGCCGCGCACCGGCGACGCCGACACGCGCGAGCTGCGCGACGTCTCGGGCCTGCCGCCCGTGCCCGTCGGCGGTCCCGGCGTGCCGCCCCTTCTGGCGGCGGCCGGCGTCGGCTACGGCGAGGGCTTTGCCGCCAACGCGCACCGCTTCGCGCCCGGCGGCATGCTCGCCGCCGTGCGGTACCTCGTCGAGGAGCTGCACGCCGACGTCAACGCGGTGGACCATGAGGGCAGCACCGCGCTCCACCACGCGGCCGCCCGCGGCGACAACGAGACCATCGCGTACCTGGTGTCGAAAGGCGCCGACCCCCACAAGGTGAACCGCGAGGGGCAGAACGTGGCCGACATGGCCAACGGGCCCGTCCAGCGCATCGAGCCATTCCCCGAGACGCTGAAACTGCTCGAGACCTTCGGCGTGAAGCACCAGGGGAAGTGCATCAGCTGTTAGGG